>NZ_JADMQH010000023.1:0-103537 GCF_015559655.1 Bacteroides sp. 1001136B_160425_E2 | reverse complement strand
GATTGATTATGAACCAATTTATGCTTATTTTTGAAAACAGAATACAGATATAAGAGGAAACTTACAACTGAATCCTGGTTCCATTTACACAAAATTGTGGACAGTGTCATTTTCAATGACGTAATGCGACTCACCCTCAATCTCTCCTGATGATAAATCAGAGTTTATCTTATCATATGGCACTCTTCTTCCCATTTTTACTTGCTCCGATTCGCAAAAAGTGAGAACAAATCCACAAAACAGAATTATAATGAGAATTATCTTTTCACTTATAGCTTTAAGTTTTTAGATTTATTATTTTAAAGAAATAGAACTCTTATCATAATATCCTGTCGCAAATTCATAAGGATAGTTATCACCTCTAATCAATAATTGCTCACCTCCAGTTCCATTATCTGTGGTTTTCTCATGTCCCCAATGAACAAAACTGATATAAAGAGTATAGTATTCTTTTTCACCTCCCAAAATTTCTTCCATGTATGGATGTTTAACAAGGTTGAGATCATTCCTATTTATGGAATAATCAACAAAGTGAATGCTTGTAAATTTGCCTCCTTTATATGTATAGTATCCTAATCCCCCATTTTTAAAAACTAAGTAATATGTATACGAACCTTTGTTCATTACATAAGTCCCCGTACCGGACTCTAATTCATTCGCAGTAATTTGTTTTTCATAAAACTCATCTTTATCTTCATCTTTGCTACATCCAGCAAACATTAGTGCAGTAATCATTAAGAACAGTAAACTTTTCATGTTTGTTTTTTTATGTTTATATCTCGCAAAGGAACAAATAAGTTTGAATACAACCAAATTTTTCACGCTACTTTTCTGAAGATATTCAAAAACAAATATCAAAAGGCTCATTATCTTTTAGCAAATTCATCCGCATGAATTAATATGTTGCACTTGAGCAACTCCCCAGCTACACTTGTGCAACTATCCGGTTACACAAGTCCATTCCTGAAGTTACTCAACTGCAACATATAATAATCATCTAAAAAAAATTATAGTATGAGTATACTTTATAAGACAACTCGTTTTGCAGATACCTTCACAGGAGATAAGAATACAAAAATTTATTGGCTATCTACAAAGGGGTTAGCATCCGGCAAGTCACCGACTTTCTGGAGAAGAATCAGGACAAACATTACAAATTGCTGACTACTCCCGAGGGCTTTACCAAAATAAAAGAAGCCATGCAGGCCGTAGACATAGATATGTACACAGAGTGTTTCATCTTGTTTTACAAAACAGTCGGGACAGATGAAAACATCTATCCAGCGTACTTTTCCCATAGGCTCCGAACTTTCCGTTCAAGAAGCGAAAAGTATGCTAAAACAAGTATATAAAGAAAATGGGACTGAACACAGGACGAGGCATCACAACAAAGGAGCTGGAACAATATGCCGAGGTGGAAAAAGGTTGGAAACACGACAATAGGACAATCAAAATATTAAAAATGTGGCAGAGATTTTCTTCAACCGTTTACGCGCAAACAATGCCAACACAAACACAAGACAGACTCCCAGTCCCCATATCCACAATAAGAAATCCCCTCCTTCGGTTTTTCCATAAGAATGCAGACCGCTTAAATAGTAATTCACTCCGAACCAAGTCATTATAACGGAAAGAATGGCTACGACCGAAAGCAGATTAAAGCACCAGTCGGTCTTTCCTTTCAGAAGAGGAATGAAACGTATATGAAGTACCAATGCATAAACAACGATTGAAATCAATGCCCAGGTTTCTTTGGGATCCCAGCCCCAATATCTTCCCCAAGAGACGTTTGCCCAGATAGCTCCTAGAAATGTGCCTGCGGTCATAAAGAACAAGCCGAGGATCATTGCCATTTCATTCAGTAATGTCAGTTCACGGATACGGAACTGGAGTTTCACACGGTTGGTGACAGAAAGCAAATTCATTAATACAAGGTTAAATAGTCCTGTCAGTGCGCAAAGCGCAAAGAATACGTAACCGATCATGATAATAGCGACATGAGACATTAGCCAATAAGACTGGAGTACCGGAACCAAAGGAGTGATTTCCGGGTTCAGGTGGTTTAGTCCTGCTACAAAAAGCATGATTCCACCCAATAGTCCCGCTAATGCTGGAAGAATACGGAATCGGCGGGCAAACAGAAGTCCGCTGCCTACCAGCATCCAGGAAGTACATACCATCGACTCGTAAGCATTCGCCCAAGGCGCGTGCCCACAAATATACCAACGTAGCAAGACCCCTGCCGTATGCGTAAGGAAAGCGATTGCCAGGAGAGCAATCAGGATACCACTTAGTTTTCTCCCCCATGTGAAGTCTGCAATAATTTCTCCACAGGCAATGAAAAGTAGGATGCCGCCCAAAATCAGGTAAGCCAGACGACACCAGAAAAATAGATTCAACTGATTATAGAGAAGTTCAGCTTTCACTTTCTGATTGTCGATAGCGGGAACTTTAGCCTTTGCCTGTTGGAAGATATTCATCATTTCGACGATTTTATCGGCTTCCTTCCAGTTATTGGAACGAATTCCGTTACCTAATTCATAGATATACCAATCCATGATTTTGGTTACAAATAAAGAGTCTTTCCCTTGAAAAGCACTTAAATCATCACCCGGTGAATACCATTTTCCCTGCGAATCATTTTCATCCGGAAAGAGCGGCAGCAACTGGTGTTGCATGATACGATATATGATATTTACCGATTCATCCAGTTTCAATAAATCCGAGTCCAGCCGTTTTCGTTCCGAAGCCGGTTTGGCGTAAATCGTGTTCATTTCATTTGCCAGGATATAGTTGCCGTCTGCATCAAACACATCTTGCCAGGCAATGTATTTGCCATCCCTGCCGAAGCGTTGAAGGAGTTCTTTATTATCGACTTTGATAAAAGGAAAGGCTCCCCACTCATCAGGAAAAGAAAGCAGATTCAGAAAGAATTGATCCGAATCCATACCGTTCAGTTTATCGGCTCCATACAATTTGCGTAAAATGGCAGATGTATAACTGTTGACGGGTTCGAGACGTCCGTTAGGGTTAAGTACTACCAGGCTACCGAACTTTTTGGCATGTGTGGAAGAGATACAAGGAAGTTGCGAAGCAACAGGAGATGGATGCGAGGAAGCAACCGGTTGCTGTGCACGCAACGCTGGCATATTGGAAATGCCGGATACAGTCAGAAAAAGCAATAAACAGAAAGGAGCATTCTTTTTCATTTCCCCCAACTCTTTACGCAACCGTCCGAAACGGGATTTCTTACTGAACAACGTCCATACAAAACCAACAAGCAACAGGAAATATCCGGTATATGTAAGTTGCATACCGGGACGATCGTAGCTCACAGACAACACTGTGCCTTGTTCATCGGGATCGAACGAAGACTGAAACAGACGGTAACCATCCACATCAATCACTTTATTCATTCGAATCGTTGTCTGCAAAGGAGATTCATGCCCTCTCTTAATTACCAAATCACTTTCATAAGACATCGGACTATGAGAACCCGGATAACGTTCCAACCTGAAATCATTCAGCGTGACAGAGAAAGGCAGGGAAGTCTTTTCCATCCCTGCTCCCTCATCTTTCATCATGCTGTTTGCCGTTTCCCCCTCACGGATATGCATGATACCCGTCACTCCGACATAGTGAGTGACAGCAGCCCCCAACCAAATAAAAAGAAAAGCTCCATGAAAAATCAGACTGCCTTTACTGATTCTCTTGAAATAGCTCCCCTGAAGGAACATAGCCGATAGATTAACCGCCTGCAATAACTGCAACAGTATAAACCAATGAGCATAATAAAAATACTCGCGGGCAATGGCGGGGCCATAAGAGTTTTCCACAAAAGTGGCTACTGCCAATATCAAGGCATAAAGTCCCGCTAATATGTACATCAATACCGGTGAAGCTATCAGTCGAATCTGTTTCATCTGTCTTTCTTTTATTATAAATAAGCAATCCCTTCAATTTCTACCAACAATTCTTCTCTGCATACATCCGCATAAAGATAAGCAATAGGAAGATCCGGACAAAGTTTATCCAAGTCGGCTTTCACAGCCGGCACATCTTCTTCATTCTTCAGATAGACACGAAGGAGTCCCAACTTACCGGAATGTTCTGGCAAATTTTCTCTTCCCTCCTCCAGTCCAATCAAATGCTGGATATTCTCAAGAGTGATTTCCGTTTGCAAAAGTACATCTCCGGTCGTTACACTTTCCTCGCCACGGATAGCAGCCGTGCCGGAAATATAAATCACTTCCTGCCTACGGTCGGACAAAGACTTTCCTCTTTCGAACTTTGGAGTTCCTTTCTCCGTATCCGTCCGATGACTAATCAGTACCTCATCCGAATAAACATGAGCCGCCCGTTGCCAATCATTATCCAAAGGAACGATATCCACTTCTCCGCTGACAGCATTGAAATCAATCAGTATGCCTCCATATTGTGTGCCAATCCCTGTTGCTGCCGGATAACCTGATTCCCATGCCGAAGAAGCATAAAACAGAGTGCGTACATCATTAAAATCCTGATAACACTGATTGCCATGTGCAATATCGGTGATACGTTCCAGATAATTCCATTGACGAACAATGTCACCGAAATTCATCTGTTCCGCTTTCAATATCTCTTCAGCCTTTCTGAACGCCTGTTCCGATTGTTCGCGAACGGGAAGATTCAAATCATCCGCACAAAGTCCTCCCGCTATTATTTCCCGATAGTCAGGAGTCACGATCCGCAGGTAGCGGACAGAGGAAGAAGTGAACTGTTCTTCTATTGTGAGTGCCTCATCCGTAGCCTCCACCAATGAATGTGCCTCCAGCACCAAGTTTGCCACCAACGGTTTTTGAGCCACAAGCGAAACGACCGGACGGGGAGAAACGAAATGCCGCTCCACCCATTGTTCCAGAAAGGAACGTTGAAACTTGTATTCCTGATTATCCATACAGCGTGTAAAGAGTACAAGACGGACCACTCTCTCTTCTCGGACGGCGGATGAAAGTAATTCTTCCGCCATCTGTTCCCAACTGTCTCCCTCCGCTTTATACAAATTACATTTTATTCGATGATACTTCATAGTGCAAATTTCAATGTTTTTTTCTTATGATCTATACTTTGATTAATGATAAGAGGTAACGCCTGCCGGAATATCCATACTATAAACGGACGACATGGTCTTCAAGCCCGGAGTATTTTCCAAAGAATAAAGTATCTTCTTTTGTCGGTCTACCAGCAACATATGTACTTTCTCTTTCGGATTTACATGCCCCGTCCAGTTTGTAATCAGGAAACGCCCGTCGGAAAAATACTGAAAGCCTCCCAAAAACTTCAACGGTTTGCCGGGAATATCCGCATTCGATAATTCCCAAACAGTCTTTCCTTCTGCCGTTACTTCGATTAGTCGCGGATTCTGATCTTTATCCGCTACGGCAATCAGTGTATGTCCGTTAGGCAGACGAGTCAATGAATGTGGTCCGCCGGGAACATCCAGGTTCCACACCACTTTTCCATTCGTATCATACTCCGTCACACACTGCGGACCATAATGCGCCACCAGAAAATGACCATTATCCAAACGCCGCGCATTACGCATGAAAGCAAATCCTTTCTCTTTCACTCCTTCCGGCAGGATGCACACTTCTTTCACAATCTTACCTTCGGGAGAGATTTCCAACATACGGCCTGTTATACATTCGCCCACAAACGTATTTCCATTCTTCAACCGTTGACAGGCAAAGACCGGACTTTTAGATTCATAATGAAAAATAGTATCGTTCTGACGACTCATTTCGAGCACTCCATGTCCGGTGGTGAAAAGGATATTGCCATTAGGCAATACCCATAAATCATTGGAATCGGGAGCTTTGTGTTGCCACACGATTTGATTATTTTCCATCACGAAGACAATTCCTTGCGAATAATCCGTTCCTGCAAACGTTTTTGTCTGCGCAGACAAAAATGCCGGAAACAGAAAGGCCAGAATCACAATATATATTCTTGTCATAAATATAAATTCAAAATTACAGAGACAATACATACTCCTCCAACTCTTCCAGTTCTTTTTCGGAAACTGGTTTGTGAGGTCCGTGTACCTTAAGCATATCTTTCATCGAATAACTACGCCCGTCATACAAATAAGGAGCCGTACGCCAACACTCATTCAAAGCCGGAACGTCCATCGACAACCCTTTATCGGGTCCGGTAGTCCAATCTACCTTATACTGTTTCAGGTCGGTATAATATTCTCCGGAATGACAACTTGCACAGTTTTCTTCAAAAATCTTCTTCCCTCTTTTCGCTTTCGCAGAAAGTTTGCCATTCTGAAGATAAGGACTGGGCAAAGGTTTCAGAGACTTCAGATATTCGTCAATAGATTCATAGATTTCATCCTCTCCTTCCATAAACAGAATATACTTCACGCCCGAACGTACCGCAACTTCAGCATTCTTACGAATACCAGTTGCCATACAAGGCGGAGTCTGATGCGAAAGCAAAAGAGTTTTTGTATTCTTCGGATTACCCATGCCATCATTCAGCAAATCCCAGTTAAGCCCGTCCATGCGTGCATCATTCGGATGGCAAGTTGCACAACTTTGCCAATTTTGGAAACAAATGGTCGCATCATGGAAATACATATCGCCTTTACCTACTTTAGTGAAAGCCAACGGAGCACCCAAAATATGCTTCTGCACGTTCTTGCCGTTCAAATCCATAGACACCAGTTCCGATGTATAATAATTGGCTGTATAAATTTTACCTCCTGTGGCAACCACCGAACGCGGACCTTTTCCCTGCGTAGGAATGAAGTCACGGATGCCATACAAGAATCCCGCGTCATTGGGTATATTACCCCATGCTTTCATGGAAGGAGTGACCATTTCTCCCTGCTTTGCCTTGGCAAGACGTTCGTGCAAAGCAATACGATCGATGCGCACTAGCTCCTGACTGCCGGCAGCCGCTACAATGATTTGTTTATCATCCGGAGTAACAATGACCGACCACGGATTGGCCGCTCCTTTCTGCGGAGTATCCAAGATGACGGAAGTCAGCCATTTTCTTGCCTTCAAGTCAATGACAGACAATGTATTGGTAGCCATCCATCCTCTATCCAACTGATTGGTAGGCAACTGATAACGAGAGATTAAGTGAGTGACATACGCAAAAGTATGATTCTTGTCCACTGCTACCGACTTCACGTCCGTAGAGCCGTTCGGAAGCATGATACGTCCCGAAACCTTTTTCGAAAGTACATCGACCATGTCGAGCTGTACCGCAATCGGATAAGCTGTAGAAGGCATTTCCGGCAGATTATTAGCAATCAACAAGCAGGAATCGCTCGCAAAAGCAGCCATTGATACAGGCTCACGGCCGACAGCGATTTTAGTTTTCACCTTACGGGTTGCCGGGTCAATCTCCCAAAGTTCGTTGTTGAATCGTTGCGTCACCCAAAGAGACTTTGACAACGGATTATACAGAATGTCCGAAGGAGTAGCTCCGCTTTTTGTTTTAGATTGCACCGAAAGTTTCTTCCCGTCCAATTCGTACATCGTACCGTAGTTTCCGTCGCATACCACCCAAAGTTTGCCATTCGCATCTTGCGTCATGGCATTGACAGGAGACGAGAAAGAGACTTTCTTTTCCATTTTCTGCCCGTCGGGCGACATTTTAATGAGTTCACAACCTGCCCTGTTTGTTACAAACAAGGATTTCCCGTTGTCTGCCAAAAACAAACGGTCCGGTGAAACCGTCGTTTCCGCTTCTTGCCAAGACGCACAAAGAAACAGAGCAGCCATACCAACAGGTATCAATATCTTCTTTTTCATTTTTTCTCTTGTTTAGTTTGAAGGGATTGAATGTATTGACGAATATTCTCCTGATCTTCCGCACGGGCTGCTTCCCGCTTCTTATCATAATAGTTGTAGAAGTCGAGATCCTTTTGCGACCAGTTGTTCGCTTCGCGGTAGTCTCCGATAAAAGGTACAAGCAAGTCAATCCAAAGAGCCACTTTTCGTATTTCCTGCGGAGTCAACTTAGTACCTCCATGTCCGCTTTCCAGACGTTTAATCAGATTACTCGTGTTAGAACCTGCAAAATAAGGCGGGAGCAATGTAGGTTCGGACAGCGCACTGATCCAGTTTACTTCCGGATGATGCGCGTTGCCTTTCCAGGATCCCTCTTCTTTTTTCCGAGTAGCATGAGTCAGATTCAAATACGAATCCGTATATTTTCTTTTGCTTCGGTGATCTACTACTTTCAATTCACCTTTCAGGCTCATCGGTTGCTTCACTCCATCGTGACAGGAAATACAATGTCTGTCCCAAATCGGTTGGATTTCTTTCAAATAACTGAAATTACGCTCACCCATCTCATCTTCCGGAGCCAATGCCTTGATACCTTTGTTCATAGCCATAGATACCGGATGTCCTGCTACAGGAACCGTATTCTTATGTTCGTGGCATCCTACACAACTCTGTATTTCGTTCGGTTGCAAAGTAGACCAACTACGCATAGTCTGCACCACACGCCCGTTTTCATCCAGCGCCTGGAAATAAAGCGGTCTGCGTGCAGGAACCTTAAAGAATGCGGAACCGTCCGGATATACTTCCGTTACTCCCAGCACTCTCTTCACATCCCAGGCAGCATTACCCACTCCTACCGGAGAACTCATGATAGCTCCTCCACCTTTATCATTACCATTCACTTCACCTATACCCGCTGCACGGAACTGAATTTCCATCACACGCAACTGTTTGATAGTTCCCGGTTCCACCCCTTTCAATCCGTTACCTTCGTAGATATTCTGCATGTAGTATACACCCTCATTCTTTGTGTAATCTACCGAAGACGAACGGCGGAACGGACGTTTGCGAGGAGCAACCAATACAGGCTGATTGCAGGATATACGTGCATCAGAAACCAACAACTCACGTTCTCCGTCCGCATTCATCCAGTAAACGCCGAATTCCATCGGATGTCCGACGTAATACCCCAACGGAGTATAGGAAATTAAAAATTCCGTCTCACTCAACGGAAAAGGGTGCTGAAACTGATCAGTAAACTTCCCATAGCCGTCAATACGTTCCGGTTCCGGTTTGTGAACCGGAGCCACAAACATGACACCTTCATTCTCATCACGTCCGGCTTCGGGATCTATAATACCTAATTTGCCATGTTGGGGAGAATGGTGTCCCATAAAAACTCCCATCAACTTACGAGTACCGGGGATTTGGCGAATCTGTGCCACCGTCGTCGGGAACCAGCTATTCATTCCGTAATATTCCGCCTGTCCTGTTCCATCGGGATTCATCTGGAACAGAGGTTGTGCCCATACCTGTCCACGGTCATTGTAATCCCAACGAGTATAAACCACACGACCGTCATCCAACAGAGTCGGAGTGACAGTGTGCACCTGATCGAAACCGACCTGACGCATATAACGTCCCTCCCTGTCGCAGAGATACATATTGCTGACTTCCGTAAACCAACAGTCTACTGCGCTTCCACAACGGGTAGAGTTGAAAAGGATATTATCATCCGGCAAGTAAATACCTTCAATGTCGGCATGTCCTTTTCCAAAAGTCAACTGTTTGATTTCGCGTGTCTTCAAATCCATTTCATACAGATGAAAGTCATCCTCCTTACGGGACTTCTTCCAGGAGAAAAGTAAGTGTTGACCGTCGAAGTGGAGATTCGGATCACGAACCACTCCTTCTTCATCTGTCAACAGCGTTTCTACCTCCGCCCAGATACCATTCATCTTCATCTTCGCCAACGCGCCGCCCGCAATGTAATTACATTCGGCACGGGCATCCGAAACGCCCTCGGTATAAGCAAAGAAAGAAGGACGCAATGTTCTGTACTTTGTAAAAACAATCTCCGGTTTATCGGTTATGAAGGCTGCCAAACGCTTGATACGTCTTTGTTCACACGCTTTCAGATAAGACTGGAAAGCCGTCTCAATACTTTCCGGAGTATTAGTCACGGAAGTGTTGATGTTCAGTTTCTGCAAACGTACGGAAAGTTCCTGATTAAAACTCTTACTAAACCAGTCTACATCACCCGTTGTGCCATCCTGTAACCACCAATCGTAATAGACCGGATAAGTACGTGTCAATCTCCGGTGCACGGCTTTGATCTTGTTTTCTATCTCTTCTTGGTTTCCTTTCTTTTTTACCGCCTGAACTTCCGCATATTTCTTCTGAATCTCGACGATAAAACCTCCTGTGTCGGTAGGCTGAAGAGAAGTGTCTTTCGTCTGCCACGCTACGATGGAGAGGAATACACAACATGCCATTCCACACTTCAACAGCTTCATTAATTTCGATCTTATCATTTTATCTTCTTATTTACCTTAATTACCTTCCTGAAAAAAAGAACGATTACAAACCTTTCTTCAGTTCCTTATAGGATTCTACAATCTGAATACCACTTGATGTACCGATACGGGTAGCGCCTGCCTGAATCAATGCCAACGCAGAATCGAGATCACGAATACCGCCTGCCGCCTTCACTCCGATACCCGGACCTACCACACGACGCATCAATGCCACATCGTGTACTGTTGCTCCTGCCGTTCCGAATCCGGTAGACGTTTTCACAAAATCCACTCCGGCCTCTTTGGCTATGCGGCACACCGTTTCTTTCTCTTCATCCGTCAGATAGCAAGTTTCAAGAATGACTTTACAGATCACTCCCGCAGGCTTACAGATAGAAACCATATCTTCTATTTCTTTCTTCACGATTTCAGTCTGTCCTTTCTGCAAAGCACGAACATTGATGACCGTATCTATTTCGGTTGCACCTTTAGCAATGGCATCACGGGTTTCAAACGCTTTGCACTCTACCGTATTCTGTCCCAACGGAAAACCGATAGCCGCGCCTACACGTACGCCCGAACCTTCCAGTAACTTCACACAAGTTTCCACTTCCGCGGGATTGATGGCTACCATCGCAAACTGATACTGACGGGCTTCCGCACAAAGTTTTTCAATAGGAGACGCATCACCGAAAGGTTTCAGAAAGGTATGATCAATCATTCCTGCCAACTGTTCTACTGATAATTCTGCAATCACTTCGTTTATATTCTTCTTTTCCATTATTTTGAGTCGTTTAATAAGTTGTTATAAATCTTTTGTTTCTTAAAAAGTTAATACGCATTTCAATACTTCCCCCCGTTTAACGGCAGCAAAGGCTTCTTCAATTTCTTCTATCGTAAAACGATGCGTGATAAAATCGGACGCAGAAAGTCTGCCTTCTTCAATCCATTGCGCCAATGTAGTCATCGCCGCTTTTTCTTCCGAACGGGTAGGCCATTGATGCATATGCAAGTCGAAGTTATAAGGAGCTTTTGACAAATCGAACGTCGGATTCTTTGTCATAACACCGTATACGCAGACATCTCCACCCATCTTTACCAACGGCAATACGGAATTGACAACCGCATCCAGTCCCACTGCATCGATAACCGCATCGTAAGAACGATTGGCAGCGGCAATAAATTCCGGAGTGCTGATTTCAGCTGGAGTATATCCATTATCCGCTCCCATCCGGCGGGCTACTTCCAACTTGGCAGGAAGCATATCGACAATGTCAATCTGTCCCAAGCCGAACAACTTGCCCAACTTCACAAAGCTCAATCCAACAGGACCGGAGCCTACTACAATCACCTTTTTACCCGGAGTCAGATTGAAATCCTTGAAAGCTCCCAGCACCTCACGCCACGTACAGGAAATCACCGCTTCTTCCGGTTGTACGTGCGAAGGAACTGCGTTCTGAATTTCAAAACTATCCCAGCATCCTTGTTCAGGGGTGGCCAATCCTTCTTCTTTCAATACTTCAAAATCGTTCACTACCACATATTCACTGAAACCACCCCAGCCGCTATTGATGCCCTGTGCGCCAAAATCGGAAATAAGACCGCCAATCACACGATCGCCCATCTTGAAGTTACGCACTTTCTCGCCAACAGCTACCACAATTCCGGCATTCTCATGTCCCAAAGCCAACGGGTACGTATCTACTCCGGGGAATTTTCCGGCTACCAGTTTACTGTCGGTCGCATTACACAAAGCCACCATTTCTGTCTTTACCAATGCCTGATAAGCATTAATGACAGGAGTTTCCACCTGTCGTATTTCTATTTTGCCGGGAGCCGGCACAATGACTGTTTTCATTTTATTTTTTGGTTTTATATAGATTATAGTTCTGTTTTTGCAATCTCGGTATACATGTCATACAAAGCATGATAGGCTTTATCAAAAACAGGCATCCATGCTTCATACTTCGCCCGGTTTTCCGGAATCGGCTGCACGGTCTGTTCGATACGGACAAAACGGTCTATTACAGAGAAGTCTTTAAAGATACCTGCGCCAATACCTGCCAGGATGGCTGCTCCCATCGAAGTAGCCTCCTCCAAATAATTAGGAACACGAATTTCCGCCTGATAAATATCCGCCATCATCTGACGCCAAACAGGATTCTGCGCACATCCGCCGATAACTGTCACTTGGTCGATAGGAACATGCTGGCGGAAAATATTGACTATAAATCCCAGATTAAGAGTGATTCCTTCCATAACGGCACGTAACATATCTCCGTGTTGATGCCCCAGTGTCAGACCGATGAATGCTCCTTTGGCATCTACATTCCAACGGGGAGTACGTTCACCAAGCATATAAGGCAGGAACAGGAGTTTGTTGGCTCCTATCGGAGAAGAAAGTATCTGTTCGTCAATCAGTTCGAACACACTACGGCCCGATTGAGCCGCCAAAGCCTGCTCATGCTGGCAGAGTTGATTTATCATCCAATTGTAAGAGGAGCCTGCCGCCTGCATCGTTCCCGACGGATGCAGCATACCCGGCACTACATGCGCCCAATTCATAGTGCGGCGTTGTTCGTCTACAATCGGCTTTTCCACTGTCAATGCTACCCAGGAGGAAGAACCCAGATAGTTGTATGCACTACCCGGAGCCACACAGCCAACCCCTACTCCGGCACAGCTGCCATCGCCACCGCCACAAATGACGGGAGTTCCGGCCAGTAGGCCTGTTTCACGGGCTGCTTCGTTTGTTACTTCACCGATAACGTCGATAGATGAACGAACGTCCGGAAATAAAGCAAGGTCAAGTCCTGCCGCTTCTATGATTTCTTCACTCCATTGCCAACGGTTCAGATCGTATGCGTTAGTACCCGAAGCATCGGAAGGGTCCGTAGCAAGAGTGCCACACAAGCGATAATTGATATAGTCTTTTGCGTTCAGCATCTTGGCTGTCTGCGCAAAGACTTCCGGCTCGTGTTTCTTCACCCACATCAGTTTCTCTATGGAGTAGGAAGCACTGATCCTGTGTCCCGTGATTTCATAGAAATGAAGAGGGTCTATCTTTTCGGAGAGAGTCATCTCTTCTTCCTGCGAACGCTGGTCACAATAAAGCATGTGAGGACGAAGCGGACGACCGTTCTTGTCCACACAAAGGCATCCCATCATTTGTCCGCTAAGTGCCACACCGGCAATATCAGCGGGAGATACCAGTTCGAGAAGTGCTTGTGTAGTGTCTACAATGGCTTTCCACCAATGGTGCGGATTCTGTTCCGCCCGGTTGCCGGAAGCGTAATCTGTTGGGTAAGCGGCTGTGCGCGAAGCAATCAGCAAGCCCGATTCGTCGAATAAGGTTGCTTTATTACCGCTGGTACCCAAGTCATGTGCTAATATATACATATATGTTTTTTTTCTTTTCAGTTAATAGAGTTAGAGTGCCGCATTTGTATATCCGGTAAGTCCTACGAAAATACCGCCGACAATACCACCCAGAATAATCACCAGCCAACGGGGAAATGCTTCTTTCAATAGTCCTCCGCGTGTTCCTTTCGGCGCGCAAAGTACGTCGGACAAGATAAATCCCATTGCAATTGCCCATCCCATATCTACCCAGGGAGCACTGCCACGATTTCCCTGATGAATCAGGCAGAATTGCATCGGCAAGCCTTCGGCGTCATTCAACAGTCCGGTAGAAAAACCGAATCCGGGCAATTTGTGATTGACTACCCAGAAAGTACCGATAATAAGGGCGGCTGCCATAAATCCACCTATCGGCCCAAAGTCCTTTACTAATTTAGGCCAGCTCATCAGCACTGTAAAGGTGACGGCAAAAGCTCCGAAAATAGATGTGATGATTCCGGCATGATACATGCCGAAAAACTCATTATAAGTCTGTAACCATTCGCTCATTGTTCTTTCCTCCTTAATTTATCTTCCGGGCACAATCGCACGAACGGATTTTCCATACTAGTATTCCTGCCAGGGCACCTCCTATCAGACAACAGATTAAAGTGGGCACTGCATAAAAGAAGTTGGTGATATCTCCCTGAAAACGGACAATTCCCCAGGCGATTCCGGCAGAACCGATGCACCAACCCTGATCGAGCCATATTTTTCCCGGAGGATTGAGAATGGCTCCATGATAATGATTCATATACCACATAATGCCGATAATCAGCGTTGCCGCCAGCCAGCCTCCCATCAGACCGTATGTCTTCCAAAGTTCCGGCCAGATGCCAAACGCAAATCCACCACAGATAGCGGAGCCGGCAAAGGTTGATAGATATTTTTTCATATGATTGATAATGTGTATTCCTTAGTTAATAATGCGCGTAATCCGTACCTAGTTTCTATTCTTTTTCTTCCAATGACAGTTTGGCCAACGTGAAAGGCTTATCATGTTTAGTATTAACCTTGTCCGGTCCGGTCACCAGGTCGAAACAGGATACAATTACTTGTCCGTTCCACACGATAGGTTCACCCGGCTGATCCAAGCCTCCGTCGCTACCGTCACAATCAGGACTTTGAGCAATGCGCTGAATCTTTCCGTCTTTATCAATACGTGCAACCGCATTTGCCGAGAAGTCCGCTACCCATATATTTCCTTTATCGTCTATGCACATTCCGTCCGTAGTACGTAACTGGGTGGTATCTTGTGCCCATACATCATTACTAAGCACTTTACCTTCCGCATCCATCTTAATGCGGTGAACGGCACCATCACCGAAGTTTCCTACAAAAAGGTCGCCCGCTTCATTAAATACGATTCCATCCAATCCGTATTGCACTTCAGGATTCTTCGTGATAACAGTGGTAATGAGATTTTTATCTTCGGATGTATTCGTAACTGCCACATCACGGTCATTCATATCAAAACAATATACGCCGCTGACAAGCAAACCCGAAGGATCTTTGATTTGCGATAATGAACTTTGAGTGACATACAATTTTCCATTGCGGATACGAAGACCATTAGGATGCTCCATACCGGATGCTACGGTGATTGTTTCTTTCAATTGACCGTTATCAAACTTCAGGCGAAGAATGCGTCCTTTATTCCGTGCTTTCTCTGCTCCGCTCCAACCTTGATTGTCACAAATAAACAAGTCGCCTTCTTCATTAAAAGCAATCCCCATCGGAGAAGCCCAACCGGTTTCTTCCAATACCGGAACATCGAGCCACTTCGTTATCTTGCCATCTTTAGTGATACGCATTAGACAAGCTGGTTGTGTAATATCTGCAAAATTCGGACAAGCCAGGACCAAATCCCCATTGGAAGCGACAGCCATTCCGTCCGGTGTCGGACAACAGTCCGGTAGGGTTGCAAACAATTCACTCTTCTGCGGAAGAGTATTCTCCCCACTCTTTTGTTTCGGAGAAGTACATTGAATACAAGTTGCTCCTATCAAAGAAGCTGTCGCAAGAGATAGTAAATAATACTTTTTCATGATTAGATAATACAAATGTTTATGTTTATAAATTGAGTCCGTTAGTTCGGTACGCAAACATACAGGTATTTATCAGCAAAGAAGGAAAATGACAATTCAATAAAGGACAAAATTTGCTCAAAATGATGCAAAAATTCCAGAATTAGGCGATGAATAAAGAGATAAAGTCCAAAAGCTAGAAGAATTGAAAGCAGATTATGCCTTTATATTATATATACCTTAATATTATAAGCTGTCTGTATTTGCTTCCTATGCAATGCTCCACTTTTCCCTCCGTTCATAGCTAATTTAGGCTAAAAAGAACATTTTCTCGCGAAAAGTTTTTGTAATATCAGAGTTAATCGTATTTTTGTGTACAATTTTGGTGTAGTGATGACAGAAGAAGAAAAAAAGTTATTGAATTCCTTTGAAACGCAGCTACGGCATTTGATTTATTTGCACGATGAACTTAAGCGTGAAAATGCCGAGTTGAAGAAGCTTCTCGAAAATGAAAAGCTGAAAAACGAGAAGGTACAAGCTCAATACGATGAATTGGAAGTCAGCTATACAAACCTAAAAACAGCTACGGCAATCAGCCTTAACGGCAGCGACGTAAAAGAGACGAAGCTGCGATTGTCAAAATTAGTGCGTGAAGTCGATAAATGCATCGCTTTGTTGAATGAATAAGAACAAGATGTATGAACGATAAAATAAAAATAAACCTGCAGATAGCAGACTCAAACTACCCGTTGACCATTAACCGTGAGGAAGAACAGATGGTACGGGAAGCTGCCAAACAGGTAAATATCAGGCTTAATAAGTACCGGGAAGTCTATAAAAATCTGGAACCCGAAAAAATTATTGCCATGGTAGCCTATCAGTTCTCGTTAGAGAGACTGCAATTGATGCAACGTAATGATACCAGCCCCTATGTGGAGAAGGTAAAAGAACTGACAGAATTGCTGGAGGATTATTTTAAGGAAGAATAAATCCCGACCGGCTATTCGCTGATAAGAGATAAAACAACCACGCACTGCACAATATCCAAGCAAAATAATTGCTTTGATATTTGGCGGTGCGTTTTTATTTATATACTTAAATTAAATGTAGAATGATAGCAATAATAGCAACAGCAATTGCTTGCTTCATCGTAGGAGGAATCCTTTCATATATACTATTCCGGTATGTACTGAAATCCAAATACGACAATATCCTGAAAGAAGCGGAGACGGAAGCGGAAGTAATTAAGAAAAACAAGCTGCTGGAAGTGAAGGAGAAATTCCTGAATAAGAAAGCAGACCTTGAAAAGGAGGTAGCATTGCGGAATCAGAAGATTCAGCAAGCGGAAAACAAGCTGAAACAACGTGAAATGGTACTTAGCCAGCGTCAGGAAGAAATCCAACGTAAAAAGATGGAAGCCGAAGCGGTAAAAGAGAACCTGGAAGCACAACTTGTGATTGTCGATAAGAAAAAAGATGAACTCGATAAACTGCAACAGCAGGAAATCGATAAACTGGAAGCAATCTCCGGATTGTCTGCCGAAGAGGCCAAAGAACGCCTGGTAGAATCTCTGAAGGAAGAAGCCAAGACGCAGGCACAATCATTCATCAACGACATTATGGATGATGCCAAATTAACAGCCAGCAAAGAAGCCAAGCGTATCGTTATCCAGTCTATCCAACGGGTAGCAACGGAAACCGCCATTGAAAACTCCGTTACGGTATTCCATATCGAATCGGATGAAATCAAGGGACGTATTATCGGACGTGAAGGACGTAATATCCGTGCTTTGGAAGCTGCTACCGGCGTTGAAATCGTTGTAGACGATACTCCGGAAGCAATCGTTCTTTCTGCCTTCGACCCGATTCGCCGTGAAATTGCCCGTCTGGCCCTGCATCAGCTTGTGACTGACGGACGTATCCATCCGGCCCGTATCGAAGAAGTGGTAGCTAAAGTACGCAAACAAGTGGAAGAAGAGATTATCGAAACCGGTAAACGTACTACCATCGACTTGGGTATCCACGGTCTGCATCCTGAATTGATCCGTATCATCGGTAAGATGAAATATCGTTCTTCTTATGGTCAGAACTTGTTGCAACATGCACGCGAAACAGCCAATCTTTGTGCTGTGATGGCATCTGAACTGGGACTGAACCCGAAGAAAGCAAAACGTGCAGGTTTGCTGCATGATATCGGTAAAGTGCCTGATGAAGAACCAGAATTGCCGCACGCATTGCTGGGTATGAAACTTGCCGAGAAATACAAAGAAAAACCGGATATCTGCAACGCTATCGGTGCTCACCACGACGAAACGGAAATGACCAGTCTGCTGGCTCCTATCGTACAGGTATGTGACGCCATCTCCGGTGCACGTCCGGGTGCCCGTCGCGAAATCGTAGAGGCTTATATCAAGCGTCTGAACGATCTCGAACAACTGGCTATGGCTTATCCGGGTGTAACAAAGACGTATGCTATCCAGGCAGGACGCGAACTCCGTGTTATTGTCGGTGCAGACAAGATTGACGACAAGCAGACAGAAAGCCTGTCAGGTGAAATCGCCAAGAAGATCCAAGATGAAATGACTTACCCGGGACAAGTGAAGATTACCGTCATCCGTGAAACACGTGCGGTAAGTTTCGCTAAATAACGTAACGATTCAAAAGAAGATTCATATAAGGGCGAAGAAATTCGCCCTTTTTTAATATCACGACTATGGGAAAGTATCAATTTGAGATTTGTACCAATTCAGTGGAAAGTTGCCTGGCCGCACAGGAAGGTGGCGCAGACCGCGTGGAACTGTGCGCCGGAATACCGGAAGGCGGAACAACCCCTTCTTACGGAGAAATTGCCATTGCAAGAGAAGTATTGACTCACACCCGCCTGCACGTTATTATCCGCCCTCGTGGAGGAGACTTCCTTTATTCGGATATCGAAATCCGGACAATGCTGAAAGACATCGCAATCGCACGGAAATCAGGGGCAGACGGAGTCGTATTCGGTTGCCTGACAGCAGAGGGTGAAGTAGACTTACCGGCAATGCAGAAACTAATGGAAGCAGCCCAAGGGCTATCTGTGACTTTTCACCGGGCATTTGATGTATGCCGTAATCCGCAAAGAGCATTGGAACAGATCATCGAACTGGGGTGTAACCGTATCCTGACTTCCGGCCAGCAACCTACGGCTGAACTGGGAATCCCCCTTTTAGAAGAATTACAGAAACAGACCGCCGGAAGAATCACGTTACTCGCCGGATGCGGAGTGAATGAAAATAATATTGCACGCATTGCCGCAGAAACCGGAATCAACGAGTTTCATTTCTCGGCACGCGAAAACATTCAAAGTGAGATGAGATTCAGAAACGAAGCTGTCTCCATGGGAGGCACGGTACACATCAATGAATATGAACGCAATGTGACTTCCATACGAAGAGTAAAAGAAACGATTGATGCCGCTTTACATAGATAAATATGGAATTATCGTAATATAAATACCAGTAATAATAGCCGAAGTAATTACTCCCGAGATATTAGCTCCCAGGGCATCTCCTAAAATGAATGAGTCCGGATTGTCCTTGCTTACGATCTTTTGCGCAACCTTTGCAGTAGTAGGTACACAGCTAACAGCTGCAATACCGATTACCGGATTGTAATTACCCCGTTTAATAATATACATGATATATCCTCCGATTATTCCTCCGACACCGGAAAGTAATAATGCTACAATACCTAATACTAATAGTTTCAAGATCTTCGGATCGAGCAACAGATGTGCATCACAAAGTACACCGAGCAGTACGCCCAACATAAAAGTGGAGCCATAAAGCAACGGACCACTCACAAAATCATAGATATGTTTCATACCCGACTCACGAACAGCAACACCCAGGAATAAAGAGAAGAACAAAGGTGAAGCAACCGGGAACAAGAAACAGAGAATAGCACAAAGAACAGCAGAGAAAGCCAGTTTCACTTTAGCATCGTAATTCTTCGGTGCTTTCTTTGTTGTCATCTTAATAGCACGGAAGCGTTTGGGAACCAACAATTTTACCAGATAAGGATAGCCACCGTACGTCAATCCTAAATAAAGATAGGCAACTACCGTAATAGGAACAAACAGATGTTTTGCCAATGCCAGCGAGGTAAACAATACCATCGGTCCGTCAGCTCCACCTACCATGGCAACAGATGCGCTCTCTTTCAAAGTTAATCCAAGAGCAGAAGCAATAGGCACTGTCAGGAAAGTACCCAACTCTGCACACAAAGCAAGGAAAATACTGGCAAATGGTTTTTGAAGCAGGAAGCCTACATCCAAAAGCGCGCCGATCCCCATAAAGACGAAACAGGCTATCAGTCCGTTACTGAATGTCAGTGTGTAGACAGGTTGAAGAAAGTTTATCTGCATGGTATTCATTAATTGATCCGTATCGGAAAGCATCGGGTCGAGAAAAAGATTGCCTAATGTTCCGTCAGGCATCATCAGTGTACCGCAATTGATAGCTACCATTCCCAATCCCATCGGAATCATTACCATTGGTTCAAGTACACCTTTCCAACCTAAATAAATAAGTAACAAACCAAGGAGTACCAAGAAAATTCTGGCACAGGCAAGCATACAGCCGCTTTCCATCATAGTGCCAATGCCTTGAAATAAGGTCGCAAAGTCTATATTTTCCATAAATAAATATCTTTTTATTACTTGTTAGTAGGTTTCTTTGAGTTTTTCTTAATGACGTGGGCCTGCTCTTCTTCCCGAAGAAAGAATTCGCGGGTGTCCTGCGAATAATAATAATTCATCAGGTTATTTTCTGAAGCTCCCGGGCTCACTCCATGATAATAGCCGGGATAACCAGTAAAGTTCCTGTCAATCCCCCTACTGTAGTCTTCACGGGAATCTCCCAAAGCATCTTCGCCTGCAATGGGTATCTGCCGGATTAATCTCTCCACCTTTTGCCGATGCTGCCGCCAGCGTCGCAACCGGAGTAGCTCCAAACGGTGGGAACTATAAAAATCAAATGAATCGGCCGCATAGGCAATCAACTTAATGACTGCAGCTACAAAGAAGCCTATGAGGAACGTAAGCCCCATCATCGCAAGAGTAGATAGTAATAAATGAATCATAGTAATATAAAAAATTAAGTTGTACAATCTCATTCAAAAAAAGAAAGAAGAGGCGCCCAATGGTGAAACCATTATTAAAATTAGACACACATGAAAGTTAATCCCATTGGGCATTCCTCATCACCATATAAAAACAATCGGCGGATATCATTTGCCTGAAGTCACTTCGGTATATATCCTTGCTTTTATACGACGTAACTCCCGTTTCACAACGGAAAACACAATATTTTAATCCTTGAATACCTTACAATCAGTATTCAGGAGGTATATCATTCAACTGGGCTTTGGTAAATACGGGGCCGTCTTTGCAGATATACAGCTTCCCTACATTACACCTGCCACATTTTCCAACACCACATTTCATCCGGTTCTCCAGTGTGGTGTAAATATTCTCATCCGCAAAGCCTAACTTCTCCAACACGGGAAAAGTGAACTTAATCATTACCGGAGGTCCACAGACTATTGCTACGGTATTCATACTGGCAGGTGCAGCAGCTTCAAGCACCGAAGGAACAAAACCAACCTTTCCTGTCCAGTCGGGAGTCTCACCTCCGGGGTCAACCGTAGTAATCAGATTTACATCCGGACGGTTTTCCCATTCTTTCAGCTCTTCTTTATATACCAGGTCGTTCACCGACTTAGCTCCGTAGACAATCGTTATATCTTTAAAGTCTTCCCGCCTGTCTAATGCATTCCAGATGACACAACGCATCGGCGGAAGCGCTATACCACCTGCCACGAACAGCAGGTTCTTTCCTTTCCACTCGTCCAAGGGGAATGTATTTCCGAAAGGTCCGCGAAAACCGACGGTAGCTCCTTCTTCCAATTTGGCAAGCCCGGTAGTTACCCGTCCTGCCTGACGGAATGTACACTCGATATATCCTTTACGAGTAGGTGACGAAGCAATACAAAAAGTGGACTCTCCTTCACCAACCACCGAGTATTCACCGAACTGTCCGGCTATAAAGTGAAAGTCTTCCCCCTCCTTCTCGTCTTTAAATTTTAACCGGAATGTCTTGACTCCCGGAGCTTCATGGGTTATCTTCTCAATCACCATCAGGTGCGGAAGGTATATGTTTGACTGCTCATTCATGGCTTGCTATCGATATTAAGTGTTCAAGTATATTCATATCTACCGGACAGGCACGCGAACAACGTCCGCACCCGGTACAACCGGTTTCCTGTATCCGCTCGGGCATATAGGAGAACTTATGCAAGATGCGCTGACGCCAACGGGCACTTTGTGTCGGACGCGGATTATGTCCGGACGTGTGAAGGGTGAACAGCGAAAAGCCGCAAGAGTCCCAACAACGGACACGATGACCGGACGAACCTTTAGCATCTTCCTGAATATCAAAGCAGGCACAGGTAGGACAAACATAAGCGCATGCCCCGCATCCCAGGCAACGTTCGGACTGTTGTTTCCAAACAGGGCTATCGAATGCTCCCGTCAACTTTTCACGTATATCATCAACGTTGAAACGGGTGGGAACGGATGCCAGATATTGTTCCTTATCTATTTCTTCCGCAGGTGTATATTCTTTCACAAAGAATTTAACCAATGCTTTCCCTTTTGCTGTCAACACTTCTACAAGCGCGCTCTGATCCGGCAACTCCGTAATCTGAATATCACTGCCGGTAGTATTACCAGGCCCTCCATGAACGGAAGTACAGAAGCAGGATTCATCACATTGTGCACAGCTGAAACTGATTAATGTCATTTTCTCGCGTCGTGCATTGTATAGTTTATCTTTATAATCCCAATTAAAAATGCCGGTAAGAGGCGTAAAACCTGCCGCATCACAAGGACGGATCTTCCAAAGAATGGTTTCGGGAATTGCGTTGATGGCCGTTTCCCGTAAAGTGGCTTCTTTTCCGTCTTTCTGATAAGAGAACAGTACTTCTGTCTTCGGAAACGCAAAGCGTTTAACCGACTGAGTAGTCTGCACATAATCCGTCGCTACCTCATCATAAGAAGTCACTCTCTTGAAGTCTACTTTATCTCCTGATTGTACCGGAGCGAAAATATGCATTTCCTTTTTCACCATCTGGCGAAACCATTCTTGCAGACTGCTTTTACTGATATGTAGATTTTCCATTACTTTCTTTTAATGTATAAAGTTCTCTTTATCTTCTGCCTTGAAGGTAGAAAGTACATTTCCCGCACGGTTGATAGCGCCGGGGGCAACCCCGAACTCATCCCGGATGTCTTCCATCATACTTTGTGTCATCAAATGAAGAGGAATACCCACCGGACAGGCTTGTTTACAAGCTCCGCAACCGATGCAGCGTCCCGCCATGTGCATCACCCGGTTGATCTGCCATTCCATATTTGTCAGCGGAGCAGACCAGGGTTGTATCCATTGCGGACAGTTGACCTCGACAATACACCGGCTGCAATAACACAACGGACAAGCAGCCCGGCAAGCATAGCATTTGATACATTTCGACATCTCTCCCATCCAGTATTTCCAACGCTCTTCACGAGTCATCTTCTTCAGACGTTCAATCAGCTGAAGATTCTCCTCACTAATAGCCAAAGGAAAGTCTGCCAGATACGTATTTATTTCATCGAATCCTTTAAACTGAATCACTTCTCCTTGTCCGTCAACAGCTAATACCAGAAGCTTATCTTCTTTCAACTGGTTTTCGAATGCCAGTTGAACAATGGTCCGTAATGCCGGAAGCGTAGCTGTTATAGCTACTTTGCCTGTTCCTGTCAATTCCGGTTTCGTCAGGTAAACGGCGATATTATTTGTGCAACGGTCGTCCAGTATCAGTCTGTCGGCAATATCTGCCTGTCGGCAAAAAAGAGGACGTGTTCCGTGGTTTCCTTCTTCATAGCCTATCACAAGATTTACTTCTCCTTCTTGCAACAAAGCAATTACTTTTTCTGTCAGTTTACTCATAGACAACCTCCTTTTCCAAATAGTCCGAAGCTTTCTGATACTCCAGATAAGGTCCCAGTTCACGAATTCCGGCAACTGTTTCATTCACCAAATCAGCCCACTTGGCACCCTCTGCCGCCGACACCCATGAATAACGGATACGACGTACATCAATTCCCAGGAAGTCGAGTAATCCGCGGAATACAATCCAACGACGGCGTGCGTGGAAGTTTCCGGATGTATAGTGACAATCATTCGGATGACAGCCCGAAACGATAATGCCATCAGCACCTCCGGCAAAAGCTTTCAGTAATAGCATAAAATCAATTCTTCCTGTACAGGGAAAACGGACGATCTCTACATTAGTCGCATACTTCAATCGGCTTGTACCTGTGAGGTCTGCCCCGGCATACGTGCACCAATTACAGACAAAAGCTACAATGCGCGGTTCAAATTCCTGATTATTCTCGTTCTTATTTTCGTTCATAGCTTACTCTCTTTTTAATGGTTCAGCAATGCCATCACTTCGGCATAGACCTGTTCATTGGAATATCCTTGTATATCAATAGATTTGGAACGGCAGAAAGCAACACAGGTACCACAACCCTGGCAAAGTCCCGGATTTACTTTAGCGACTGTCTTTATTACATTTCCGTTCCTGTCTTTTATCTCTTCACGTTCAATGGCCTGATAAGGACAAGCCGTCTGGCACATGAAACACCCTACGCAAGTACTGAACAGCGGAGGAGTAGTGCGATTGACAACTGCTATCAACGGTTCACGAACCAGATTTGCCTGTGAAAACAGTCCTGCCACTTTTACAGCGGCTCCCGAAGCCATTCCCACTGTTTCAGGAATATCTTTCGGTGCCTGACAGGCTCCTGCCAGAAAGATTCCGGCCGTATTTGTTTCTACCGGTTTCAGTTTGGGGTGAGATTCGGCAAAGAATTGATAAGGGTCATACGAAATGTGCATCTTCTGTGCCAGTTCTTCCGCTCCTTTGTTGGCGACTCCCGCTGTGGCAAGCACTACCATGTCGGCTTCAATCTCGACTGGCGATGCCCCCAACAGGGTATCTACTCCTTTAACAATCAATTTACCGTTCTTCTCATATATACGGGCGACGCGACCACGGACGTAATTCACTCCATCCTCTTCAATGGCACGGCGCACAAATTCTTCATAATTCTTTCCTCCGGCACGAATATCCATATAGAATACGTACGACTCGCCACCGTGTACCTTGTGCTGATAAAGCATCGCATGTTTAGCCGTGTACATACAGCATATTTTAGAGCAGTAAGGAATCCCTTTCGCCGGGTCACGGGAACCGGCACATGCTACGAATACAATCTTTTGAGGGATCTGTCCGTCAGACGGGCGGCGTATTTCACCGAACGTAGGACCGGAAGCCGATGCCAAGCGTTCAAACTGTAGCCCGGTAATGACATCTTTGTATTTTCCATATCCGTATTCGGGGAAAAAGTCAGTGTTCAACACATTGAATCCTGTGGTAACAACAATGGCTCCTACTTCTTCGGTGATGATGCTGTCTTCCTGTCCGAAGCGGATAGCACCCGTTGGACATAGCTTTTCGCAGACTCCGCACTTACCGTTACGATAATGGGTACAGTGTTCTTTATCGATCACCGGTTTATTGGGCACTGCTTGAGGAAAAGGAACATAAATAGCTGTACGCATTCCCAAACCGGCATTAAATTCGCTCGGTATCTTTTTATTGGGACATTTAGTCGTGCAAAGTCCGCAACCGGTACATAGTTTTTCATCGATACTCTTTGCTTTCAGGCGAATACTGGCTTTGAAATTTCCAATAAAACCTTCCACATGTTCCAATTCGGCGTATGTATAAAGAGTGATATTCGGATGCCGGGCTACTTCCACCATTCGCGGAGTGAGAATACACTGCGAACAGTCTAATGTAGGAAAGGTTTCCGAAAGTTGTGACATGTGTCCGCCAATAGAAGGTTCTTTCTCTACCAGAATGACCTGATGTCCGCAATTGGCGATGTCCAGACTTGCCTGGATTCCGGCAATGCCTCCTCCGATTACCAATGCTTTTTTGGTGATAGGAACTTGAATGGGAACCAAAGGATGATTCCGTTTTACTTTTTCAACCAGACTTTTGACAATATCAACAGCTTTACGGGTGGTTGCCTCCCCTTTCTCGTGTACCCAAGAGCAATGCTCGCGAACATTAGCTATTTCACACAGATAAGGATTCAACCCGGCTTCCGCACAGGCCCTCCGAAAGGTAGGTTCATGCATTCGCGGAG
Source organism: Bacteroides sp. 1001136B_160425_E2 (assembly GCF_015559655.1). NCBI lineage: Bacteria > Pseudomonadati > Bacteroidota > Bacteroidia > Bacteroidales > Bacteroidaceae > Bacteroides > Bacteroides sp. 1001136B_160425_E2. The sequence continues at coordinate 77,506 of NZ_JADMQH010000023.1, read as the reverse complement.
AACACGCAGCAACCACAACGCCATCCAATCCGTATTCTTTAATGGCATTCTTTATCAAAGTCTGTCCCGGATCAGAACACATATATTTATAATCAATGGCATAGGCAACGCCTTCCATTTCTTTTGCCGCTTCGGCCACTTTTTCGCAGTCGACAGTTGCACTGATATTTTCACCGCAATGGCAGATAAAAACTCCTACTTTAGACATACTTCTGCCTCCTTCAAATTTACAGCTACAAAATGACGACCCAGTCCCAACTCTTTGGGAGTCAGTCCGACAGCGAGTCCGATAGCTTGTGTGATATAAAGAACGGGTATGGTCACAGGTTTTGCCAGATAGTTATTGATAGCAGGACGACGCATATCCAGATTGGAATGGCACATCGGACAAGCTACAACCACAGCTTCAGCTCCCCGGTCGTCAGCATCTTTTAGTATATTTCCGGAAAGACGTCCTACCAGATCTGTACGGGAAACGGATAAACCGGCACCGCAACACTCTGTTTTGAAAGCCCAGTCAATAGGAGTCGCCCCAATCAGAGACATGATTTTATCCATGCTTTGCGGATCTTCCAGACGGTCGAAGTTTAATATTTTATGGGGACGCACCAACAAGCAACCGTAGTAACAAGCCACTTGATGAGCGAACGGACGTACTATTTTCTCTTTTAATGTATCCAGCATGTATTTCTCTATCATCTGGAGGACATTCAATATTTTCACATTTCCAAGGTAACGCATTCCAACTGTAGTCAGTATTTCATCCTTCAATACTTCATTGTTCATTAATTCGTGTTGAGCAACACTCAAACGATTGTAACAGGAAGCACAGGGGACAACGATTTCTTGAAATCCCTGTTGTTCCGCCAATGCCAGCACACGGGTGGGTAAGGCAAGAGACAATTCTCTACTCATGGAGTGAGCTGCCGTTGCACCGCAACAGTTCCAGTCTTTCAACTCGATCAGTTCGAGTCCCATCACCTGTGCCAGTGCTTTGACTGATTCATTGTATTCACGAGAAGTTCCGTTTAGCGAACATCCCGGATAGAAACCTATTTTCATAGCTACTTTTGAGTCTTTTCAATGGTTTGTGCAAATATCTTTTTGATCTTATTCTCATCTTTTACCCGTTCCGGAAGAAGGTTGAGTTTCCCTTTGACAAACATAACAGGAGCTACATTCAAATCCTGTGTCAAACGTAAGGTACGGACTTTAAACCCTGCAACCAATCCGACTTCGTAGAGCCTTCCCGTTCTTTTCACTGATTCGAGAAAAGCGGAGTGAAAAGCTACGACAGGACGTGATTCTTTATTGATGCATCCTTCTTTACGGGATCTCTCACGCAGATAGTCCATTACTTCAGGAATGTTGATCTCTTTAGGACACCGGGCAATACAGTTTTCGCAACTCAAGCAAATCCAAATGGCATTGGAACTTAACACACGACGGTCATTTTGAGCATTTTTTGTCTGCAACAACCGGAGAATATAGCTGGGAGCATAATCCATCTCCTCTGACAACACACATCCGGCCGTACACTTACCACACTGGTAGCAATAAGACACATCAATACCCGTCTTTTGTTCCAAGTCACAGGAAATACATTCTTTGTTTTCCATGTTGACATGAATAAAATAGATAATAAATAAAATAAAGGAAAAAATGGCAGAGAGGGATCAGAATAATAGGCACACCACACCCTACCTAACGATAAGAATTGGGTCTAAATGAGAATATGCGCCAATGTATAGACGTAATACTTACACGAATATTTAGTGTAATTAACATTAAGGCCGGTATGCCCCAAACGGTTCTCCGGAAGCAGAACATTCAGAGAGCTCAATATCTGTATAATGACAGTATTGGTATTGAACTTCAGGTTCTTGAAAGGAACAATGCTTCTCGGAAAAGAGATATTGTCAAAAATGCAGTCACTAACCTTACAATTGGATGTCTCGTCAACAAACTGCGAATGAGAATCTTTACCTGACTTATCGAAGCCGGCAGAAGAGACGCGGCAACATGACTCTGCTGTATATTGCATATCATTAGCCGAGATTTCAGCTTCTTTCTGAAATCCCTGCAATTCTTTATCGGAAACATTACTAAATCCCAATACCAGAAATGCGCATGCTAATATGCAAAAAATGTACTTAGTCATAATTTGCTGCAAACGTAATCATTCTTTTCCGAAAAAAAGCATTAAGGGCAAGAATTAACGATTATTCATACAAACTCTTTCCTACAAACCATGTACAACTTTCATCAATTGCTCACCTAAACCGATTGTATATCCTTGAGAAACAAAGACTACCCTATTAAATGTATCTGCAATAATAAATACCGGCAAAATGGAATTGTTCAAGTTCATAGCCCGCACAATTTCCTTGCGGATGCTATCATCAATATCAATACCGTAAGTGATGGTCGACGGAAGTCCTTTGAATTCGTCGGCATTAAATTTCTTGTATTGTTCTTCCGAAGGAAAAAGAAAGACCATCTTACGCCCCCATTGTTCGAAGTCATTGCCCAAAGCGGCTATATCTCTTAGTGCATGATTGGTAGGTTCCTGCCCTACCCCAAGCACAGCTACTACAAAATAGCCACGCCCGCAGGTTTGCAGAATACTCTGCTGTTCAGTGCTGCCCACCGGGTGATAGGTCGCTTCCGAATTAAAATTTCCGATCACTTGCACCTGGTCTTTGCTTTCACGCATCACAAGGTCAACGGTGGTTGTCTTACCGGGTTCTACAGTAAAGAACGTACTGTTGGAAAGCACCGCTCCACTTGCCAGACGGGTTCCGGTCACCATCATATAATAACCTTCGTCAAACTCTCTTCCGTATCTTAACAGATTATACCAGGTAGTTCCATCGCCCATATCCGTCTCCCCTTCGTCATAATTAAGCAGCTGGAATGTGCCGTTTTTAAATTTGGAAAGAGTGAAATGCGAATAATATTTAGGATCTTCCACTGAACGGATAGGCATGTAAGTCGCTTGCAATACTCCCTTTCGGGACTGGGTAGATTCTGCCGTATCAAAGTTGACATCTTCCTTAACTAATTCTTTATTTAGAATCTGCACTTTTCCTGTCACTTCATCAATCCAGGCGGCGGATGCCCACCCCATGCTCCGGTAAGCTGCCACAAAGAAAATATCACGCGACTTTTCATCAGCCACCCGTGCTTTCCAGACTCCCATCGGAGAGATAGGAATCTGTTGGGAATTCAGTTCATTATTGATTTTAATCTCTTTTCTGCACCATTCTATTAATACTTTAGGATCATGTTTCATGCTATCAGGCACAGACTGGTACACTGTTTTCTCAATGGCTTCACGAAGTTCCTTTTTATAAGGAGTCAACATTTCATTGGCTATACGAGGAGGATTGAGGTACATCCTTTTAAATAAATCAGTCTCTATCTTCTCCCAATCCGAGATATTAGTCAGCAAATGGTCATTCAATATATCCAGAGTTACATCTCGGAGATCTTTAGCCGAAAGGCTCTCTAATATCCACATGGCTCGTATTTCTTCCCACGAAACAGCATCTTTCTCTTTTCTGATAGACGAAAGGAAGTCTTTCAAGGTTTGGTGATTTCCTCGCGAAGCAACCAGGAAGTTTACCAGTTCTTCTTTCTTTTCCGGTTGTAAAGCATTTCCATATAGTTTATCTATCCAATCTTTGGCCTGTTTTTCCGTCATCATTGTTGCCACGTACGCATTGCGGATTGAATCTTCCTGCGCCATCCGCCGATCATTCTCCGCCCGTTGTTCGGGAGTGACCTCGGGAATATTCGCTCCTTCCACCGGAGGTACAAAATCCATAGGCAAGGAATAGGCTTCACCTTCTTTCCTATTTAAAGAGAGTTGCAGTGCATCATCTTTTCCAAATGAGATTTTGGCATAACCAAATTGCCCGTCGCGGGATGCCCAAACCAACATATCTCCTTTGCCGGCAGTCAGGCTGGCTTTCCCCTCTGCATCTGTATATTTCGTGGCTACTGTATAGAACTCCGCATAATTGTATATCTTAAATTCGACTTTGGCATCTGCCACCGGTTTACCTTCGGCATCCGTCACCGTTACGATAGCTTTGGCAGTAGGGGCATAATTATCAATCACATTGATTTCTGTGTAATTGGGTGTTTCAAGCATGATCTCTTCCGGACCGTTGTAACGTCCGAAAACCTTGGTATGCATCAACATTCCCCGACTGGCAGGGGCATTGAACCATCCCAGGTTCAAAACCGGTTCCGGCTCACAAGCTCCGAAGAAGTACCAATGTCCATCCGCCCATGCTTCCACCCAAGCATGGTTATCATCCGTATGCGCCCAACGGGGTGTATACACTTGCCGTGCCGGAATACCGACTGCCCGGAGCGCAGCCACCGTAAATGTAGACTCTTCGCCACAACGTCCATACGCTGTTTTGACTGATGCCAATGGTGAGCTGGTACGCGCGTCACTCGGACGATAGACTACTTTCTCGTGACACCAGTGATTCACCTCCAATATCGCGTCTTTCATCGGCAATTCTTTCACCCGGTCTTTTAGTTCGCCATAAAAGACACGGCGAGAATCGTCCAGATTCTCGTTATTCACCCGGATCGGCAGAACAAAATGACGGAACACTTCATCGGGAATCGCTTTTCCCCAAGACATCTCGTCACGTGTCTGCTTCGACAGCCGGACATTCTCCAAGTAATAATCTCCCGGATAGTCCGTCACATCCCCTATCGGCATATAAGCGTAGAGAAACATCAATGCTTCGCGCTCGTACACTGACAGAGCGGAATCACCAAAGATCGCAAATAAGTCTCCATGAGGAAGTGCCTGTTTCTTCCGCTCAAAGTCATGAGCTACTTGATTCCGGTAAGATTCTTCTTTGAGGAAATGAGTATTGTTACAAGCAAACAACACAATCGACAAAATCAGGACGCATAAAAGATGGGTGAATGTTTTCATATAAGTGTTTGGTTTATTCTATTAATAAGGCTGCTGACTGACAAAAATACAAGAATATTTTCTGAATGCCTAGATAAGTACATAAAAATGTGATAGATAAGAATAATATTGTCATTGACGGGAAATTATGGGAATTTTGTAACAGGTTTGTAATATAGACTGTGTTCGGACCCTTATAAAAAGAAAATTCAAAAGAAAAAGAAGATTTTTATGTTCTACAGCATATAATTCAAAAACAATTCGTATCTTTGCAGTGTTATTAGAGAAAACAAGATGTAAAACCGCTCTTCAAAACGTGGAGGGCAAAAAAAGAGGAAACAAATTATGAAAAAGAATGCAAATGAAAAAATTATGATGTTACAGTACCGTATTAAACGCTATCAAGCAATGGGAAATGGTGCTATGTGCCAAACATTGAACGGTAAACTCCAAAAACTGCTGTCACAGCAGGTTGCCATGTAAATAAACACACTAATTATAATAAAATAGAGCGAGGAACTTTCGAGTATCCTCGCTTTTTTTATACATTTGCAAAATGTAAAGATAATAAAGCACATTATGAAGAAACTATTTATGTCGGTTGCGCTCCTCTTATTGACCGTAACCTCTTTTGCACAAACACCCGGTTATGAGTTCACAACCGTTGTATCTCACAAAGCAACACCTGTCAAAGATCAGGGTTCCACAGGAACTTGCTGGTGCTTTGCCACCGCTTCTTTCATGGAGTCGGAACTGCTCCGAATGGGAAAAGGAGAATATGATCTCTCGGAAATGTTTATCGTTCGCCAAAAGTACATGAATCAGCTGGAAGACAATTATCTCCGTCGTGGTAAAGGAAGTATCAGTGAAGGAAGTTTGGCGCACACTTTCAAAAACGCTTATAAGAAAGCGGGAATCGTTCCGGAAGAAGTGTACACCGGATTGCCGGGCGATAACAAAGACCACAATCACGGAGCATTGTCACGCTACCTCAAAGCATTGGTAGACGCAAATATCGCTTCTAAAAAGCGTACTCCGCAATTTGATGCGCTTATTAATAATCTGTTCGATATTTATCTGGGTAAGCTTCCCGAAAAGTTCACTTATAAAGGAAAAGAATATACTCCTCAATCTTTCACAGAAAGTCTGGGATTGAATATGGATGATTATGTTGAGCTGACCAGTTTCACTCACAAGCCTCATTATGAGACATTCTCACCTGAAGTTCCCGACAACTGGGAAAACCAGCCGATGTATAATCTTCCGTTGGACGAACTAATCGGGGCTATCGACTATGCACTGAACAAAGGATATACCGTATGTTGGGACGGTGACGTAAGCGAACAGGGTTTCTCTTTCAAAAACGGAATCGCCATCAACCCGCAAGTGGAGGACGTGAAAGATTACTCGACTACCGACCGTGCGCGTTTCGAAAAAATGCCTAAATACGAACGTATGGAGGAAGTGTTCAAGTTTGAACATCCTTATCCGGAAATCAATGTAACACCGGAAATCCGTCAGGATGGCTACGAGAAGTTTGTGACAACTGACGACCACCTGATGCACATCACCGGTATTGTGAAAGACCAGAATGGTACTAAATATTATATCACCAAGAATTCCTGGGGAGCGGAAAGCAACAAATCCGGAGGCTATCTGAATATGTCTGAAAGCTATGTACGTGCTAAAACAATCTGTGTGATGGTACACAAAGATTCTCTGCCAAAGGAACTGAAAAAGAAACTCGGTATTCAGTAAATCGCATAAAACAATCAATCCCGACAGGGGATTGACTGTTCATACATCCTTTTATCCATATAACAAAAGAAATAGGGCAACAAAGTATCACTACTTCACTGCCCTATTTTTTGTTAACCTACTATATTAAATCCTTTACTCTTTATTTCTTTTTCAATGTCACGTCGCTGATTTCTACAACACCGCCTTTGTTCTGAGAAAGAATAGCCACATAACAATCTTTCAGAATAGCAGCATCATCGTCTGTATCAGATACTTCCAAGTTAGCATTTGCTTTCTTGCTGCTAATGGCATTAACCACCTGTCCCATATCATAATAAACTACTACTTTAGTCCATTTACCAGCATCTTTAATTTTAAAATTATACTGTGCGCCCGAAGCATTCGGTTGAGCGTCTGCATCATAGTCTCTACGCATGAAGAAAGTAGTATTGTACTTGCCATTATCGTTCTTTTCTTCATTGGTCTGCTTGATGTATACACTAACCGGAGTTCCGGCTTCTTTAGCTTTTGCATAGAAAGTAAGAACATAGATACCTTTGTCCAAACCATCGGTAATACGTTGTCCCAAGAAAGCCTTATACCAAGAGAGATTCTTTTCAGCACCGGAGTTATCCAATTTCATTGCGTTCGGATATTTGGCATCTCCTGTTTCTTCCCAAGCAATAGTAGTTACTCCGTCGGCTTCATTATTCATGATAAACCACTCTCCTGCGGTAGCTTTGTTGGCATTAGTCACTTTAGTCTTCACTTCAGTGGCGAATTTTTCGTTTTTTATCAGGTTCTGCGCACTTACGCTTACTCCTGCAAGGACCAAAAGGCCGGCAAATAACACTTTTTTCATCTTACTGTGATTTAATTGTTTATACTTTATTTTTTCTAGCTTTAAAAATCTATTTCATCCTACTTCACTTGTTGAATAACAAATCCATATTTACCTGTCACTTTCTTTTCTTCAGTCTTCAGTGTGATGCGGTAAATCTCTTTGCCCCATACGTTAGACAGGCGCGGATCATCCAGTTTGATTGTTTCCAGTTCGGCTTTAAACTGCGACGGATAGTGCATTTCTACCTTTTGTCCCTTTACTTCAATACGGATTTTTCCGGCTGACGGGAAAGTCACATTGCCCCAAGTTAAAAAGTTCATTTGATTAGGAGCAATAGCCTCATCCAACGTATAAATATCACCAATAATGAGTTTTTTATCATCAAGAACATAAGAGCGAACCCAGCTTTTCACTTTCGCTTCTGCCGGATAAGCAGTAGCTATATCCGTAGAGAACATCCGTTTCTTCTCATTGCAAACGGTATTTGTAGCTTTATACTCCTGCCCGAATTTCTGCGGTACTCCGTTAATCATCGGCAAGTTATGATAGTTGCTCTGCATGGTCCAAATGGTATAGCGGTCTTTACCGAACGTCTGTTTGGTATATGTACCTACACCGGCATCAATAATCACAGGAATTGTATTTACGTATAAAGAAAAGGTTCCTACATCATTGTGGTTATGGCTTTCGTTATTAAATCCGCCTTTAGCGGCAACGAACATACCGTTCTTGTTCTTCATATAGCAGAATTCCGTTTCGGGATACCAGGTTACATCCGGCATATCATGTTTCGGAGTTGCTTTAGCCAGCTCATTACAGCAGAGTAGAGATTGAAGCGAACGGAAAGCATCGTTGCCCATGGTAGCATACGGTTTTCTTCCATTCAGCAGGTAAGCGGCAAAATGCATCATTTCATCGCTGTTTACAGCTTTACCGTACCGATAGATTAACAAAGGATCGCCCCCGCCTTGTGCCGATGCATCAGCAAAATTCACCACCCAGCCATTGCCGACATACGAGCGGGACATATATTCTCCCATCCGGCGGATCATCGGTTCATTGAACAGAGACAGTTTGCCACCTGTGCCATCAGAGAGTATCTGCAAATAGTCATAGAGCTTTCCGGCGGCATGTCCCCAGTAAGAGGTTCCCTCTTCACAGGCCCCATCGGATTTCACAAAGTTGATAAACTTATCGACCGACTGCATGGAACGATAAACAGCTTTTGCCAACTTATCCTTATTGTTCTCCATCAGTAAGAAACATTGCAGGGCATTAGAGTTACACCAGGGATTCCAGTTATTGATGATTTCTCCCGGTTTCCAGTTAAAAGCCATCCACCACATTTCATCGTCGTTCATGTACGGATCAAGAATACGTTCTTTAATTGCTTTACGCATTTGCAAGGATACTACGGGATTGATTTTGTCGAATGGCTTACGGAAGAAATAGTGTACCCAGGCCATTAAAGCTCCATATCCGCCTGAGCCGAGGTCGATAATCTGTTCGCGGAAGTCGGGAAGTGAACGTTTGCTACTCTGGCGCGGCAAGTGTGCGGATAAAACCCATGAATTCATTTCACAGCTCATATATGCTCCGTTCAGTAGTTGGTCGATAAAACGTCCTTTCCCTTCGGCCAGTTCGGCGAGCATCAAGGCGTTAAGTGCTTGGCGGTTGGCGTCATAAGGAACTTCCATTATTTTACGGTTACCACTACGTTCGTATTCCAGATAAGCTGTGGCAGGTATCAGCTGCCATTTATAGTTGAGGAGTTTTTCGCCGGCTTCGATGAGGCGTTGCTTATTAGGGCCCATCAGAGAATCCCAGGCGGCACGATCTGTATAAGCTGGATAAGGCACCCAAGCTTGTTTCATTACCAACACGTTTTTCAACGTAGTCTCGTCTGCCGCTTTTTGCAGCATATTGCGTTCGGTGTAAGCGTTTGCTTTGAAAGAAAAACTTCCTAAAGCTGCTAGTAAAAGAACACAAAATAAATGTTTCATTCGATTCATGGTATTTTCATTCATTTAAGTATTGCAAAGATAACGTATCTGATAAAAAATGAGGTGAGTAAATCATACGAACCTGATGACAAAAAAGTACATACTTCAAAAATAGTACTCTTAATTGCTATATTTTAGGCTTTTAAGTCATTATAAGAACAAATTAAGTCATTGTAGAAACAATTTAAGTCACACGGAAACCGGGTTTTCATTTCGGAAAAACAAAGATGCAGTTTCAGAAAACAGAGGCTCCCTTTGGAGAAAATAGAGGTTCTATTTATTCCAAACAGAGGCTCTGTTTAGGGCAAATAAAGGCTCTATTTTATTTCAAATAGAGTATCTGTTTTACTTCAGACAAAGCATCTGTTTGGATATTCTATCCTCTTTCTTTTTTCATTCTTTGATTCTCTTCTTTTTCATCCCCTATTCTTTCCTCTTCATCCCTCTATTTCTTCCCCTTCGCCCTCAATCCCAATCGCTAAATTCAAAGCTCAACTGTTCCCATACACCGTGTTGTTCATCGGCTTCTTCCTTTGGATTGGAGACGGAAAGGCCGATGAGCCGGATTGGATGTTGCTCAAATTCGACACTTTTAAGCAATTCTTTTGCAAGTGGGAGTACCCGGTCTAAGGTGGTGAGTTCCTGCGATTGAGTAAGGCTTCGGGTTATCTGGCTAAAATCATGAAACTTGATTTTCAGGGTAAGCGTGTTGCCTTTGAAGTCTTTTCGCTGAAGACGTTCAATCAGCTCTACCGCCACATGGTATAGTTCAATAATAACCGATGAACGGGCTGAAATATCACGTTCCAATGTACGTTCGCAACCGATGGATTTACGGATACGAATTGCTTCAACAGGGCGTTCGTCAATTCCCCGTGAGCATTCATAATACAGCGCACCGGCTTTCCCGAAATGGGCTGTCAGCATTTCAAGAGAGCATTTCCGTAGTTGAAGTCCATTGTGGATGCCAAGTAGATGCATCTTCTTTGCAGTCACCGGACCCACTCCCCAAAAAGATTCGATAGGAAGACGGGCTATAAAATCAAGAGCTTGTTCCGGATGAATGGTACATAAGCCATCCGGTTTGCGATAGTCCGAAGCTATTTTAGCCAAAAACTTATTATAAGAAACTCCGGCAGACGCAACAAGGTTGAGTTGTTCCCGGATCTTCTGCTTTATTTCCTTTGCTATGTCCACAGCCAGAGAAATATCTTTCTTATTTTCAGTGACATCCAAGAAAGCCTCATCCAGAGACAAAGGTTCGATGATATCCGTATATTCGTGGAAAATCTCATGTATCTGACGGGAAACGGATTTATAAACATCCATCCTGCCAGATACAAAAATGAGTTGGGGACAAAGACGTTTCGCCTTTTGCGAAGCCATGGCGGAACGAACACCGTAACGTCGGGCCTCATAGCTGGCAGCAGCCACCACTCCCCGCTCTTCTGCATGACCTACCGCCAAAGGCTTGCCACGAAGTTCCGGATTATCACGCTGTTCTACAGAGGTATAGAAGGCGTCCATGTCGATATGTATAATCTTTCTCTGCGTCATTGTTCAGGATTAGCAGAGCAAACTTACTACAAATTCCCGAATAAATCCTGCTTATCGGTTCAAGAAATAATATGCTTATGATTTTTATAGATATAAATCAAAAAACATTCAATATCTTGTCAAAGATAGTTCTTATAATATTATATTTGCATATCGTCTATTCAAAATATAGAGGTAGTTGATAAGTTTGTGCCACCATACAACTCTTTAAGATTATGAAAAACACATTATTTTACTTATTCATATTTTGCTGTGTTTCCACATTCGCTCAAAATGGCATCACTTTTAAGGTTGAAAAGCTTTCAAAACCTAAAAAATCACTTAATCTATGCTCCCCGAATGAGATTTATGAGAGGCTTATATTATCGGATATGAGCATAGAGCCTTATGAGATAAAGAAGAAGAATATCGAGGTTCCTTATCATATCATTGCAAAGAGCGAATCTCCCGACAGTCTCGTTTCTTTTGGCCCTAATTCTTTTTTCAACGGTATGTATCAGGCTTATGCGGATCACAGGCCATTTGTATTGTCCCCGGATATGATTTGGCTATTAATCAGCCAGGGATTTGCACGGCATATCAATGCCAATCAGGAATCTATGAGAAATGAGCTTGTTGATTTCTCCGGCAAACTATCCTTAATTGTGAGAGAAGATAAAAAACTGGAGGACCCTACTCTTTCATGGGAGAAAATCTTTCCGCAATTTACTGAACAAATATCCCAATATGCCGGCAAACATCTGACCGAACTTCTCACCTGCAATTTCTCAACGACTACCTCTTTAGAGAAAGTTGCTTCCGAAATAACAATCATGGAAGCTGTGAAACCTTACTTTGAGTTTATAATCATACGCATTGTCTGTGGAATACCTGAAATAACTCTCGAAGGAACACCGGAGGACTGGGAAAAACTACTGCATAAAGCCAGAGGCTTGAAAGAATACAAACTCGATTGGTGGATTTCTGAACTGGAACCTCTTTTGGAAGAATTCGTCAAAGCATCCAAAGGGGAGGTTAATAAGGACTTTTGGCGCAATATGTTTAAATATCATTCACAGAAACGATACGGAGCCCCAAACATTATCGATGGATGGATCGTGAAGTTTTTCCCTTATGATAAGGAAGGGAAAAGAAATAATCTGAAACAGCTAGAAGGCACAAATTGTCTCCCTGATGAAATAGTGAAGGTAGATGTAAAGTATCTGGAAGTATATAGCAATGCTGTCAAAGAAACTCCATTAGAATTCTGGGCAGGCTTCATCGGATTAGAACAAAATAATAAGACTTTTGCTCTGCGACCGCAAATTGGCTGGATGATCAGGAAAAAAGATGTTAACAAGGAAGGATTAAAAAGTAAATTGAGTGCTGATGCTCAAAATGATGGCTGGGGAAGCGGCATCAATATCAGAGTAAAAGAATTTCCGGCTGTACTGTTAGAGCTCAAAGAAATAAAAAGGCTGGATATCCAATTTATCGACACAATCAATATACCGGACGAAATATCAAAGATAAAAATCGGATCGTTGAGTTTATATGGAAAAATTACTAAAGAGGGAATAGAGCGTATTAAAAGATTATTGCCTGATACGGATATAAAAATAAATGGTTCACGAGAGGTAATAAAATCCCATTGATACCCCCATCATAAAAGAACACTCAATATTACTTTTGCAATATTGAGTGTTCTTTTTATAAATACTAATAATTAGTATAAAGTGGAGTTGGAGGGACTTGTTCCTTGCTGGTTAAATGCGCATATATCAGCCAGTTGCAAGAACGATGATTTGTTCTGCCACTAATTTGCAACCTAATTTTGATTACTCATCGCCACCTCTTGTGGCGATGCTTTGAGTGATTCTTTTTATCGATACAAGGATAATACTTTTTCCATTGATATTCATCGTTTTAAGCATTGTTAATACGACTGTTAAGACTATACTTTGAATATCTCTCGAAGTTTGTCAGCCTCCGTCATTAACTTTTTCGGATTGGACTTTTTCAGTTTCTGCAAGTTCTGGATTTTCCATTTAACCGACGGATAATCCCGGAAGCCGGAGTAAATGGTATCGCTCCAGTCAACAGTCAGGTCTTCAAACCCGATAAGAAATTTCTTGTCATCTTCCGTCATAGCCGAATTGACATCCCTTATAAGTTTGTCTCTTGTCGATTCAAATTCCTCGTATGTAAACGGGATTTCACTCATTCCGGCAAACTGATGTTCCATCGCATCGCGTTGGTCAATCAAGTTTGGAGCAAATGATTCATGAATGGGGCGATCGCTGCCCAGCAGACAGAATACAAGACCTTCCTTCACATCTTCTACCGGAATGTCCATCTGGCTTATGTCAAAAAGGTCACGTGGATGCTGCCGGGACAAAGCCGCTGAAATCTTTCCACCATATAACTGTGGGATAGACACGATTCTGGCATCGACTTCCATGCCAAACAAATCTTGTGCCTTTTCACATAACGGACGCAGTGCGGCTTCTCCACACACGAGACCACGTTTGGTCTGGTTGACCTCAATTTTAACTTGGCATCCCCGGCTTTCACACGTGATTTTACTTATGTCGAGACGTGGTATTATCCTAATGTCGCGAAAACGACTTTTAACCCTGTCCGCGATTCTCATAAGAGCGTCATTTATATGTTCAAGGCTGCTCTTTCTGTCTTCAAGGGGTATGTAAGTCACATCTATATCGACAGATAGGCGATACAGATTTTTCACAAAAAGATTGATGGCGGTTCCACCATGTATTGCAAAGCACTCCTCGTCGGTAACGAATGGGAGTATCCGCAGTAGAAGTTCTACTTTACGTCTGTATATGTCATTCATAACCTGCAAGTTCTTTAGAGACTACTATATCATACGCTGCAATCTTCACTCCACCTTTAGCAAAACTGCGCGTGCCGCTTCCGAGTGATATTCTTGAAAGATCAAGTTTTGAAAACCAGCGGTGTCGGGCCTTTTCCGCCATAAACAGAAAAAGCCGCTTTACCTTCACCGATGTGCAGTCTTCAAGCAACTGCTGGACAAGTGAGACCCTGAGAGATGTCAGCATCTCCATCAGATAATATATGTCCATCAAGTCATATCGCATAGGCGAAAGCAACAGACATTCCATTATAGCCCTCTCCGGACTCGACACAGTCAGTGTCATGCCGTTATATTCTATCTGCTCTATCCCTTTTTCTCCTATAACTTTGGATGACACCTCCAAAGGATTCATATCAAGTTCTGCCTGACTGATCCATTTAGGTAGAGGTGGTTTCACCGGAGCGAATATGACTGCGGTAGGTTTACCCATATTTATATAATGGGAAAAGCCTTTTAATTCCAAAGCAGTAGCCGCTCCTATATGGTATTTCAAGTCGTTTTGAGCCTGATATGATGCCAACACGCCATATAAAGTCGGAGTATCACCGGCAAACCTATACACTCCGGTAGATATACGGAGCAGCCATCCGGATTCAACATAATCGGATATTTCGCTTCTGCTTACACCTTGCTTCTCCAGCCACGATGTAAGCAGGATACCATTAGAAGCGGTTCGCTGACGTATATTATTTATCTTAGTTCCCATATCGGAATGATTATCTTTGCAAAGATGGCACTAAAATAAATTGTCGCCAAATTATTAAGAGAATTTTTTATCACCAATTTCATCGAGTGAGAGCCCAGCGAGTGAGAGCCGTAGATTTCCACATAAGTGCGCGGCAAGAGGCAGGTCGGTCTGCATTGTTGGCAGCGGTTATGCCGTCAAAAGGTGACGGTGCAGGCACTGACATCTTTTGACCGCATCACGCCTATTGTTTCAGCAGTCCACGCGTCGAGACTGTGCTAATCCCCCTTCCTGCGTCATCGGCTTATCACAGACTCGCCCTGCCGGGACTGGTCAGTGCCATTAAAACAGAGGGATGATTTTATAATGACATGATGAATTACATGAACATCCCGTGTTGTTAATGTATTTCCAATCTTCCTTGCCATCACAATTAAGTTTGCCCTCTATAGTTTGCCGAGTCTGGATCGCGGTTCTGATTTCATTGGTAAGTGAGAATCCAAATCCAGTACAATCTTTATTGAGGCAATCATGATGCCAATACAATTTGTCGCATGGATTTAGAGTTGCATTGATCTCTTTTTCATTCTTACCGAAAGCTGATACAAACGAGAGTTTGATTTCCAGCTTTACTTCTTTGCACTTAGGGAATAAATCCTGAATAGATTGGGCTACATCCCGTCGCTCATATTCAATTTGCCAACGTGTCTGCAAATATTGCTCTTTTTGATTTCTGTTCATTTTGAGTTTTTGATGCAAAGATAATTATCGAAGGTGCAGTATTGTTGCACTGTAATGTTAATTGTTATTTATCGTGTTTTCAGTGCCAATATGCTGTCATTCGTTTTCACCGCCACGGAGTCTTAGCTCCAGATTATGCGATACTATCAACTCAGGAAGCCTTGCTTGCTCGGATTAATAAACGTGCGGAGCAGGGCTATTCTTTTGCCTTTTGACTGAAAAATCTCCAGACCTACGGCTCGTATTTTTCCGCCAAAGGGCGAACAGCCCTTCTTTGCCTCCGCACGCTACCGTGTTAACGAGCAAGCAAAACTTCGATAGTCGATAGACGCATAAAAAAAATGTCGCACGATGAAAACGAACAACAACATATCAATTAGACGAGGCAGAGCATCCATCTCCAGTTTCAACCGCATAAAAAGGGTTCTCCTTTGGTTAGTGGGGATAATCGGCGCAATACTCGGATTGGTGTTGTGGGTGTTTCTCCGACCGATATTCCGAGGCGTAGGCTGGGTTATCAGCCTTGTGTCTGCCCTAATGATAATCTTCTGGTTACTCACTTTATAAAACCCAACTGATATGGCTACTACAATGAAATCCAACAACGCTGCAATCGCAGCAATGCAGCCGATGCTCCAAGAGCGTTGCATCGCAGAACCTATGTTCGCTGTCAAGATGGCAAATCCCTTAAAGAGTATGGAAGGGGCTGTGAACTATCTGTGCGCAACCATTCAAAAGAGCGGAATGTGTTGTGTTGATGACACTACCGTGATGTGTATATCATGCAATAAGTATTCTTGTTGGTCTAAAAAAGTATTTAACTGCTTATTTATATAAAGTATTTCCTTTGACTCTCCCCTTCATTGCCAACCAATGCGCAGGATTAACACTTTTACCTGTAGCAAACTCTGATGAGAGCTTATATACTGTTACCCTTATATATATAGGAGCTGTCCCATCCTTGAGCAACTTCCTACGTTTAATAAAAAATAAAATAGATACCATATTCTTGATTTTTTAGTTAGTAATCTTTGCCTGCAAAGTTCCTAATAATCAATCAAATATAAAAGTACAATATTTTGAATATCAATGAAATATGAAGAAACCGTTGGACTTTCCTTTTATTAGGTTTCAGTCCAACACAAAGTCCAACAAGAACCTTTCTTTCATTTTCTTTTTCATTCAACTATTTACAAACAAAAAATCCTGTAATTCAATTGATTACAGGATTCTTCTCTTCTTTTCATTATAACTTTGTGGAGCTGGAGGGAATCGAACCCTCGTCCAAACGAGGAAATCATAAGCTTTCTACATGCTTATCTTTGCCTAAATTTTCGTGCAGGAACAGAACCAAAGCCATCAATTCCTGCCTTATCCTCTAAAGTTTCATCAAAAACGCGAGGCCGCCTTTGACTATCCCCGATGTAACTGCACCACTGAACCGGAATGCTTCGGAGCAACAGCTTCCGAGTGATGTCTCGTCCTGGCACCTAGTGCCTGGATTAAGCTAATCTACTGTGATTCGATTAAGCAGCAAGAGCGTAATTAGTTTCGCCAGATAAAATTTTGATAACTGAGATTTAAGTGGAAATTACCGACCCACTGCATGCTTACCTACCATTTCTGCCCGCTGTCAAATCCAGTCAACCCCAAATTTTTATTCGTACAGAATAGCGATTGTTTAGAACGCTTTCCAAGAGTGCAAAGATAGGAAATGTTTTCTAATTTACGAGAAGACGTTAGCAAATATTATATCAAAGCATTATCTTTACGGAGCTATTTTATATTTAAGGTGAAAAAGCATCATGAAAAATCAATCAATAATAGACTATTTATGACTAAGACATATCTATCCAGAACATCTATATTCAATGTATTTGCCGCTGTTTGCATATTCGGAATCAGTATCAGTGGCTGCACTTCTAAAAAAAAGACTCCTATGGAAACAACCGATACAACAGAAAACGAACTTACCATGTTGGTGGGTACTTACACATCAGGAACCAGTAAAGGGATATATAGCTACCGCTTCAACGAAGAAGACGGGACTGCCACTCCATTAAGTGAAGCGGAAATTGAAAATCCTTCTTATCTTGTTCCGTCTGCCGACGGGAAATTCGTCTATGCAGTCAGTGAATTCAACAATACACAAGCTGCCGCCAATGCATTTGCCTTCAATAAAGAAAAAGGTACTTTGCAATTATTAAACTCACAGCAAACGGGAGGTGAAGATCCTTGCTATATCATTGCCAGTGGAAATAATGTGATAACTGCCAACTACAGTGGCGGCAGCATCTCCGTTTTCCCTATCGCAAAAGATGGCTCGCTCCTACCCGCTTCCGATATTATAAAATTCGAAGGTACGGGAGTGGACAAGGAACGACAAGAAAAACCGCATCTGCATTGTGTCCGTATCACTCCGGATGGTAAATACTTGTTTGCCGATGACTTGGGCACAGACCAAATACATAAGTTTATCATTAACCCCACTGCAAATGCAGAGAATAAAGAAGCATTTCTGAAAGAAGGATCGCCTGCTGCCTTTAAAGTGAAAGCCGGCTCAGGTCCGCGTCATCTGACTTTCTCGCCAAACGGCCATTACGCTTATCTGATTAATGAGTTATCGGGCACAGTAATCGCTTTTGAATATAAAGACGGAAATTTAAAAGAGATTCAAACAATCGCTGCCGATACGGTAAACGCACAAGGAAGCGCTGACATTCATATCAGCCCGGATGGTAAATTCCTGTATGCCAGTAATCGTTTGAAAGCAGATGGTATCGTCCTATTCAGTATTCACCCGGATAACGGAATGTTGTCGAAAGCAGGCTATCAACTGACAGGGATTCATCCACGTAATTTCATCATTACGCCTAATGGCAAATATCTGTTAGTCGCTTGCAGAGACAACAATGTTATACAGGTGTATGAAAGAGACATAGACACCGGATTGTTAACAAACGTACAGCAGGATATTAAGGTAGACAAGCCGGTCTGTATACGGTTTGTGCGATAATTTACTTCTGACTCTGCGCAATCCGGCTATCAGGAGTATGCGTCTCCACAATGATTTTACTCCCGTTCTTGGTACACTTGATACATTCTTTCCGCAATGTCCTCTCCTTTAAGTCAAAAATGAGATTCGGATTAAAATGTTGCCCGTTAATACGGGTTTCGAAGTGTACATGTTCGGTAGTGGCACGACCGGTACGTCCTGTCAGCCCGATAGCTTGTCCGGCTTTTACGACATCACCTGTTTTAACCAGATTCTTGAAATTGTGGCTATAAAGCGTTTCCAATCCGTTAGCGTGGCGGATAACAACGATATTTCCGTAGGCATAATATGGTTTCGACATACGCACCACTCCATCAAAAGCAGCACGAATCGTATCTTTTGCACAAGTTTTAATGTCTGTTCCCGAATGTCCTCCGCGACCGCGAGTTCCATAGGCAGAGATTACTTTTCCTCCGGGTAATGGGAAAGCATATTCGTGGTCTTTCAGAGAATCCAAATGTAGATAGATATGGTTGCCTTTAGCAAATAATCCGGGAGTAGCTACCCGTACATCAGCCATTTCACGGGCAGAGAAGGAAGATTTATTCTGCCCGTCGGCAGTCAGTGGCAATAATAAAACTGTCAGTAAGATAAGTATGTTTTTCATGTCTTTTTTCTTAGAGCGCTCATTCTAATTATTCGAAGAATACGATTTCGCCTCCATCCGATTCTGTATAGTTTCTTAATAAGGTCTGTATCATTTCAGCAGCTTCTTGCAAACCTTCTTTTCCGTTATAACCGTTGACTATGGCCAAGATATGAGTGGTTCCGAGATCCATTTTCGTACGTTCATGATCGCTTGTCGGGGTTCCGATTCCGCCGAAAGAATCACGATAAACAGGTAATCCTTCGATATTCAACACCCCGCGTCCGATACCTTCAAACGGTTCTCCTGCTTTGCCGATACCGAGTTCAAGGTGCGTACCTTGTATTTTGTCCGCGTCAAAACCACCGATCGAATGTCCTGTACGAAGAGACACTAAGTTGATAAGGTCTACCAACGTATCAATCTGATATAAAGGGATTCCACGCATTAGGCGGCGACGTAGAGCTTCGGCTGACGGGCGATAACGTCCGGGGTCTTTGCCACAACGCTTATAAGCCTCACGAGTAGCAAAAATAACGGGTTGATGTTTGATGTCTTCCATCTGTGTAGTGGAAGTCAGTTGCCCGGTAAAAGCATTGATTTCCTGCCAAAGCCCTTCGCTGTAAGCAGTATTCTTCACCGCAGCATACACGGCGGCTCCGGCAAAAACCGGGCATGCGTCTTTTATTTCTTTAGATACTTTTATTTCAAACATAACTTATCATAAACCAATCATCAGCGTCCTGCGATTACGGACACCAATTATTACTTTCTAATCATTATTCCCGACAATGTACGACCGGAATCTATTCCCAGTCTACGTGCAGAGAAGAATTCATCATGATGAATATAGGTACAGATTCCAGCCACTTCTATCTGTTCTGCAGGCACTCCGAGATTCAGTAATTCAATCCGGTTGGCTTCCCACAAATCAATATGATATTTGCCCGTCTCCTTCTTCTTCATAGAAATAAGAGACATATCGAAACCGCTTTCTTCAAAAGCATCATACACCTCATCACCTACTTCAAATGATTCGAGCGAAATGCTCGGCCCGATGCAAGCTATCACATCTTCGCCCTGCGTCCCGAACATCTTATTCAAGTGATCCATCACATTACTGACAATATGCTTCACTGTTCCTTTCCATCCGGCGTGAACGGCAGCCACAACGTGTTGTTTTTTGTCGTACAGCAATACAGGAACACAATCCGCCGTCGTGACACAAACGCAATATCCCGGCACATTAGTTATCAAGGCATCCATTCCTCGCAGAAGTAGCCGTCTCATTTCCAATGATTCTTTAAAAAATGATTCATTGATAATCAGACTGGCACAGCCATGATTCTGTTCTGGAATAAATAATTCCTTTATCTGATGATTCATGCACTGAAACAACCAGCTCTGATTACGATTGACGTTCATGCATGAGTCGTTGGTATAAGGCGAACAGTTGAAAGAGCCGTAAGCTCCGGTGCTTATACCTTCGTGACGCGTAGTTACGAAATGAGCTACTTCGGGATATGCATCCAGTGACTTATATCCCTTCAACTCGTTATGTTTTGTAAGTGAAATCATTTTTCTTCCCAATCTTCTTCTTCGTATTCATAATCGATATCATCGTCGTCGTCGACATCTTCCTCATATTCATAAACGATGTCTTCATCTTCGCCCATGTCTTTGAGTTCCTGTTGCAGACGGGTCACGTCTTTCGGACGGTGAACGATGTCCTCTATCTTATTGCTTTCCTTGTTCAGTTCTTCCCAAAGGATGTCTTTCAACACCGAGATGCCCAAACCGGAAACAGAAGATATGAATACATGTGGAATGCCTTCCGGCAATGTAGGTTCAATCTCGTCCATCAACTCCTGATCGAGCATATCGCTCTTGGTGACAGCCAACACGCGTTGCTTGTCCAACATTTCAGGATTGAAGGTACGCAGTTCGTTCAGCAAGACTTCGTATTCTTTACGAATGTCGTCGCTGTCTGCCGGAACCATGAACAGCAGTAATGAATTACGCTCGATATGACGCAAGAAACGCAGTCCCAAACCTTTCCCCTGACTGGCTCCTTCGATAATACCCGGTATGTCCGCCATCACAAAGGATTTTCCACCGTGATAGGAAACGATACCCAAGTTGGGTTCGAGCGTAGTAAACGGGTAATCGGCAATTTTCGGTTTGGCAGCCGAAATGGAAGAAAGCAAAGTTGACTTTCCCGCATTCGGGAAACCCACCAGACCGACATCGGCAAGCAGTTTCAGCTCCATGATAACGGTCATTTCCTGCATCGGCTCTCCCGGCTGCGCAAAACGCGGAGCCTGACGGGTGGCTGTCTTGAAATGCCAGTTACCCTGACCGCCGCGACCGCCTTTGAGCAAGACCACTTCCTGTCCGTCTTCTGTTACGTCACAAAGATACTCCCCTGTCTCGGCATTATAAACCACCGTTCCGCAGGGTACTTCTATTATTTTATCCGCACCGTCTTTTCCGAAGCTACGTCCTTTGCTCCCCGATTCACCATGACCGGCCATTGCATGACGGTCATACTTCAAGTGCAGCAATGTCCAGTAATTACGGTTACCGCGCAAGATGATATGACCTCCTCTTCCACCATCGCCCCCATCGGGACCTCCGTTAGGACAATATTTCTCGCGCCTCATGTGCGTAGAGCCTCTTCCGCCCTTACCCGAGCGACAGTATATCTTTACGTAATCAACAAAATTCGATTCAGCCATATTTTTTCAAGTAATTAAAGTAGTCAGTAGTTAGAGCAGTTAATTAGAACACTCCGGCTACTGACTTATTTATTTATAATATTGTATTATTACAATTTATCTACTGCTTCGCAGATATCAGCGAAGATACCTTCCATAGTACCCAAGCCGTTGATGTGTTGGTATTTCTTTTCGTTCTTGTACCAGTCGATCAGTGGAGCAGTCTGTGAATGATATACGTGCAGACGTTTTTTGATTGTCTCTTCGTTATCATCAGCACGACCGGAATCCTTGCCACGTTTAATCAGACGTACCATCAGTTCTTCTTCCGGAACATCCAGGTCAACCATTATAGAAACGTCCTGTCCTCTTTCTGCCAACATTTTCTTCAATGCTTCTGCCTGTGCAATTGTTCTTGGGAAACCGTCGAAAATTACACCTTTGCTATCTTTGAAGCTGTCGAATACGCTTGCCAGAATATCAATCATTAATTCATCAGGAATCAATTGACCTTGGTCGATGTAACCTTTAGCTGTTTTACCCAGTTCTGTGCCATTCTTAATTTCAGCACGCAATACATCTCCTGTTGAGATGTGATTGATTCCATACTTTTCTACGATACGTTCGCTCTGTGTTCCTTTTCCTGAACCCGGAGCACCGAAAATTACGATGTTCAACATTTTGTTATTTACAATTTAACGATTTACTATTTACCATTTAAACTGGTACCTATTTAATATTAATCTACTACTGTATAAATATCGGGATAATTACGTCCGAAACCATCATAATCCAGTCCGTAACCTACGATAAAGTCGTTCGGGATTTCCATCGCTACATATTCAATGTTGAGGTTTACCTTGAGCTTTTCTGGTTTCACTAACAGAGAAGCGATATGAATGGCTTCGGGATTGCGTGTACCTAATGTTTCGAGCAGTCGCTGCATCGTCAGTCCCGTGTCTACGATATCTTCTACGATCACAATGGTACGTCCGGCAATGTCTTCATTCAGGCCGATTACCTCTTTAATCACTCCGGTGGAAGTGATACCCTGATAAGACGCCAACTTCACAAATGAAATTTCACAAGGGATAGTGATGTGCTTCAGTAAATCAGCGGTAAACATGAACGAACCGTTCAACACACTAAGGAAAAGCGGATTCTTACCTGCCAAATCGCGGTTAATTTCGTTCGCTACGCGAATCACTTCCTTCTGAATATCTTGTTCCTTAATAGAAACGGTAAACAATTTGTCTTTTATCTGAATGGTATCCATAACCAGTAATTTAAAAATAACCTTGCAAAAATACGATTTTTTATTCTACCCCGTGCATCATCTTCTGTAATTTCTTCGAGAGAAGGAACAGAATCAACGAAGCAACACCGGACATCACGACGAATACCATAAAGAAATCATACATGGTAGCAATCTGATAACCAAAGATTGATTTCACTTTCCCGGCTTCCGGATAGAGTCCGCTCAACATTCCCGCAAATTTATTGGCGGTGGCAGTAGACAGATACCAGATTCCCATCATCAGGGAGGCGAAACGCAGCGGACTCAATTTATTAACCATCGAAAGTCCGATAGGCGACAAGGCTATTTCACCCATGGTATGAATAAAGTAAAGTCCTGTCAGCCAAATCATGCTCACTTTCACTCCGGGAACAGCATCTTTCACTCCGAAACAGATGAAAAGATAACCTAAAGACAGGAGTAACAGACCAATCGCTTGTTTGGTAGGAGAAGCGGGTTCCATCTTTCTCTTGTTCAGGAAGCCCCACACACCCGGCATGATATATGCCAGGATAACTACAAACAGGGGATTGAAAGATTGAAACCACGAAGCCGGCATTTCCCAACCGAATATGTCACGATTCGTCTGTTCGGACGCAAAGAGAGTTAAAGAAGCTCCCGCCTGTTCGTAGGCTGCCCAGAAGAAGATGACAAAGAAAGCTACTATATAGATAACGAAAATACGGCTGCGTTCTATTTTGGTCAATGAACCGTCTAACAGGATCAGAACAGGGAAAACAATGCAGGCGGTAAAAATACCGATGCTCACCCAGTCACCTTCAAATGCATAGTTAAAGAAGGCTATTAAAGCAATGGTAAGAATTGTGATTACAAGGGTATTACGTACTTTGGTACGTTTGTCCATCTTCGGGTGTGAGATATGATCGGCCTTGTCTTCTTTCTTTTCACGTTTAGCATCGGGAATAATGCCAATCGGTTCTCCGGAAGGAGAAAAAAGATATTTATTCTTTTGAGTCTCGAAAAGAACAACGGTGAACAGTGTCATGATTCCGGCTGCAAGAAATCCCCATTTAAAGTCGTGCGGATCACCGGTATCACCCAGATAACCACAAATCAAAGGGGCAGCAAAAGAGCCTACATTCACTCCCATATAAAAAATGGTGTATGCAGCATCCAGCCGCCTGTCTCCGGGTTCGTAGAGCTGACCTACCAGAGAAGAGACAGTGGGTTTGAAGCAACCATTGCCCAGAATCAGGAAGCCGAGTCCACCATACATCATCCAGTGGGCAAGGTTCGTATTATCTAAAGTGGAGGCACTCATAAACATCAGGAATTGTCCGACTGCCATCATCACCGCTCCCCAAAATACGGAACGACGGATTCCCCAATATTTATCGGCAATGTATCCGCCAATCAACGGGGTTAAATAAACTAATCCGGTATAACTTCCGTAGATGGATGCTGCCGCTTCTTTGTCAAACAATAATGCCTGCGTCAGGAAAAGAATAAAGATCGCACGCATACCGTAGTAACTGAAACGTTCTGCCGTGCTTGTCGCGAAAATCAAATAAAGGCCTTTCGGATGCCCTTTCAATGCACTCATGAATTTATGTGTTTAGTAGTTTATGGGGTGCAAAGGTACAGAAAAAGTAGATTAGATGCTTCTCTTATCAAACAGAATAATAGGGGGAATAGTAAAAACGAGCATAAAAAATCCTACTCATCCACTTCATTACTTTTTTAGCAGTGTAAATAATAAAGTGGAAATCTATCTTAAATGGAGGTTAGCTACCACCTTAGCCAAAAGTAAATTCGACATTTTCGATACTGGCAAAAAGCATTCCTTCTCTTTTCCTCAAAAAGATTTTGTCTTCTCGGGCCAGCCAACCAATAGCGAGAGCTACGTCTTCAAACGTCAAACTTAATTCACGGCACAAATCGAATATTGAAAGTTCACCTTTTTCATTTAAGATGCGCCATACTTTCCCGGCATTCGAGCCAATTTTTGTCTTTTCCATCATGCAAACTTTAGAAGATTAAACAATCCGTTATTTAGATTCTAATTCATTGTGAGCACAGGAAATTAATGTGATGCTGATGCACATTACCTATCTCCAAAGATAACATTTTTATCGGAAACGGCAAATAATCAAAGGGTCAATCAGGGGAAGGGGCGTATCAAAAGTTTGTTCAAGAAGGTATGGAGATAAACTAAACACAATTTCCATCCGCCCCTCTACAGAAAAAGATTTTTCATTTTCATTTCTCATATTCTCATAAATAAGACACAAGTGGCAGTAAACTAATAAGATAGACTATGAGAAATGATTTCAAAACAGGCATTTCTCATAGTTTTTTCGCAAAATAACCCGGATTTTGCTTCATTCCTCATAGTGTAGTGTGCCGGAAGCTGACATTGAATAAATAGAACTATGCATTCCTTTTGCTTGCTTCCATACACAGTGTCTTAGTCCCACATATTGTGGGAAAAGATTCCCTAAGGCTTGGGAAAGTATTCCCTTATTTTGTGGGAAAGTTTTCCTTCAATATACGGGAATACTTTCCCACAATATATGGGACAATCGAGACCAACGAGTATCTTCAAGCAAAAAGCCACTATTTTATCTAAATAGTAGCTTCATTTCCTGATAAAAATAAGGCAGGCTGAAAGAAAAAAGGAAGAAAGAATGGCTTTTGACTATGAGAAATACCCTGAAATACTATGAGAATAAGGTGGCTTTTGAGCCAAAATATGGGAGAACTTATGAGAAATACCGTTTTGGAAAAGTGTTTCTCATAAGATATCTATTTGATTATCTTTCGTTTATCGAAAAACAATGAGAATATGAGAAATGAAATGAAGAAATCTTTTTCAGGGAGAAATAAAAGTAAGTTCATAATGGTGCAGCATTGAATTATTTTTTGGCGGAGTTATTCTAACGCTTAATAGTTCAAAAGCAGATATTTCTTTGACCAAAAGATAGAACTAATGATGAATTAAAAGTTGCAATTATGGTTTTCTTCCCATAACAAACGGGAAAAGTCAGAAGAATCATGTACATTTGTAATCCGAAAACTAAAAGAACATCGCAATGAAAATATTTCCAAGCAGCAGTATCAAGAAATTGGACGCTTATACCATTGAGAACGAACCTATTGCATCAATCGACCTGATGGAACGTGCAGCAACCGCATTAACAAAAGCCATCACAGACAGATGGAATACGGAAACACCGGTCACCATCTTTGCCGGGCCGGGGAATAATGGCGGAGACGCTCTTGCCGTAGCCCGCATGATGGCTGAAAAAGGATATAAGATCGAGGTATTTCTCTTCAACACGAAAGGAGAACTTTCGCCCGACTGCCAGACCAATAAAGAACTGGTAGAAATGATGGAAGAAGTAAAATTCCACGAAATCAGTACCCAATTCGTACCTCCCGCCCTGACGCCCGACCATCTGGTAATCGACGGATTATTCGGTTCAGGTCTGAACAAACCGTTGAGCGGCGGATTCGCTGCCGTAGTGAAATACATCAATTCTTCCCCTGCCATGGTAGTAGCCATCGACATTCCTTCCGGACTGATGGGAGAAGAAAATACATTCAACGTAAAAGCTAATATTATCCGTGCCGACGTAACTTTCAGTCTGCAACTGCCGAAGCTCGCCTTTCTTTTCGCAGAAAACACTGAATTTGTCGGAGAATGGGAATTGTTGGACATCCAATTGAGCGAAGACGGTATTGAAGAGATGGGAACGAACTACGAAATGTTGGAAATAGAGGAAATCCGTTCACTCATCAAGCCACGAAAACAGTTTGCCCACAAGGGAAACTTCGGTCATGCACTGCTGATTGCCGGTTCAAAAGGAATGGCAGGGGCCTCTGTGCTCGCTGCCCGCGCCTGCCTCCGTTCGGGAGTAGGGCTGCTGACTGTTCATGCGCCAATGTGCAACAACGACATCTTGCAGACCTCCATACCCGAAGCAATCGTAGAAACTGACGCCAACGAAACCTGTTTTGCCATACCTACCGACACGGACGATTATCAAGCAGTCGGTATCGGCCCGGGACTGGGACGAAACGAGGAAACGGAAGCCGCCCTACTGGAGCAACTGGAGCACTGCCAAACTCCTGTTGTAGTGGATGCCGACGCTCTTAATATCCTCGCCAACCACCGTCATGCCCTTACCCACTTGCCGAAGGGCTCCATCCTCACCCCGCATCCAAAAGAGCTGGAACGTCTGACCGGTAAATGCCAGGACTCTTACGAACGTCTGATGAAGGCTTGCGAACTGGCCCGTGCCGCCCATGTCCATATAATTTTAAAAGGAGCCTACTCCACCATCATCACCCCCGAAGGTAAATGTTTCTTCAACCCAACCGGAAATCCGGGAATGGCAACCGGGGGTAGCGGTGACGTACTGACCGGAGTAATCCTGGCACTGCTTGCCCAAGGTTACCCCACCGAGGAAGCCGCTAAAATCGGCACTTACATTCACGGATTGGCGGGCGATGTCGCTCAAAAGAAGCAAGGAATGATCGGAATGATCGCAAGCGATATTATCACCTGTCTGCCGACAGCGTGGCGACTTGTAAGCGAATAAAAGTTAAGAACTTACAGTTTTTTCAATAACTTCATTAACTTTGTTTTCAAAACCAGTTAAAAAGAACCGAATATGAAAAAGTTGATTATAGCAGCAGGACTACTTATGACAACGTCCGCCTATGCACAAACCGAAGTACTGACAGGGGTTACCCGGGGAAAAGACTATGGAGTGGTTTACAGTCTTCCCAAAACCCAAATAGAACTTGAAATAAAAGCCAACAAAGTCAACTATACTCCGGGAGAATTCAGCAAATATGCTGATCGTTACCTGCGACTGACCAACGTCTCCGCCGACCCTGAAGAGTACTGGGAACTGGCTAGCGTAAAAGTGAAATCCGTAGGTGTGCCCAACAGCGAAACGACGTATTTCGTAAAATTGAAGGATAAGACAGTAGCACCGCTCATGGAACTGACAGAGGATGGCATTGTGAAAACAATCAATGTTCCTTACAGCAACAGCAGTGTAGGCAAAAAAGCCGCTCCCGCTCCCACAGTCCTCCAAAAGAAAGCAAATCCTCGTGAATTCCTGACCGAAGAGATTCTGATGGCTAGCTCTACCGCCAAGATGGCCGAGCTGGTAGCTAAAGAAATCTATAACATCCGCGAAAGCAAGAATGCCTTATTGCGCGGACAAGCTGATAATATGCCTTCAGACGGAGCACAACTTAAGATTATGCTCGACAATCTGAATGCACAGGAAGAAGCCATGACGCAAATGTTCTCCGGCACCTGCAACAAGGAAGAGAGAACATTCACTGTCCGCCTTACTCCTGACAAGGAACTCAACAACGAAGTTGCTTTCCGTTTCTCAAAGAAGTTAGGTGTAGTTGCCAACAATGATTTGGCAGGAACTCCGTTTTATATCAGTCTGAAAGACCTGAAATCTGTCAAGATACCGCAGGAAGACGGTAAGAAAAAGAAAGATTTGGATGGAATCGCCTACAACGTACCCGGACAAGCTATGGTTACATTGACCGACGGTAAAAAGAAACTTTACGAAGGTGAGCTTCCTATTACTCAATTCGGTGTGATAGAATATCTGGCTCCGGTTTTGTTCAACAAGAATTCTACCATCAAAGTTTATTTTGATCCGAATACGGGAGGATTGCTCAAAGTGGACAGAGAGGAAGGGAAATAGAAAAACAAGAAACTAAACTTCTAAAAAATAAAGAATATGGGTGGTGAAGGACATATGCTCGACATGATACGCCGGCTTAGTGAAGGTCGGGAAGCTTCCCGACTGCGTCGTGAACGTGCTAACGAGAAACTGAAGCATCTCAACCGCACCAACGAACCTTATCCACTACCCAATACTACTCCCGAAGAAATGGAACGTATTATCCACGACTCGGAGAAAAAGAAAGAGAAAGACAGCAATTATTTTGTTTGGGGAACACTTATTATCATGGGTATCCTGATAGCAATTGCCGTCATACTTTGGGCTGTATTTATCAAATAAATAATAATGAGTTCACCACAGAGGACACGGAGGACACAGAGGTTTAATCTTTTTTATTCACTATAGAGTACCACAGAGCCTCACGTATTTATAATCGTATTTATCGCTCTGTTTTACTTACGGAAAGAGAGAGAAGAACTCGGTGTCCTCCGTGTCCTCTGTGGTGAAATATAAATTCCCATTTATACGACTGGTGTCATCAATTTTATAAATCCATCTTTCTGCATTTGAGAAAGATAAGCCGATACACGTGACTCGTAGCCCTCTTCATTTTGAAAGTGCTCTGCGAGTTTTTCTATAATCTCACGAACATTGCGTTTTCCATCTATCAGTTCCCATACAGCCGTACCGTGTTCTTCCAATTTCACATGAAGTTCTTTCGACATTCCTTTCGGCACAAGGAAGCGTTGCATCCACGGATATTTAAAACGGGGAAAGGAGAGCACAATCGTCTCCCCTTCCCTTTCTGCTGTAATATGTTCACTGCGACAGGGAATGACCTCTAACAGGTTGATTTTCTCTTTGGCAGCCATACTTCTTATTTTTTTATTTCAGAGTATTAATACTGATACTCTTTTGTTTACACCTTGATACAAAATTCCTTTGTTACTTTAGATACCGAATTCCCTAGTTACTTTTGGATATTCGCCTCTTCCAAACCATATCCCTTCTTCTTGTCCTCTGCCTTCAACATCAAAGCCACAAGCAGAGCAAGTACACCAAAGAGAGCAAAAACAGTCATAGGTAACGTGTAGTCATAAGTCTGTGCACCGTCTATTACCGGACCTTTGCAATAAGTATTCAACACCCATCCAATCAGCAAAGGAACACCCATCAATCCCCAGTTCTGTACCCAGAAAATCAATGCATAAGCTGTACCCAACTGTTTTTCCGGGATAATCTTCGGAACAGATGGCCACATAGCTGAAGGCACCAACGAGAAGGCAAATCCCAATATAATCATGATAATAGTAGCAAACCACCATATATTCAGTATAGGCAGAGCAAACATCGTATGTACAAAAATAAGCATCAACGATCCGATGACCATCAATGTGGCTCCCTTACCGATACGGTCATATAACGAACCGAACAACGGAGTCAGGATAATCGCGCCAATCGGTAACAATCCGGGAATCGTTCCCGCCAACTTCGGATCTACATTATATTTCTGCACCATCAAGTCGGCAGCATACTTGATAAAGGGGAATACAGCCGAGTAGAACAATACACAGAGTAATGCAATCAACCAGAATCCTTTATTGGTAATGATATACACAATATCTTTCATACGGAACGGCTCTTCCGGTTCCAATCCCTCTGCGTCCAAAGAAGCATCCAGCTTCTTGTCATAGAAAGTATAAAGGAAGAAAGCAATCGTACCCACGCACAACATAATCAGACAAAACAAAATTGGAGCAGGAATATTGGTATGGAATGCGCCACTCTCATCCGTATATCCGAAGAAGTCAGCCAAAGGAACCGTGAGCACCATTGCCAAAGTTGTTCCGATACGTGCCGTAGCCATTTCAAGTCCCATAGCCAATGCCATTTCCTTGCCCTTGAACCATTTCACGATAATCTTGGAAACTGTGATACCGGCAATCTCCACACCTACACCGAAGATAGCATACCCCAATGCAGCCAAAGTCACCTGTGTTTTGAACCCGAAGAGCATGGCACCTTCCGGGAAAGTAGTAGAAATCGCATAGTATTTCAATCCACAACCCAGCACCATCAGCAAACAAGCTCCCATTCCAGTGAAACGGACTCCCATCTTATCCAAAATGATACCACCGAAGATCAGCATCAACAGGAATACATTAAACCATCCGTAAGCGCTTGTGAAGAAACCATAATCAAGACTGTCCCATAGTAGTTCTTTCTCAAGCATGGGTTTTAGAGGAGACATTACGTCGGTGAGGAAATAGCCGCATAGCATAGTAAATGCGACCAATGCAAGAACGCTCCATCGGAGTACGGCGGAGTCATTCAATTTTTGTTTCAAATGTTCTGTCATTGTTATATTTAAAAAAGTAGTTAATAATCTTATACAGCCAACAAAGGTAGTTAAATCTCGTTTGTTTCTATCACAAAGAGATTGTTTTTACAAGAAAAAGTTAAGTGCGGATTACACTGACCACGCGGAAGATTGAGAATCCGTGTAATCTGCGTAATCCGCACTTAAATATCAAAGAAATGCAGCATCTGTCTGCACCTTCCCATTAATGGTTTTACCCCAAAGCCTTACCTGACGACGGAGTGAATTACTCTGCTGCAGGAGCAGGAGTTTCAGTAGCCGGTGCCGGAGTTTCTGTAGCAGGTGCGTTGGTAGCAGGAGCTTCAGTTTGCGGCGCAGCCGTACCTGCGGGTAAGTTATACGGGTTAGTCTGTTGTTCTTTCTGTGCCTGTTCCAACACTGCGTCTTTAGCAACAGCAGAGCGAGGAACTACATAAGCAGTAGCAATGCTCATTACCACCATGAAGATAGCTAAACCCCATGTTGCTTTTTCCAGAAAATCTGTAGTCTTGCGCACGCCCATGATGGCGTTAGATGAAGAGAAACCAGAAGCAAGCCCGCCCCCTTTTGAGTTCTGAATCAGCACGATGAAACACATCAACAAGGCTGCAATAACCATTAAGATAACGAATAATAAGTACATTTTTAGTTATTTTGAATTAGCGTTAATAATCAATTTCTCCAAAAATCTGATTTGGTCTGCAAAGTAAGCATTTTTTTTTGGATATTTCAAGCTTAATTTTTTAATTATTTCAAGAGCTTTTGAATATCGTTGCTGTTTAACATAGATTTTTGCCAAAGTTTCCGTAAAACAGCTGTCATCTTCCTCTTCTTCCTCCATCGTTTCTTCTTCAGGGAGCTCGCCCGAAGAGGTTGTGGCAGATGGCATTTCTTCTCTTAAAGGTTTCATGCAGAGGGGAGAGTCGCTCTCGCTCTTTTCTATAAAGTCGTCAATCAGTTCGTAGCCTTTGAGTTTGGGCGTTTCTTCGGACGACTGTTCCGTGGCTGTAGTCTCCTCCAAAAGATAAGAGGTGTAATCCACCGAATAATCGAAGCTGGTCCGGGCAGTCACCTCTTCGGGTACTGTGGACAAGAAAGCGTCGATCAATGCTAATGTGCGGTCTACAGACGGTTCGTCTTTCAGCACTTCCGTGAGAGGTACTCCCTTTTTCCGTGCCTGCACATCATAGCGATCACCTTCAATCAACTGGAATAACTGCCGCCTGTCTGCAATGTAAAGAACTGCTTTCCGCAGTTCTCCACCGAAACTAATATCATGGAGAATATACAGGTTCTTCAGATACAGCAGACGAAGTGACTGAAAATACGGATACCTCGCAAGAAGATTGCGCAGTTCGTACAAAGTATCCCTATTCAGCGTCTCGGGATGCTGAATCCATTGTTGAAAGTTAACAGAAGTCATTTATATTACCAGTTTGCTACAGTTGCATTAAAAATTTGGTCAGTGATCTCTTTAGACATTTCAGCAATCAATCCGTCCTGTACGGCAGTCAGCAACTGGGTAGAGTCGTAGGTACGGAACGCAGAAAACTGTTGTTCAAAGTCTTCGGCATGATTGGTGTTGTTGACAAAACGTACATTGACGGTGATAGTCAACTTCGTCTCCGAAGAGTAACCGTCGGCAGATACTGCCTGGTTGTACTGATTGTATCCTGTGATTTCTCCATCAATCTGCAAGTCGGCATTCTGATTCGGCTTGAGCAGTTGCAGACGGGTCTGCCGGATGAAGATATCTTTCAGGTCCTCATTGAACTTGGTTGCCAACGGGGCATACACATACTCCGACTTGATCGGGAAGTCGGCTATCGAAATGGTCTTTACCTTATCATAATTGATAGACGATCCGTTAAACTTATAGGAAACAGTGCACGCAATGACTACCAACGGCAAGCCGAACAGTAACAAAGGACGTATTATTTTCTTAATCCAATTCATATTCTTTTATTTTTCTATAAAGTGTACGCTCGGAAATGTTCAAGTCCTTGGCCGCGCTCTTTCGCTTTCCATGATGCCTCTCAAGTGCTTTGCGTATCATTTCTTTCTCCACTTCGTCTAGTGACAAAGGAGATTCTTCTACATATTCTTCCGTGTCTTGTATGTCATCATCATCCTTGCAAACCGTAGGCTGCATGGTATGAATGATAGCAGGTACCGAAGGTTGATGCGCCGTCACTACCGGAGTAGTAACCACCGTTCCCATTTGTCCTACCTGCCCCACCTGTCCGGCACGTTCCGCCATCAGGTTGTGCACCATCTTCTTCAGCTCCGCCACTTCCTGGCGCATGTCGAACAGAACAGAATAAAGAATCTCCCGTTCGCTCTCAAAGCCTTTACTTTCACGCGTTCCCATCAGTGCGGGAAGACGTTGCGTATTTTGTGCGGGAAGATAATTCTGCAAGATAGCTGCTGAGATCTCCCTGTTGGTTTCAATGATAGATATTTGCTCGGTGATGTTCTTCAACTGACGCACGTTTCCGGGCCACGGGTAAGCCAGTAACTCTTTCTTTGCATCTTCTGTCAGCTGGATAGCAGGCATCCGGTATTTCTCTGCAAAGTCTGCGGAAAACTTACGGAACAACAGGAGCACATCGTCTCCACGTTCACGCAAAGGAGGAATCTGGATAGGCACCGTATTCAACCGATAATATAAATCTTCACGGAAACGTCCTTCTGCAATCGCTTGTGTCAGATTGACATTGGTAGCTGCCACCACACGCACATCCGTTTTTTGCACTTTGGACGAACCTACTTTCATAAACTCGCCACTCTCCAATACACGGAGCAAACGTGCCTGGGTAGACATCGGCAACTCTCCTACTTCATCAAGAAAAATAGTACCACCGTCGGCTTCGCCAAAGTACCCTTTCCGTTCGCCAATCGCACCGGTAAACGCACCTTTCTCATGTCCGAACAGTTCGGAGTCAATCGTACCCTCCGGAATAGCGCCACAGTTGACAGCAATATACTGTCCGTGCTTCCTCCGGCTATATTGATGAATAATCTGCGGAAAACTTTCTTTTCCGACTCCACTTTCTCCGGTAATCAGCACAGACAAATCGGTAGGAGCTACCTGAATGGCAACATCTATAGCGCGCGACAATGCTTCGGTATTTCCAATAATACCGAAACGCTGTTTCACTTGTTGTATCTCTGCTTTTATCATCACTTGTTTTTAATCTTCGTCCACTGTATCCAGTTTCAGTTTATCACTATCGTCACGTTTCTCGTAATATTGTTTACGCAACGGATTGGCACGAGCCACTTTTTCACGCTGACGATTACGGAACACATCGATGGCAACATAGATTGCCTGACGGAAAGAATCTTCACAAGCCATCCCCTTGCCTGCAATGTCATAAGCCGTTCCATGAGCCGGAGAAGTACGTACTACCGGCAGGCCTGCCGTATAGTTCACCCCGTCTTCCATGGCCAATGCCTTGAACGGAGCCAGCCCCTGATCGTGATACATCGCCAGGATACCGTCAAAATGAGTATAATTGCCTGAACCCATAAAGCCGTCGGCCGCATAAGGACCGTAGCAAAGGATTCCTTTCTCTTCCATTTCTTTCATGGCAGGGATAATCACTTCCTGTTCTTCCATTCCCAACAAACCACCGTCTCCGGCATGAGGATTGAGAGAGAGCACCGCAATACGCGGAGCACCGATACCGAAATCCTGTTTCAAGCAACGATGGAATATCATCAGTTTCTCCTGAATCAGTTCTTTGGTAATCGTAGTCGCGATCTCCCTGACAGGGATATGCGTCGTCACCAGAGCCACCCGGAAGTCATTTTTCATCAAAATCATCAATGATTTATCACCATTGCCCAAACGTTCTTCGATATATTCCGTATGTCCGGGGAATGAGAATTCTTCCGACTGAATCGTATGTTTGTTGATCGGAGCTGTTACGATAACGTCTATCAACCCTTCGTGATATTCTTCGATGACACGTTCCAAAGCTCCCAGCGCAGCTTTACCGGCTTCGGGGTCGGGTTTGGAAAATTCCACTTTCACCTCATCATCCGTGCAGTTCACTACGCTCAAACGGTTGTACCCTGCTTCGCTAGCAGAGTTGACAATGCTGAAACTGGTCTGTATATCCAGCGCTTTGCGATGATAAGCCGCTACTTTCGGTGAGCCATAAATGATCGGAGTACATAGTTCCAACATCGTAGGGTCAGAAAATGTCTTAAGAATCACCTCATAGCCCACCCCGTTAATATCTCCCTGGGTGATACCTATTCTTATCTTGTTATCTTCCATGTTTTTATTTATTAGTTTGTTCCGCCTCCTTAGATGCTTCTCCCAATGGAATCTGATTCTGCTGAACTTCATTCGGAAGTTTCAGTGTATACAGAGATGCTTCCATCTGGCGTACCAGGTTGCGTTTCATTTTATCAGGTGAATAAACAAATATTTCTGCTGTAATAATTCGTTGGTTTTTCTCGTCCAGACGAGTATGAGACACATATGGGCCACCCATAAAGTCGCCCTTCATACGCCACAGGCCACGTGCTTCCATGGTATAGCTGTTCTTTACATTGATCGGACGGACATCGGTCAGCAAACTATCGGTCGACATATAAACGCCTTCCTTGAATCCGGGTATATTGGCTTTCATCACGGAGTCACGTTTGTGCACAAAGTATTCTTTGGTAAACGTATCCTTGTCAGTATACGGATAAGAGTACATCACGAAGTTACGGTCGGCAGTACCTGTGTTGGTAGAAGCCCAGAAGAAATCCTTCCCGGTCTTTGAATTGGCCAGTTCGGCATCTATCCAAATGTCGCATCCGAACAAACTGTCCACTTTCTGCGAAATGAAATTACTGTGTTTCCCTTCCAGGAACGTAATCTGACGGTTCATTTCCGCACGGGTAAAGAAGTCGACAATCGTCTTTTTGTTCTCTTCCACAAACTTCCCAAACTCTTCTTCGTTCGGAGCCTGGATAGTCAATATCATCTGCGGATTGGCATACACGTCCTTCGCATATTTGAACGAGGCTTTCGTATATATATCCTGTATATCTACAATAATAATGTTACGTATCAACTTCAGTGTAGAATCATAATCTTTCGGCGAAGTATACATAATCCGGAAAGAAGGTTCCGACTGCGGCAAACCGGGCATATCAGAATCGAGCGCATCATGTAAAGCCCTTCCGGCAGCACGATCCCAAACACCGTGATCTACTACAACCAAAAGCTCGTAAGCACGACCACTAGAGGTGTGATTTCCTTTCAGACCACAAGACGCAACGACAAAGGCTACCAAAGCGATGCATAAAATAAAAGAGTACTTTTTCATGATGTTCGGTTTTATATATTAACTTTCATTATTTTCCTCCAGTTTCGCTGTCGAGAGCATACCGCAAGCAGCAAAAATATCTTCGCCTCTGGATGAACGGATAGTGGTGAAAAGTCCGTGTGACGTCAGATAATCACGAAAACGGGTCATCGTATCCATATCCGCTCCCTCGAGGTCTACCCCCGGTATGGCATGAAAACGAATCAGATTCACCCTGCAATCCAGTCCGCGAAGAAGTTTCAGCAACTCTTTGGCATAGACCTGCGAATCATTGAGCCCTTTAAAAACAATATATT
This sequence comes from Bacteroides sp. 1001136B_160425_E2, assembly GCF_015559655.1. Taxonomy (NCBI): domain Bacteria; kingdom Pseudomonadati; phylum Bacteroidota; class Bacteroidia; order Bacteroidales; family Bacteroidaceae; genus Bacteroides; species Bacteroides sp. 1001136B_160425_E2. Next base: position 40,780 of record NZ_JADMQH010000023.1, on the reverse strand, counting down.
CAAACGAAAGTCGACGTTGTTTACTAAAATCATAGTTTTTTAACAGTTCCACCATTTCGGTGATCGAAAACGCCTTTTCCGCCGGCATTAATTCAGAACGTTGAACGGTCAGCGGAGAGTGAAGGCTGATGGCAAGATGGCAGTCATTTTCTTCGATAAAACGCTGCAATCCTTTCCGCAGCCCGACTGTAGAAAGCGTGATACGCTTCGGACTCCATGCGTAACCGTAGGTAGCGGTAAGTATATCCAATGCTTTCAACACCTCATCCAGGTTATCGAGCGGCTCGCCCATTCCCATCATTACGACATTGGTCAGTTTATCCCGTTCCGGCAGCGAATAAATCTGGTTAATGATCTGGCCGGCGGTCAGGTTAGCGGTATAACCCTGTTTGCCTGTCATACAGAACTTGCAGTTCATCTTGCAACCCACTTGTGACGACACGCACAATGTTGCGCGGTCATCATCCGGTATATAAACCGATTCCACAAAATGGTTCTCACCCACTTTATAAAGATACTTCACCGTACCATCTACAGAGCGCATTTCATCTACCGGAGCTTCCGCTCCCACCTCATAGTTCTGCTTGAGCAACTCCCGGTGTTTCAATGACAAATTAGTCATATCATCAATCGAGGCTACCTTCTTTTCGTAAAGCCAGGATGCAATCTGCTTGGCAGCAAAACCGGGCATACCCAGTCTTTTTGTCAATGATTGAAGCTCTACAAGAGTCATTCCTAAAAGGGGATATTTAGACATTCTTCTTTCTGTTGATGGTTTATATTTGCAAATGTAAGGAAATAAAGTCGATTTCCGTATAACGGGAATGTAAAAGTTAACAAAAAAGGGAAGTATGCCTCCGTTATGATTCAACCACGCTGATATATTGAAGTAGCTTTTGCGCCACTTCAGAGTCCTTTCCATTCTTTTTCACTTCATGACCGTACGCTTCACGAAAACAAGCCAGCGCATCTTCCTGTTCATTACAAAAACTGTGTAACACCCCTAGATTCTGACAAGCCAGAACCGTCTGTCTGTCCTCCCATCCAAAAGATTTCTTTCGCAATTCAAACTCTCTGAAGAAAGCCTCTTTCGCCATTGGATAATTCTCCATCTTCGCATAAGCCTGTGCTTTGTAGTAATATACCTGACAGGAAGCATCGGGATCAGCATCATCGTGAATATCCAGGGAAGTTGCGATGCGGATCACACTATCATAATCTTTACGCTCGTAATATTGCTGCATTATATCACATCTCAATGCCTCGTAGCGGACAGTCAATTCCGCCAGACGCGGTTTTTCGCTGAAAAACATTTCATGCAAAAGAGACTCACGGAAGAATAAAGTAGAAGCCTGCCCATCGCCACGTTCATTCATCATTCGTTTGAATTCTCTGCATAAATAATACAACTGTTTATGACAAGCAACTATCTGTTTTTTGTTATCTATCTGCATAGCAATGTCCAACGCCTGATTCATCAGCATCCATGCTTCATCGTATCGTTTGATATAATAAAGACATTTACCCTGCATACACAAACATTTAGCCACTCCACCCGACAGCCTGCCATTCAAAGACTCGTGCATTTCAGCTACTTTCCGGAATTTTTCGGCAGCACTCTCTTCCTCATTCTTATAGTAATCACAATAAGCCAGGTATTCGGAAAGTTCAATGACTTCTGCCTGACTCTTCTCGTCAGCAGAAGCCGCATGATAATCAAGCGCCCTATTCAAATAGATCCCCGCTTCATTGTATTGCTCATTGTAGTAATATGCCAAAGCTAGATTCCGGCAGGTGTTGGCAATCTCCAGTTCCGGAGTCGGTACAATGTTTTCCTGCATCACTAATGCTTTCAGAAAACAGTCGCATGCCATTTCGTATTCTTCATTACGGGCATACCGGCATCCCTCATTCATCTTCAATACCGATCTGGCAATTGGTGGGATGGCAGCGCCTTCCATACTCTTCTCACTCACAGCAGCCGCTGCCTCCGTCAGATGGAAAGAACTGCTCAAGAAAGTAGCCATATCATTAGCAATGACAGGAATTAAAAAAGAATCAACCTCATCAAAGTCCAATTCGGCATAGACTTCAGGCGTAATGCCAGGATTGTCATTCATGATCGCCTTCCAGCTATCTTCCAACAGAGAACGATTCGTGCGATACAGAATCTCGAAAATCTCCACATCACAAATCCAATCCTTCAATAAATCCCATTCTTGCATCTTATAGCATTGATAGGTAATCTCCACTTTATAGCGATACGAATCATGGTAGCAGAACTGTTTCATGCGATAGTTATAATCGGCAAAAGTCAACGGATGGGAAAGGATCTCTTCCTCATCCAGCAGAGCGGAAATAATTTCATGCCGACTATCATCTATACATTCTTCATCTTGAGCGAAACAGCGTTCAATCGCCTCTACCATTTGTGTGTCACCAATGCAATATCGCCCTCCTTTGTTGGTGAGCCAGCTACTCATTTCCACTCTCAACTGTGACCAAAGTATCTGATTAATGCCTGCCATGCTCTTTACTTCATCTTCGGTAAATCCTTCTAAAGTAAGTGAGAGCATCAGAAGCGTTCTTCCAATCTCTTCGAAACCATAATCAGCCGACAAACGCCGAAGCACACTGTCGTAGAACTGCTCAATCTCATTGAGCCGGCAATATCCACTCATATATTCATTCAGAGCATCATACTGACCGAACGAAACCAACTCGTTGAGCAATACACTTAAACAGCGCGGTTGTTTGGCCAGCACCCACGAAGCAAGAATATCTTCCTGCTGTGCGGACAAGGCCTTGGAGTAAGTAGACAGATATTGTTTTGAGAACGACTTGGCATCCGCTTGTGAAAAACCATTCAACTGGAAATGAACGTAACCATTCCGAACAAAGGGCAGGTAGGCGGTGGATGACGCAGAAAAGCTCAACACGACTTTTACGTTCGAGGGAATAGATGCAAATAAAGAAAACAGGGATGCTTCAGTCGGATTCAGATAACTGATGTCATCAATCAACAGAATGATAGGATATCTTGATGCACCCAGCGCACTCCACAACTGACTGAACTTTTGGATAGAATTCAAATCCTCTTCAATCTCCTTGAGGTTCCGAAGTGTGTTCCCCGCAAAAGTGTTCAAGCCAGCATCTCCCATCAAAACCGAATTTTTCACGATGTCCATGATGGATTTGGCAGTGCTCTGGGTCGAGTCCAGTTCTTTTGATACTTCAGCCGCAAACAAATTTTCTTCACCTAAAGATTGATGTTTGAGTGCGTTCTGGCATTTTGAGGCTAACATTCTCGCCAACGTTTCCGGATAAGAAGACAATGTAGTACTATCCAAGCGATGATAGATGGGAATCATCGGCATATCATTGTTCACCAAATCGCTCCAATGAGCCAATAAAGCACTCTTGCCAAGACCACAATCGCCCGTTACCACCAAACATCGCTGCTCATCCGCTGCCAAAAAGTCAGCAAACGCCTGATCTGCTTCTGGTATGGAGTGATAATTGAATAAGAGTTCATTGCGTGTCAGTTGTTCTTGCAATGCTTGATTATCTTCAACGGTCAGTATATCTGGAAACTCCCGTTCAAGCAATTCCGTGAAAGCACCTTCCACAAGGTTACACAACTGCTCGGGCGAGTCATACTCTTGCACAGGATAACGATCTTGCTGCAAAATACGTTCTTTAAGACGTTTCAGTTTAAGAGACTCCTCTTTAGGGCAAGACAGCTCATCATCTGCCGACTGTTTTATATAAAAATAGGCATGTAACGGATTGGGATTGCGCAGTACACCAAACTGCATTTCAATTTCCGTCACACTTAAATGATGATTCAAGTCATCTTCTATCCAACGATATTCCAAGCTGTCATTGAAAGTTTGAGATAAGTCCTCATAATTGGGGCACCATCCATAGCGGTCGCCTACCATACCAATGAAGAAAGGCCGGGAGTTAACTATTTCTTTCAGGCATATTTCAACAACCTTGCCACTTTTCGCATCTTCTTCTGTGATTCCCCAGCGCAAATCAACCAATGAAACGGTGGCACCACGGCTGGCAGCCTTTACTTGCAAACCCTTAAAGAGTTTGACTAATGCAGAACGTTCCATTTCCATGTCTCTGAACGTTGACGAAAGAAACACACGAATAACACGTGAATTTTCAGCGGGAACTGAATACTGGGCTAGTTGTTTTGTCATAATATAGATTCGTATTAGTTAATAAAGTATTTCGCAAAGCCTATTGATAAAGATTGGCAAGATATGGAAATTTAATCAGATAACAAAGATCATAAACGAAAAAACGAAAATAAAAAAGGCACGGATTACACGGATTTCGTGGTTCTCTCATAAGTTTAAACCACGTAAATCCGTGTAATCCGTGCCTAATATCTATTACTTGCTACTTGTTTAGAAGAACAAGAAGCGAGTATCTTTTACGTTAGCTTTCAGATACAAGTCGTTCATCAGACGGCTGGCGAAACGTGCGTGCATGTTAGTCAGCGTAGCTTCTTCTGCTTTTGCGTCGAATGTTTCGTTCAGTTTGTCCTTACCGTATACCTGCAATACAAATACTCCGGCATTACCTTTGATAGGAGCGCTCAACTGATTTACTTCAGCTGCAGAAGCATAAGCACCTACCAACGGTTCGCTGCTGCGCAATGCTGATACGTATGCAGGAGCTGCAAAAGTAACCATCTTCAAAGAGTCGCTGACTGCATTAGCCATCTCTTTGTACTGGTTGAATGAAGTTGCATTGGCAGCTTTCATGTCAGCCATAATCTTTTCAGCTTTCTTATCTTTCACAATTTCAGCTCTCAACTGATCCTGTACTGCTTTCAACGGACGGTATCCTTCCGGCTTAATGCCTACCAGACCTACTACTATCATGTGATCGCTTTCGCCACATTCGTACAAGCCGGAAACTTCACCCGGTTTTGCTTTATCAAATGTCCATCTCAACGCTTCTTTTGTACCTCTTACACCACCGATGTTGTGTTCAGAACTGCTCAAATCCATTCTGTCGAGCAATCTGTAACCGGCTTCTTCAGCGTTAGCTACCATCTTCTCTACGCTAGGATTAGCTGCGATAAACTGGCTGAAATCATTATAAGCACGATTGTAAGTTTCTTTGCTGAACTCTACTTCGCGTTTGATAACAGCTACTTTATATTTGTTTTTTGTAGACTTCTTGTTCGTCACCTGAAGAATTACGTTTGCTTGTCCCATCGGCAAGTTTACCAATTCGTTTACACCTGCATTGTTGATAGCAGAAATAAATTTCAGGTTATCACCGTCTATCTGTGCACCTTCATATTGTGCAGAAGTAAGCCAGTTTGCATCACCTGTCTGACCATATTTCTTTGCCAGATCCACGAAGTTAGCTCCCCCTTTGATTGCGTTATAGATGCTGTCGGCCAATGTCTTTGTCTTCACAGCGTCTTCTGCGTATACCTGAATCTGACGGAATTCGACAGAGTCGGCAGCAACAGCTTTAGCAACTACTTTGAAAGAGTTGATTGTATTGTCGGCACCGTTATAGTAAGGACCATAAATAGCACCTACAGAAACAGAGTCCAAACGTGCGGCTACATCTGACGGGAAAGCTGTTTTGTTATAGAACAAGTCTGTATAAGGAGCTTCCGAGCCAACTGAACGGATAAAAGAAGTATAGTCATCCGTAGTAGTAGCCAACTGTGCAGTAGCTTCGTCTACTTCTTTCTGGATAGCTGCTCTGTCTTCAGCACTTGCAGTCACCTGTACATCAATGTACTTGATGTCACGAGTTTCCTGATATTGCTTGAATTGTTCTTTCTTCTTGTTATACAAGTCTTTCAGTTCCGATTCTTTCACTACGATTGTAGAGTCTACTACAGAAGAGTAAGGAATACCAGCCATCAACACGTTGTATTGGTTCACTCTTGCATCGAAAGCATCCTGTGCTTCCACCGGATTAGAAAGAAGAGCTTTAGACACTAATGCCTGATACTTTTCTGCCAAACGGCTTTCAATCAGCGTCTTTTGGATGAATGACCAGTATTTATACATATTGTTGTATTGTTCAGCATACTGTGCCGGCATTTGTGATTCGCTCATCTTGGCGTATTCCACGAGGAATTTGTTCAACATATCTTTGTCGAAGTTTCCTGTTTGCGGATTCTGGAAAGGAGTTTGTCTCAACAAAGGATGAACGCCTGCTTTCAGGATGTCCTGGATTTCAGCTGTAGAAACAGTCAGTCCCAGTGCTTTTGCTTCTTTTTCAATCAGTTTATTGTTTACGTAGGAACGCCATACTTCATCGCGCACCTGATTGGTTTGTTCGTCATTCAAGGCGGTCACCCCACGCATGAGTTTCACCACTTCGGTATATTCTTCTACCAAATTCTGATACTCTTGAGCGGAAAGAGCGTCTCCGTTCACCTCACCTACGTCATGTGCCTGATGCGGCTGCATCACCTTCCATGCGTCACCCGCAATAAAAGCAAACAGCGCCAAGCCGATAACAATCACCAATAGAGGTCCTTTCGACCTAATGTTTTGTAACGTTGCCATTTTGATTAATATGATTTATGTTTATTATTATTTCTTTCTTTTGTCGTTTTAGCGCACGAAGATACAAAAAATGCTAATATGCATCTATTTATTAGCTAAAAATTTCTTGATTATCGTCATTATTCCAAGACTTTTAATCGCACGAGTTCTATTTTTGTCGCTGTGACCTTAATTATCTTGAATTGATAACGTCCTACCCGGACCACTTCATGCAACTTCGGAAAGCTCTGATATTGGTTCAGAATCAACCCTCCTACTGTCAGATAATCATCCGACTCGGGCAAGTCGAGTCCGAACGTCTCATTGACTTTTTCTATCTCCAAGCGGGCGGACAACACATACTCGCGTTCGTCGATTTGCTTGCTGATATAGGAAGTATTATCATGCTCGTCTTCTATATCTCCAAAGATTTCTTCAACGAGGTCTTCCAGAGATACGATGCCGGACGTACCGCCAAATTCATCCACCACTACGGCAATCGTTTTCTTTTGCTGCATAAAGAGCTTCATCAGCTTGTTGGCGGACATTGTTTCGGGCACAATCGGGACTTGTGTCACATTCTCATGCCAGTTTTTCGGGGCACGGAACATTTCCGACGAATGGATGTAGCCGACTACGTTGTCGATATTCCCGTCATACACGATTATCTTGGAGATTCCGGATTCTATGAAGCGGCTTTTCAGCTCGTCCAGTGAAGTGGTCAGATCGACTGCCACCACTTCGGTACGAGGAACGATGCAGTCGCGGATTTTTATGTTCGAGAAGTCGAGGGCGTTCTGGAAGATTTTCACTTCCGTGTCCAGTTCTTCTTCATTTTCGGCATTATCAATGCTGCTTTGTACGAAATAGTCCAGGTCTACTTTTCCAAAAGCCCTGTCGGACGCATCTTTATTGACCTTCATACCAAAGACACGAAGGAACAAACATGACAAGCCGGAAGACAGTTTAGAGATAGGATATAGAACGACATAACAAACAATGAGCGGAATGGCAAAAAGATTCAAAACCAGATTGGGATTGATTTTGAATAATGTTTTCGGTAAAAACTCTCCGGTCACCAAAATAATCAGGGTAGAAATAATGGTTTGCGCCAACACCATCAGAAAATGATTGTCGATGAATCCCGCCAGCAGATTGTCGCCGATAATCTGCGCCATCAGGATACCATAGATTACCAGCGCGATATTATTCCCCACCAGCATGGTAGAGATAAATTCATTCGGGTTCTTGAAGAAGATAGAAAGGATGCGGGACGTAATTCCCCCCTTACGTTCCATCTCAAAACGCAGTTTGTCTACCGACACAAAGGCAATCTCCATTCCTGAGAAGAAGGCGGAGAAGACCATGGTGATGATTAGAGAGATATAAATATTCATAAGTTTTGATTTACGATCAGACGATTTACGAGGTACGATTGATATGACTTCGCCTATTTCGCAGCATCTTTATTCACAGAATCCGGCAGTGCTTTTGTTTCCGGTTGGGGCGGGCCGCCCGCGTCCTCGTCCACATAGAAAATTCCTCCAATATTGCGGATGGTGTATATGGTCATTTGCTGGTTCGAGTCGAAGCCATGTCCTGTAATAATTCGGTCCGGTTGCTGGATACGTATAAACTTGTCGGAATATACTTTTTGGGTGGCTTCGTTCCAGTACAGCAGTTCCGTATTAAAACGCTCTCCTTTGCGGTTCTGTATATCCACATTCCCTATCAGCTTCCAAAGCCTTTCTTTGTCATAATAGTAGGCAGTATCCGCTTTGATACTGGCTTCTATATGAAAGATAGAGTCGAACTGTTCCAGATATACTCCTTTTTCAAAGGCCCAATAGGAAGGCTTTTTACGGTCGTACATCATCCACTCTTCCGTATTCACCCTATAACGTGTCACTCCGGAATCGGAAATAAGAGTGGTGACTCCCAATGTTGTCATCACCGGAAGAGAATCACGTTCTGTGATAGCCTCGCCCATAGCTTTCTTCTTTCCGCCACAGGAAGATAATAAAAGAAGCATAACAATCACCCCGGAGGTGATTGTTATGCTCATGCTTTTATGCAATAAACGGTTTCTTCGTTTTCGCAACATACATTTATCTAATCGTTGTAGTCTCTCCTATCCAACCGCCGATAGTGATGCGGTCGCCTTGCTTGTAACCCAACATAAACAGGTCTTTAGCTTGCGGAGTATGACCAGAATATCTACCGATCAATTTGTTAGCTTCTTCAGCTACGCTCGGATCTACTTGTTTTGCACGTTGCAGTTTGTCGATTACTGCAAAATAAGTACACTTGTTCAAAGCCGACTCATCGCTCCAGTTAGGACTCATTGCATAAAGATTAGCAATCAGGATGTATGGAGCACCGTAGTTTTCGTTAAAGCCAATTGCTTTTTGGCAATATGCTCTTGCTTGAGACAGTTTTTTGGCAGAAGCCAATACTGCTGCGGCAGCGTATGCTTTTTCAGCTTTCTTCAGATTGTCTGTTTCGAGGTTCACTGCTTCGTCAAAGAATTTCACTGCACCATCGACATCACCTTTCTTAAATGCCTGATAAGCACATCCGGTAGCAGCTTCTGCACTAGGTTCTATCTTGTAAACATAGAAAGCAGCCTGTTGATAAGCATCGCTTTCAGTACATTTCATCATTTTCATGATGTCGATCACTTTCTTCAAGTAAGCCAAGTCAGTTTGGTTAGCTTCTACTTTCGGTCCATAGATGCTTTGCAGTGATTCGCAATCAGCCGTTCCGCTGTTTACAAACAAAGCAACCAGGTTATCTTTAATGCCCAGCAGAGGTTTCTTCTTTGCTTCATTAGTTTCATTAGCAATAGCTGTGTCTACATATTCAGAAGCAGCCAGATAATCCTGAATGAACTGTTCTTTATGATTCGGGTCAGTTTTCAGTTTATCCAAAGACATTTGCAGGAAATAGAAGATAGTCGCACCTGCTGATTCGCCTTTCACAGCGTTCACTGACTGGCTCAACCATTGGTAAGCCTGATTAACGTCAATCTTCGGAGCGAAAGCGATGTAATCTACCGCTTTGATACCCAGAGCTTCGTCAACAGAAGATACTTTTGTACCTTTAGACAAGAATTCATCCGTGTACTTCATACGCAAGTCGTGCGTATTCATCAGTTCATTAAAATATTTCTGATATTCCGCACTATTTCGATCCTTGATTTGTCCCATCAAGCCTTTCAGAATTTTATATCCATCAGTAAAGGTATAGAAACGAAGCGTCGGACAGTTTTCCAACACAGCTTTCCAAGGAGTATACGCATCTTTAAAATTGCCAGCACGCACAGCTTCATGCGAGATACTACTGTTCGAGTTACAGTTAGACGCATCCTGTGCCACCACAGTGGTTGCTCCTGCCGAAAGGAACAACATAGCCACAAGCGTTTTAATTTTCATTGTATCTAAATTTTAGTTGTTATTATTATAGTCGTCTATTCTTTCTCTTCTTACATTCATCTCAATTACTCGACTCTGCGCTTGAAGAACCAACGTTCGTTGAACGTCAATCCGATGCTTACGCGAAAGATATTTTCGTTTACAAAGGTCGATTCCTGTCCACTTACACGAACAAACTGTCCGCTGATGCTAAGAATGGAACGGGAACGAGGCACAGGCAGACCGAAACCGGCAGTTACGCCATATTCGCGGGCTGCGTCTTTATCGCCAATCTTATAATACGGAGTCGTATAATAAGCTCCCAAACGATATTTGATGTGGGATAAATAGGAACGTCCAATCAAATTTGGAATATATTCCGCACCCACAGATATTTTATGACGGTCGCAATACGTGTATGTTTCACCAAATTCTTCACGTACAGCACCATCCGATGTATTTACGCCAAACTTAGCTTTTGACCACTGCTGCAAACTATAATCCGCACCGACAGTCAAGCGTTTGTCATAGTTATAAGTAAAGCCGACGCCAAAAGTATTAGGCACACTAAGTGTAGCATCCCAATCCTGAGTGACAGTTGAACTAGCTTGCGTCGTTACTGTATAATCATTATTCAGCTTATGCTTCGGAGAATATACAGCTCCGACAGTGACTGAATGTTTTTGGTTAAATTCTTGCGTATATTGCAATCCAAAATCCAGTTTATAATCCGACACTGACACAACATTCTGTCTAATGTAAGAATAAGCAGAAGCGCTATTTGGATAAAGTTGCGTCAACGAGCGGGTTATATCTCCCCAAAAATAAGAAGCATTCACACCAACAGACAGGTTTTTCAATACTTTTACACCCACACCAACATACAATTGATGTAAACCACCCTCACCAGTAAGACTTTTCGTGCTATACGGTGAAGTTTCTGTAGCCTCATTGCTTTCCGAGACAGAATATCCCACATTGGAGAACGGCAATAATCCGATACTCATCGCTATCCTCGGATGCAAACGGAATTGCATAGCCAGATAGTCAAAACTAGAGTTTTTAGCGTTCAGCTTCACACCTCCACCACTAATATTCATATTTTGCAGGCTGACGCCTCCTTCAAAAATGAACGTCAACGAGTCAATGGCTGTATACGAAGCAGGATTCAGCGGATTGATCTGCGCTCCATCCCGAAGTCCAAAAGCAATTCCCCCCATCGCCTTGCTATTACCGAAACTCTGATCGGATAAGTCGCCATAGCCATATCGTGTATAAGGAGAGTTTGTATTATTTTGAGCGATTGCCATTCCGGTAACCATCGTGAGCAAAAGCGCACAAAGTGTGTGTTTAAATCCTACCATTATTATAGTTTAAAATTCTATTTAATCCTTTCAACACTAAAAATCTATCTGCAAAGATGATACTTTTTACGCTGCTATCAAAAGAAAAATCATCTCCGCCCGTTAAAAAAACCAAAAGTTCAGGATATTTATGCTTCATAGACTCAATATAACCTGAAATTTCGTATTCCATCCCTTTCATCACTCCGGCACGTATAGCCGTTTCGGTGTCCCGCCCCATCGGGAGTTTGCGCCCGTTGGTGTCCACCAGAGGCAAACGTCCGGTAAACTGATGAAGTGCCTTGAAACGCATCTGCATACCGGGAGAAATATTACCGCCGTGATACTGACCTTTTGAGTCGATAAACTCGTAAGTAATACAGGTTCCCGCATCAATAACCAATATATCCCGATGAGGAAACTGCTCATTAGCACCCACTACGGCAGCCATACGATCATATCCCAATGTCTCAGGAGTTTCGTACAGGTTGACAACCGGAAGCGGAGTCTGATGATTGAGCCAGAGCAAAGGAAACGGCAAAGCTGCCAAATCAGCCAATACCTTTTCGCTTAAATCAATGACAGTAGCCACAATCCCCTGTTCAACCGGATATTGGGAACAAAGAGCTTTCAAGCAACCCAGCGACTGATTGGATTCAGTAACTACATCCACCATTTCTCCGCCGTTGAAGAAAGCAATCTTTGCCTTTGTATTTCCTATGTCGATTATTAAATTCAAATCTTCTGGTTCTTTAGCGGGCGCAAAGGTAAAGTAAAAAAAGAAAAGTTGAAGCATAGAAGAGGAATTATCTTCTTTTTTCATTTTAGAAATTCTCAAAAACAAAAAAATCGAACTATCTATTTTTAAATAGATCATTTATCTTTTATTGTTTATTATGTGTTCCACTTTGCGTTCGGCAAGCCTTTTTCAACAGGCCATAAACAGCTAATAAACAAAAGGTTGCGAGGAGAAAACAGCGTTCCAGAAAGCGTTCCACTATTTTGTAATCAATTTTCCGTTCAGACAAAAACATTATTTCGCCCGAACAGCGACTCTATTTGAGGAAAACAGAGCCGCTGTTTAAGCCATATAGAACCTCTGTTTGCATGAAATAGAGCTTCTATTCCGATAAAACAGAACCACCGTTTTCCCGAATCCAACAATTCTTCATATATTTGCCACCAAAATAAAACGGACCTGCTAATGAAACGGTTTTTCTTATATACGATCTTCTCTTTTTTCCTGTTGCTTCCGTCCGCCGGACAAGCATCTGCCAACAGCAATGACTCCATTCGTTTAAGCCTGCTGACTTGTGCTCCCGGAGAAGAAATATATTCCCTGTTCGGACACACTGCCATCCGCTATGAAAATCCTTCACAAGGGATTGACGTTGTGTTCAATTACGGATTGTTCAGTTTCAACACTCCCAATTTCATCTTTCGCTTCTCGCTTGGAGAAACTGACTACCAACTGGGAGTGACGGATTATGAGCATTTTGCGGCAGAATACGCATTCTACGGACGCAGCGTGTGGCAGCAAACGCTGAACCTGACCGATGAAGAGAAAACAGGATTAATCCGGTTATTACAAGAAAATTATCGTCCGGAGAACCGGGTGTATCGTTATAATTTCTTTTACGATAATTGCGCCACCCGCCCCCGGGACAAGATCGAAGAAAGCATCGCAGGAAAGGTAGTTTATCCGGCAGAGCCGCAGGATGGTTCGCGCACTTTCCGCGACATCGTGCATCAATATTGTAAAGGACATCCGTGGGCGCGTTTCGGCATCGATCTCTGCATCGGAAGTGAAGCCGACCAACCCATCACACAACGCCAGATGATGTTTGCTCCTTTCTATCTGATGGATGCCTTTGACGGCGCACAGATTAAAAACGACTCTATCCAGCACCCGCTCATAACATCTAACAAGCTGGTAATCGACGTCACTCCCGAAGCGGATGAAAGCGGCCGGATGCCTACGCCGCTCCAATGCTCGTTACTGTTATTTATACTGACAGCCGCCGCCACGATCTATGGCATCCGCCGGAGAACCGGATTATGGGGAATCGACCTCTTTCTTTTTGGTATGGCAGGTATCGTGGGATGCGTCCTCGCCTTCCTCGCCCTCTTCTCCCAACACCCGGCAGTCAGCTCCAATTTCCTGTTACTAGTATTCCATCCGGGACAACTTCTTTTCCTTCCATACATTATATATTGTGTCCGAAAAGGGAAGAAATGCTGGTATTTGACCTTGAATCTGGTTGTTTTAACACTTTTTATAGTGCTTTTTCCTGTAATTCCGCAAAGATTTGACTTTGCTGTTGTACCTTTGGCACTCGTTTTGCTGATACGTTCAGCGAGCAATTTGATTGTGACATCTAAAAAGAAATAATGAAAGGACTACTAACTTCCCTCATCACCGTACTGACTTTCACCGGGCTACAGGCCCAGTCACTGCCTTCTGCCCCTAAATTAGTGGTAGGGCTGACTATTGACCAATTGCGTACGGACTATCTGGAAGCGTTTTCATCACTTTATGGTGAGAAAGGCTTCAAACGTCTTTGGAAAGAGGGAAGAGTGTTCCATAACGCCGAATATACCTTCTGCGGCGTAGACCGTGCTTCTGCCATCGCAGCCATTTACAGCGGCACGACGCCTTCCATGAACGGAATCATCTCCCAACGATGGATGGACGCCTCTACCCTTCGCCCCGTCAACAGCACAGACGATACGGCATTCATGGGATATTACACCGACCAAACAGCCGCACCCACCAAATTACTGACTTCCACCATTGCCGACGAGCTCAAAATAGCGACCCAAGGCAAAGGACTCGTATATGCCATCGCCCCTGATTGCGATGCCGCAATTTTCGCAGCCGGACATGCCGGAAACGGTGCTTTCTGGCTCAATCCCAACACCGGGAAATGGAGCGGAACGACCTATTATGGAGAGTTTCCGTGGTGGGCAAGCCAATACAATGACCGACAGGCAATCGATTTCCGTATTGCGGGCATGACATGGGAACCGGTATTTCCCCGGGGCATGTACACTTTTCTGCCAGATTGGCGGGATATACTCTTCAAATATAAGTTCGATGACGACCGCAATAATAAGTACAGACGCTTCATCGCCAGCCCTTTTGTAAATGACGAAGTGAATGCGCTTGCCGAAGAAGCATTGAACAAAAGCTCCATCGGCATGGACGACATTACTGACTTATTGGCACTCACTTATTATGCAGGAAACTACGCGCATAAATCCGTACAGGAATGTGCCATGGAAATACAAGACACCTACGTGCGTCTTGACCGCAGCATTGCCGACCTGCTCGAAGCCATCGATAAGAAAGTAGGACTACAAAACGTACTTATTTTCATCACTTCCACCGGATATACGGACAGCGAATCACCCGATTCGGGATTGTACAAAATTCCCGGCGGAGAGTTTTTTCTCAACCGTTGTGCCGCCTTGCTGAATATGTACCTGATGGCTACGTATGGCGAAGGAAAGTATGTGGAAGCTCACCACAACCAGCAGATTTATCTGAATCATAAATTACTGGAAAAGAAGGAACTGAATCTGGCAGAGGTACAGCAAAAGTCAGCAGAATTCCTGATGCAGTTCAGCGGAGTGAACGAAGCATATTCAGCCAACCGGCTGTTGTTGGGTTCATGGACGCCGGAAATTTATAAAATACGCAACGGCTACCACCGCAAACGTTCGGGCGACCTCGTAATCGACGTCCTCCCCGGATGGACCATCGTCAACGAGAACGGCGGCGAAAACAAAGTGGTACGCCATTCCTATATCCCTTCACCGCTGATTTTCATGGGACATTCCGTGAAACCGGCCATTATCCGGACACCTGTAACCATTGACCATATCGCGCCTACACTGGCACATTTTATGCGCATCCGGGCTCCCAATGCCTGTACTTCTGCTCCTATTACCGACCTACGGTAAAAATTTACTCACAAAAACAGGGAGCAAAACATAAATAAATCAGCATTTTAATGTAACTTTGCGGAGATTATTCGTCACGGAATTCACCGGTTCACACAGATTTCTTTTTCAAATCTGTGTGCGGAACGGAAAAATCAATCCGGATGAATGTGGCCCGCAATAAGAAAAAGATAAATAATAAACTAAATAATATAACATGGGATTTAATGAATTTTTAAGCTCGATTTTCGGAAACAAATCCACACGAGACATGAAAGAAATCAAGCCCTGGGTGGAAAAGATTAAAGCTGCCTACCCGGAGGTTGAGAAACTAGACAACGACGCCCTCCGTGCCAAAACGGAAGAACTCAAAAAATATATCCATGAATCGGCTACTGCCGAACGTGCGAAAGTGGAAGAGTTGAAGGCAAGCATCGAGACACTGGAACTGGAAGACCGCGAAGAAGTCTTCGCACAAATCGATAAGACAGAAAAAGAAATTCTGGAAAAATATGAAAAAGCACTGGACGAAGTACTGCCCGTTGCTTTCTCTATCGTAAAGGCTACTGCCAAACGTTTCACAGAAAATGAAGAAATCGTTGTAACCGCTACGGATTTTGACCGTCAACTGGCTGCAACAAAAGACTTCGTACGCATCGAAGGCGACAAGGCTATCTATCAGAATCACTGGGTAGCCGGTGGTAACGACACAGTATGGAACATGGTTCACTACGATGTACAGCTCTTCGGTGGTGTCGTTCTGCATAAAGGCAAGATTGCGGAAATGGCAACTGGTGAAGGTAAAACATTGGTAGCTACCCTCCCGGTATTCCTTAACGCACTGACCGGAAACGGTGTACACGTGGTTACCGTGAATGATTACCTCGCCAAACGTGACTCCGAATGGATGGGACCTCTTTATATGTTCCACGGATTGAGCGTGGATTGTATCGACCGCCATCAACCAAACTCCGATGCACGCCGTCAGGCATACCTGGCAGACATCACGTTCGGTACGAACAACGAATTCGGTTTCGACTACCTGCGTGACAACATGGCTATCAGCCCGAAAGACCTTGTACAACGTCAGCACAACTATGCCATCGTCGATGAGGTCGACTCGGTATTGATTGACGACGCCCGTACTCCGCTGATTATCTCCGGTCCTGTACCGAAAGGTGACGACCAATTGTTCGAGCAACTCCGCCCGTTAGTAGAACGCCTGGTAGAAGCACAGAAAGTATTGGCTACCAAATATCTCTCCGAAGCTAAAAAACTGATCGCATCCAACGATAAGAAAGAAGTGGAAGAAGGATTCCTCGCTTTATACCGCAGCCACAAAGCATTGCCGAAAAACAAGGCTTTGATTAAGTTCCTTAGTGAACAGGGTATCAAGGCAGGTATGCTTAAAACGGAAGAAATCTACATGGAACAGAACAACAAGCGTATGCATGAAGTTACTGACCCGCTGTATTTCGTGATCGACGAGAAACTGAATAGTGTAGACCTGACAGACAAGGGAGTAGACCTGATTACCGGTAACTCCGAAGACCCGACATTGTTCGTTCTTCCGGATATCGCCGGACAACTTTCGGAACTGGAAAACCAACATCTGACCAACGAGCAACTACTTGAAAAGAAAGATGAGCTTCTGACAAACTATGCCATCAAATCGGAACGTGTACACACCATCAACCAGCTGTTGAAGGCTTACACCATGTTCGAGAAAGACGATGAATATGTAGTGATCGACGGACAAGTGAAGATCGTAGACGAGCAGACAGGCCGTATCATGGAAGGTCGCCGCTACTCTGACGGATTACACCAAGCCATCGAAGCTAAGGAACGTGTGAAAGTGGAAGCTGCTACACAAACCTTCGCAACAATTACTCTACAGAACTACTTCCGTATGTATCACAAACTGTCCGGTATGACCGGTACTGCTGAAACGGAAGCAGGCGAACTTTGGGATATCTACAAATTGGACGTAGTCGTTATCCCGACCAACCGTCCGATAGCAAGAAAGGATATGAACGACCGCGTTTACAAGACGAAACGCGAAAAGTATAAAGCTGTTATCGAGGAAATCGAAAAATTGGTTCAAGCAGGACGTCCGGTACTGGTGGGTACTACTTCGGTAGAAATCTCCGAAATGTTGAGCAAGATGCTTACCATGCGTAAGATTGACCATAAAGTATTGAATGCGAAGTTGCATCAGAAAGAAGCGGACATCGTTGCTACCGCCGGTTTGAGCGGAACAGTAACCATCGCTACCAACATGGCTGGCCGTGGTACCGACATCAAGTTAAGTCCGGAAGTAAAAGCTGCGGGCGGTTTGGCCATCATCGGTACGGAACGCCACGAATCCCGTCGTGTAGACCGCCAGTTGCGTGGTCGTGCAGGACGTCAGGGTGACCCGGGTTCTTCTGTATTCTTCGTGTCACTGGAAGATGATTTGATGCGTCTGTTCTCATCCGACCGTATCGCCAGCGTAATGGACAAACTTGGTTTCCAGGAAGGCGAAATGATCGAGCACAAGATGATTTCCAATTCTATCGAACGTGCCCAGAAGAAAGTGGAAGAAAACAACTTCGGTATCCGTAAACGTCTGTTGGAATATGACGACGTGATGAATAAGCAGCGTACAGTGGTTTACACCAAACGTCGCCACGCTTTGATGGGTGAACGTATCGGTATGGATATCGTGAACATGATTTGGGACCGTTGTGCCAACGCTATCGAAAACAATGATTATGAAGGCTGCCAAATGGAACTGCTTCAAACATTGGCAATGGAAACTCCGTTCACTGAAGAAGAATTCCGTAACGAGAAGAAGGAAAAGTTGTCCGAAAAGACTTTCAACATTGCGATGGAGAACTTCAAACGCAAAACTGAACGCCTGGCACAGATCGCTAATCCGGTTATCAAACAGGTATATGAAAATCAGGGACACATGTACGAAAACATCCTGATTCCTATTACAGACGGTAAACGGATGTACAATATCTCCTGTAACCTGAAAGCGGCTTACGAATCCGAATCAAAAGAAGTGGTGAAATCGTTCGAGAAATCAATCCTGCTCCACGTAATTGATGAAGCATGGAAAGAAAATCTCCGCGAACTGGACGAACTGAAACATTCCGTACAGAACGCAAGCTACGAACAGAAAGACCCGCTGTTGATCTATAAACTGGAATCTGTGACTTTGTTCGACGCCATGGTGAACAAGATCAACAACCAGACCATATCTATCTTGATGCGTGGACAAATTCCTGTACAGGAAGCTCCGGACGAACAGGCTGCCCGCCGTGTGGAAGTACGTCAGGCTGCTCCTGAACAACGTCAGGATATGAGCAAATACCGCGAAAACAAAGAAAATTTGAGTGATCCAAACCAGCAGGCTGCTGCCAACCAAGATACTCGTGAACAGCAGAAACGTGAACCGGTCCGTGCAGAAAAGACAGTAGGACGTAACGATCCTTGTCCGTGCGGAAGCGGCAAAAAGTACAAAAACTGCCACGGCAAGAATCTCTAAGATAAAGAGTCAATTCACAAAAGAAAGTCTCAAACGGTTAAAAACTGTTTGAGACTTTCTTTTATTCCACCAAAATTGTACTTTTGTTCAAATTACTAAATAGAACAAAACTATGGCAAAATCTTATTCACTGGCTTTCATCACTTTATTCCTGCTGACACTGGGCAGCTGTCAGAGTTTGGAACAGATTTCCATTGATTATCTGCAACCTGCCGACTTGAGCTTTCCTCCGCAACTTCGGAAAGTAGCTATCGTGAATAACACCAGCAACACTCCGGATAACAAACTAATAGCAGAGACTGAAAAAATCAAAGAAGGCACACCGCTGATAAGTCGTGCAACAGCATATGCCAACGGTGATCCCAAGACTGCCACCGAATCACTGGCCGAAGAAATCGCACAACAGAATTACTTTGAAGAAGTAGTCATCTGCGACTCTGCTCTACGGGCAAATGACAAACTGCCCCGCGAAAATACATTGAGCCAGGAGGAAGTCCGTCAGTTAGCCACCGACTTGGGAGTGGATTTTATCATTGCACTGGAAAACCTGCAACTCAAAGCAACTAAATCTGTCCGTTTCCTGAATGAGTTCAACTGTTTTCAGGGAGCAGTAGACGTAAAAGTGTATCCCACGGTGAAAGTGTATCTTCCCGAACGTAGCCGACCGATGACTACGCTCCATCCTAATGACAGCATCTTTTGGGAAGACTTTGGAGGTACTGCCGTAGAAGCTGCCACCCGCATGATTCCCGACAAACACATGTTAAAGGAAGCGGCGGCATTTGCAGGGACAGTTCCGGTGAAAAATCTCGTCCCTATGTGGAAAAAAGGAACACGGTATCTGTATACCGGAGGCTCGGTTCCCATGCGTGACGCTGCCATCTATATACGCGAAAATTCATGGGACGATGCATACGAACTTTGGAATCAGGCTTTCGAAGGCACCAAGAACCAAAAGAAGAAGATGCGGGCAGCTCTTAACATAGCTGTTTATTATGAAATGAAAGATAGTCTGGCTAAAGCGGAAGAATGGGCGGAAAAAGCACAGCAACTAGCCAAGAAAATCGACAAAAAGAATATCACAGATAGTGTTCAGGCCACCATCAATGATGTGCCTAATTATTATCTCACGTCCATGTATTTAGCCGAATTGAAGGAGAGAAACGCTCAATTACCCAAGTTAAAATTACAAATGAGCCGATTTAATGATGATTTTTAAGGAAATTGTGTATCAAATCTTATTTTTTTTATACCTTTGAACTTATAAAAAGAAGGAACCCATGAAACTGAGCCAACAATCACTATCCATTATCGAATCGGCTATCCAAAAGGCAGTCGCTAAATATGTATGTAGCTGTGAACAAACAGTCGTAACCGACATCCATCTCCAACCGGACCAGACATCGGGACAACTTAATATTTACAATGATGATGATGAAGAACTGGCAAACATCATGATCGAAGAATGGGCTACGTATGAAGGGGATGATTTCCTTGAAAACGTGGAGCCTTCTCTGCGCAACATTCTTTGCAGAATGAAGGATGCCGGAGACTTCGACAAGGTGATTATCTTGAAGCCTTACTCTTTCGTTCTGGTGGATGAAGAAAAAGAAACCGTGGCGGAATTGCTACTGGTGGACGATGATACGATCCTGGTGAACGATGAATTGCTGAAAGGATTGGATAAGGAATTGGACGAGTTCTTAAAAGAGTTGCTGGAAAAATAACATAGGCGTTTTGAGGGATAGAATTCGCTTAGGATTAATATAAATATCCGAAATCATTATATAAAGATAATCGGAAGCAAGCAGGATATTTCCTGTTGCTTCCGATTATTTTTATATATACTTTCCTATTGATTATTTATTATATTTGATCGAGATATTAGCAAGTCGAAGCGGCATGAAGCTCGATACGCCAGACGGAAGTCTGATTGGACGTAATCTGATACAGATATTATCGCGGTTCAATAAAGCATCCGGCAGTTTAAAATCATAGACCTTATAACCCGGAATATTTCTCTCTGTCTGCCCTCCTGCAGCAGTTCTATCAAACTGTCCCAGGATTGTGAATTCAGAATTATCTACTTTCATCCATTCGCCACTCATCGAATAAGCATATTCAACCACGGCCACAGGACCACCTCCCCAACTTGCATTCATTTCAACCTGAAGAGAAAGTGAGGTAGAAATCCCTACTGTCGATATTTTATCTACATAGAAATATGAACTTGTAGACCATGGCCTACTATTGAAGGCTCCTCCTCGCATACGCCCATAATATCCATCTGTGGTATTAAGATTCATATCTCCCCGAAAATCATCCTGGAAACCTAATATGTAATCTGCATAGGTTTGCTGGAAATGCTTATTTCCGTCCTTGTTAAGAATAGCATTTGACTGCGATGCTTCTCCGCCTGTAGGATGATACTCCGTAAATGTAGAAGCACCTATTTCTTTCCAATCGGGCACATTACAATCCCATTCCACGAGCACCGAAGTGATCTCGTTCATATCACCGATATTGATGTCCTCTCTATGAAGCGGAAGAATACACAACCGGTTTTCGGAGATGTCAAAATTGGTTAGTTTGACTTTCGCTACGATTCCGGTTATGGTTCCTGAACCTTTAGGAAGTGTCTCATGCGCATAAGGAGCATCCAGCGAAGTAAGCATATATGTATTAAAGCCGTTTTTATCTCTGATGCAGGTTGGATAATATCTGTAGTATGCCGGGAATTTCTCCACCCAATAATTTTTATTCGCCTTACGATCTGCAGCCCCCGGATCGGTGGTCTTGAAATTAGTGAATGCACCTACCGGAGAGGCAATCTCGACATCTTTTAAGGTCACAAGGCTGAATACCATATTATCCGTAAGTCCTGCGATCGTTTTTTCAGGAATCATGAAGGTGGAAAGTTCCGAGCTGATTACATGGGCGGCAGTGATACCGCTAATCAGTCTGTAGGTAAAGCTGCCCTCTGATTCTTCTTTTATCGTTCCATCTTTCAGACACAATGAGACTTTGGCAAACTGCGCAAATGTAATCAGAGACTCCGATTCAAATACCACTGTCTCCCCGGTCTCATTCTGAATGACATAACGATTGTTCGGGAAGTTTTTCGATGTACCATTGGCAACGATCGTTCCTTCAATATATACATTGTTAGTAATTCCACCGACAGGATAACCATAGACGGTTGGATAACTGACAAGTTCCGCATTCGCATATTCAGAATATGCTTGCGACAGGTTGATTGTAGCTGTGACCTTACGCTGGTACTGATCGTCATAACTTAACACTATACTTCCTGTACGGGGTGATTGAGAATTTGTTTCCGTATTGAAATAAAGTTTTCCGTCATTTATCCGATACTCTTTCACCCAATCCACTGTCGGTGTAATTACAATATCCGTTTCAGGCACATTGGTCGAAATGTCCATATCATATTCGCCTCCTTTGGTAAAGAGTTCCATATTATCACTGACAGGAACTATAAATGGATAACGGGATAGTTGTTTTATCTTGATTACATCCGCAGTCTTCCCATCTTTTGTAAACACACGTATATCGCAGAAACGCTCGGAATCACTGATATTCTCATCATAAATCACTGTGAAATAAGTTCTTGACGACTGGGCTCCACGTATATCTGTAGAAAGCCAGGTTGCTTCTGCAAAGTCTATGCGCCACTCGGTATTGGATTTCACTTCAACCTGAACCGGAGCACCTTCAGCCTGAAGAATAATCTCATTATTTGTTATTTCCAATATGCCGGCTTCATTTTCGTCAGAGCATGACGGAAACATGATAATTGCCATCACAGCCCCAAAAGCTGTCCAGGCTATTGAATCTTTAATTTTCATATTCATCAATTATTAGATTTAATTTCACCTGTTTTATATAGTATCTCATAAGCTTCATTTCGATCATTCAGTACAAAAATCTGAAATTTCTCTCCTCCCGGATAAACACGTGTAACGACATGTCCGGCAGGTTTTATCTTCAAACCATCCTCTCCCAACCGGCTTCTGTTGCTGTCTACCAAACCGGCAGCAAAAACAGACCGCTCACCAGCATAAAGACTTTGAGACAGCATCCGGCTTAGTGTGGCCGGTTGAGGATGATAGTAATCCCATACGGGAATCACATAGGCTTGCGCTTTTACTTGAGAAATGTAGGTATCACACATAGCGTCAGAATATGCATGATGATTGGCTACTACCACATCTGTTTCGCCCAGTAATGTAGCTACAGGCGTTTCTATGTCAAACCATTCCGGTGCTTTTTCCACTCCAAGGATATCTCCGCCCGAGAAGTAATCGAAATTACCGTATGTGATACGTATTCCACAACTGCAACGGTTCTCGTTCAACTGTTCGCTCGAAGAAGCGGTAGATGGCACAAGCTCTTTGGAAGCCGTTCCGCTGCCTGTCCAAATTTTACCATTACCCACTATATTACGTACTTCGAATGTAGGATAAGAACCCGGAGCTTTTAATAGTTTGATTTGTGTGTTACTTCCTGTCACAAACCCTTCATTCTTCTTACCTGCCCGGTCACGAGCGGCAACATATAATTTATAGTTTGAGATATGGGCACCCGTGACTTTAGCCGCTGTCGGATAATCGTATGTAGGGTAACCACGATCTATCAATGTGGAAATATCCAGAAGATTACCCACATGAGTTATTCCGGTAAGTTTGTAGTCCAACCCTACTTTTTCAATTGCCAGTTTTCCATTCTGTCCGATATGGTCTGTATCGAAGTGAGTGAGCAAGGCATAATCAATAGCACCGTTATTTTTCAACGGCAATGAGAAATGTTTTATATATTGGGCAATCCATTCAGCAGGTCGTTTAGAGTCATTAGGAACTGCTTTCATGATCTCTTGGGTACCGGTGTGTACTCCCAAATCTCCTGCATCCAGCAACATGGTAGTCCCGTCCGGGAAAATAAGATAGGCGGCATTACCTCTTCCCGTGCTAATCTGATGAATGTCCAAATAACCTGCTTGCCACTCCGGAAGGTATTCATACACTTTATCTACAGCATCATCCGGAAAAGGCTTTTCCTGTTGGCAACTAGCGAATGTAGGCAGCATCATAACGGCTCCTAGAAATAATATCTTACTATTCATTGTTTTATTCTTTAATGTTCTATTAATCAATTTGTTTAACACTGTATATACCGGCTTCCTCTTTCGTCATTTCATTACCGCCTCCATATCCCGGATTCTGTCTCAAGACGTTACTGACAGAAATTGACTTTTCCGGAATAGGAAAGAGTTCATAATGATCGTCATTAGTAGCTTTGTGATCCCACCAGGTGCCTGTTGTATACAAGCCCCAACGACGGAGATCGGTACGCCGACGTTGCTCACCAAGAAATTCGACCATCCACTCATCGAGAATCCGATACTTGTCGATATTCGTTTCAGTCACCGGATCAGGGTCTACTTCATTCTCAAAGTTGCGTTTGCGCACTTCGTTGAAAAGACCGGCTGCTTCTTTCTTATATCCGCTTCTGTATTTACATTCGGCAAGCATATAATAGATTTCCGCAAAACGAAGGACCGGATAGTCTGGGTTAAAAGCAAGTGTCTTGTCTGTATTGTCCGGAATCGGCAGTTTGCACAAACGTATTCCCGAATTCTCTTCTCCGGTACTGATATTGGAAGGAAGCTCATTTACTGAAGAATATTCTCCGTCTTTCACTTTCTTAAATTGTGCTACCTGGTCAACAAATTCAAGAACCTCACCCGGGTATTCATACAGTCCTGTACATTTCACCTCTGTTCCGCTTCTTGATATACGTTGTAATTTTCCATAAAGGAACATTCCTTCGTATTTGCCATTTCCTTTATATACATACAATTTCTTACGAAGGTCTTTCGCATGAAACTTGGCAAAAGGACGTCCGAGTTTGTCTGTATAGGGATCACCATTGGGTTTCAGAGATGGTTGGAGATGCATACCGTTTGTAGAGGAATAACCGCTAAGATCGAAATAGTTCTTCGCATTATAATGATTATAACGTTCGAACTGCCACTGAAACAAAGTTCCTTTCGCATATTGCGACTGAACGGACCACATCACTTCTTTCGATTTGTTATTTTCGAAGGTGAAAGGACCGAACCAGTCTTCTTCCAACTCGTAATAGCCGTATTTGCCGTCTAGTAAATCCTGACAAATCTGCGCACATTCAGCAAAGCGGCTCTCCCCTGTATAGACCTCTGCATTAAAGTATAATTGAGCAAGAAGAGCCGCTGCAGTTCCCTGGCGTAAGTAACCTTCTTCCAACATATCTGCTGTTTTTTTCTCTAGTTTAGGAATGGCAGCAAGCAGGAGCTCTTCCACATAATTAAAAGTTTCCCGTGCTGTGGAACGTGGAGATTCCTCTGTGGTAGAGCGTCGGTAAATAGGCATACCACCATAGAAATCAAGTCCTCTCAAATAGAAATAGGCCACTAATGTCTGGAGCTGCATCTGATGGTCTGCCTTTAGTTCTTCCGTCATACCTAATGAAACATAGTCTACACCAGCTAAGTCTTCTTTACAGGCTAAAGCCATTGCTATCCCCATACCTACTCCGCGCCATGTTTCTTCGTTGTTGGGGTGAAGTGGTGTCCAGTCATGGTGTTGCAGCTGGGCATATCGGACATCATTGTAATGTATTCCTTTTTGTGTGACACACATCTCGTCTGTTGTACATTCCTGAAGAATGGCACGGTCGAATCCGTGAAACCAACGCCAGTGCGTAAAAGAGCGTACCAGGAAAGAGTAGACAGTTTCCTTAGACGTAAAATAAGTGTCCGGGGTTACTTCGGAATACCACTTCTCATCCAGATTAGTACAACCGGAGGCCACCAGAAGGGTGAGGAAAGAGATTATAATTAAAATATTTCGTCTCATATCATTATATTAGTTTATAGGTATTTTACTATTAAAATTGAATTTTCATACCAAAGGTATATCTACGAGTTTCAGGGTAAATATTATTAAACCATTCATAACCGGGATCCAAACCGTTCACATTCACTTCCGGATTCAATCCTGAATATTTTGTGAAACAAGCAACGTTGCGGACAGTCAGGTAAAGATCAATCTTATCTATATACTTCTGCCATTTCTTCATGTTAAGAGAATACCCCAGACTAATGGCATCAATCTTCAAGAATGTACCATCCTCAAGCCAGTAATCGCAAAGTTGCTTTACTTCTTTGATGTGCCGGTTATCAATGTATGCGTTGCGAAGAACGTTCTGCCCTTCCACTTCAGAAAGTCCATAGTACATATTTATGGTATTGAACACGTCGAAATCGATCCAACTGCGCAGATTGATGCCTAAAGAGAGATTCTTGTAAGTGAAGGTATGATCCCATGATACCATCAATGCAGGAATGGCATTGCCGATATATCGTTTGTCGTCATACGTTTTTTTATCGCTAAGGATTATATTGTCATTCTTATCATACAGAAGCCACCTTCCATTGTCCGTAATACCGGCATATTTCCAGATGTAATAGCTTCCGATCTTTGTTCCTGCCTCAATTCTACCGGCTGATCCGTTTGTGCCCGGTGACGGAAATCCTACACGATCCTGATAGGTATTGTTGCCCCACAAAGAAGTTATTTTGGAGGAAGAGTGTGATAAGCGCATGGTAGTTGTCCAGTTAAAGTTTCTGGTCTTGACAGGCACTCCTCCTATCTCGAACTCCCATCCGGTATTCTCAAGATTACCGTAATTCATGGTGGTTGTTCCATAAACGGCAGGAGGATTGGGAACGTTGATATTATATAACATTCCGGAAACTCTTCTCTTATAGATATCAAACTTACCAAAAAGGCGATTATTCAGAAATGCATAATCCAAGCCGAGGTTAAGCTCTGCTTTCTTTTCCCAGTGCAAGTCATAATTGACGTTACGGGCCGGTCCATAGGAGGTGATCCATGTACCGTTATACGGCCACATTGAATTGGAAGAATACATGGCAGTGGATGCTCCCGCTGAGAAATTGTTATTTCCCGTTACACCGTAACCGACGCGTACTTTAAGGTCATCGAGAAAACTGACGTCACGCAGAAACGCCTCATTGGATATACGCCATCCGCCTGATACTGCCCAAAATGTTCCCCAACGATGATTCTTTCCGAATTTTGAAGACCCCTCGTGACGAACACTTCCTGTAAACATATAGCGGTCTTTATAGCTATAATTCGCCCGGCCAAAGAATGAGACAAGACGTTCACGGGGATATTTGTGGGAAGACATAGCCGCCTTTCCGTCGGAAAGCCAACTACCTGTTCCCATATCCCAAGCTCCTACTCCATCCACAGGAAAATCGTAGTTAGTCATATTAAAGTTTTCAGAGTTATTTTCCCAATAACTATATCCGGCTACTGCACTAACCGTATGGTCGTCCGCAAAAACACGCGTGAAATTGATGGTAGGTTCAAAAGAGACATTGACTGTTTTACTATATGCATGAAATCCTCTTCCTTTATAACTTCCATTCAAAGAGGTTCTGTGTAACGCGGACGTATAATGTGTCTGCTGATACTGGCGATCTTCCCAGCCAAAAGTGGCTTGTGCCGAGAATCCGGCAGGCAAATTGAGCTTTACCGTTGCATCCGCCTTCAGCCATTTATCAACATTATCTGCCTGCTTCAACATAACTTCTGCTAAAGGATTGTAATATTCACTACCACCCACCAATACATTATATCCTGTTTCACTAGTGCTGTCATATACATGTTCCGTCGGGTTCATCTTCAATGCCATGTCGAAATAGGAACTACTGCTCCGCTGATCCCGATGTGCTTCCCGGTATTCTGTGTGCAAGCCTATTTCCAGCAAATCATCGAGGAGATTAAAGTTTGCATTGATACGCCCCGAATAGTCTTTACGGTTATCGCCAATTGCGATACCTTTTTGATCCTGTGCCATAATAGTAGCATATATTTTAGCTGTATGGCCGCCGCCCGAGAGGTTGACAACATGGCGTTGGGAGAGTGCTCCTTCATTCAAAAGTTCACCGTACCAGTCGGTAGATGCACCTAAATCTGTTCCTACTCCGAACCTTACGAAAGCATCACGATCAAGGACCTGCGGTCTCCTGGAAACTTGCTCGGTAGAGAGTTCGCCCGTATATGATAAGGTAATGGGACCTTCTTTTGCTTTCTTGGTAGTCACTAAGATGACACCACCGGCTGCTCTTGTTCCATAGATGGCACCTGCAGAGGCATCTTTCAAGACATCAATAGACTGAATATCTTCCTGACTGATAGAACGCAAATCACCTCCGGGAATTCCGTCTATCACAATCAAAGGAGAAGAGGAAGCATTGATGGACGCTACTCCACGCAGCTGGAAACTGGCAGAAGCATTCGGACTGGAAGTCTCGGAAACATTCATACCGGAGATTTTACCCTTTAAAGCTGTCGCAATAGTGGAGCCTCCCATTCCAGTCACTAAATCTTTTGATGATATGGAAGTAATGGAACTGGTCACTGCACGTTTTTCCATCGTTCCATAACCGATAACGACTACCTCATCCAGTAACTGATGATCTTCTTTCAATACCACTGACAAGTTTGTACGGTTTCCCACCTTTACTTCAAGAGACTGAAAGCCAATGTATGAAATCACCAATATGGCATCGGATGCAACCGCCAACTTAAATTTTCCATCCAGATCGGAGACTGTACCTTTCCCGACCACTCCTTTCTCCTGAATACTGGCACCTATTACCGGCTCTCCCTGTATATCCGATATGACACCAGATACAATCATTCTCTTGTCTTGCTGCGATGACTGTACCTCAGCAGACAGTATAATCTTCTTGTCCAGCACTGAATATCTTACATTAGTGCCAGCAAAAACTTCCTTTAATACACTAAATATATTACTTCTATCAACTGATATAGATACGCGACGATTCAAATCCACATGTTTGTTATTGAAAAAGAAATCAAAATCGGACTGTTCTTCAATCTCTTTTAAAATATCCTCCACCCGCTGATTGTGTACATCAATACTGATTAAAGTTTTTTGTGCATAACTATCGGACGCATAGCCCAACCCGATAGAGCATACCAAGAATAAAATCAAAAGTCTCATAGATAATGGGATTTTGTTAGAAACTCGCCAAAGCGACTTTACCACCCATAAAAATTGGATGCTAAAATAATTTTGCATAAATTTGTGATGACTTAAAGTTAATAAAAAGTTTATCTAAGCTTGTCGCCAAACAAGCATCAAAAAGATTTACCGATTTCCATACGGGAAGATACGCCAATATCATCCCGTATGTTTTTTTAATTAAGGGGCTCTGTCTTTCATTGCATTTTTTGTTTTAAGGTTAATCAATCAGTATATTTCTATTTTGCTCTTTTCATCTTTTATATTGGGGGAATCAAGATATCTCCAACGTATTTGAGAAGAAAGTTGGAAATACTCCAGAATACGTTCCAAACGTTGATTGGTAAATGTTCCCGTAAATGAGTCTTCTTTCAAACGATCGTTTTTAATAATGAATTCTACATTATACCGTTTTTCCAACATTCGCAAACCTTCTTCCAAAGGAGTATTTCTGAATATAATCTTACCTTCTTTCCAGGCAATCTCCGACTCTCCGGAAGTGGTATAAAGCCGAACCTTATTATCTTTTGAATCATAGACCAATTTCTGTCCCGGATCCATCAGAACTTTTTTCAAGACATCATTTGATTTATAAATAAAACCGATCTTTCCTTCTACCAATGTTGCTGAAATCCGATCTTCTTTCTCGTAAGCCTCTACATTAAAATGAGTTCCCAGTACTTCTATTTGTGATTGATGGGAAGTGGAGATTATAAATTTCTTTTTCGGATTCTTAGCTACTTCAAAATAAGCTTCTCCCTGTAAAGTCACATTTCTTGTATCACTATCGAAACGTGAAGGATAACTTAGTGTTGACTCCGAATTCAGGTAAACAAGTGTCCCGTCGGGCAGGATCAATGAGGTCATCATCCCAGGATTTGTTTTCACTTCCATGATTTGTACCACTTCCTGTTCGTTTCCTCCCCAATACTGGAACATCAATGTAACGAGAAGTGGAATGAACAAAATTGCTGCCGCACGTTGTGTCCATTGCCACCACATCGTTCCCTTGCGTCTGTTACCCGACATTCTACTTTTCACCTTCAACAATGCTTTCTCCGTATCGACTTTCTTCATGATATGGACTGTATCCGTGGCAAGATAAAGAGCATGTATCTGTTTTGCCATCCGTCGGTTTTCGTCCGATTCGCCCATCCACATCTCAACTTTCAGACGTTCTTCCTCCGTTGCCAATCCTTCACAATAACGAGGAAGCAGTTCTTCTATCGTATTTCTATCTGTTTTATCCATATCTGTTTTTATTGCCTTTTACTATAAGACAAGGGAGACTTGAGAGATTCCTAAACCAAATCTCATTTTTTTATTGAAAATCTTTGTTTTCATCTAAAAAAGCTATATTTGCAACAAATTACCAAACTAATACATGAAAGAAATCCACCTGTCAGAAAACAATTACTTACTATCTGCTATACAACGGGGAGACCAGAAAGCATTCGATGCACTATTCCGGAAATACTATCCGACACTGTGTGCTTACGGCCATCGTTTTGTAGACTTGGAAGATGCGGAGGAAATTGTGCAAGACTCTCTTTTATGGATTTGGGAGAACAGAGAGAATCTGATTATTGAGATCTCGCTTAGTTCGTATCTCTACAAAATGATATATCGCAAGGCTCTGAACAAGCTTGCACATATTGATGCCGCCCAACGTGCCGACACACAATTCTATGAAGAAATGAAGGAAATGCTGCAAGATACGGATATCTATCAAATAGAGGAATTGACACGACAAATCAAGGATGCTATTGCCAACTTGCCGGAAAGTTACCGAGAAGCTTTTGTGATGCATCGCTTTCAGGATATGAGTTATAAGGAAATTGCAGAAATTCTTGAAATATCACCTAAAACAGTCGATTATCGTATACAGCAGGCACTGAAACAATTACGTTTAGATTTAAAAGACTATCTACCGCTACTGCTTCCTATCTTATTCCCGTAAGACTAAACAAGTCATATAAGTAACCACCAATATTGTTTTATTTGGCCATTACCTGTCAGCTAAAGTATTAATAGATAACTTACGTTGTATTAAAGATAAACTTACGTTCC
Source organism: Bacteroides sp. 1001136B_160425_E2 (assembly GCF_015559655.1). NCBI lineage: Bacteria > Pseudomonadati > Bacteroidota > Bacteroidia > Bacteroidales > Bacteroidaceae > Bacteroides > Bacteroides sp. 1001136B_160425_E2. The sequence continues at coordinate 9,786 of NZ_JADMQH010000023.1, read as the reverse complement.
TCTAAGGCTAAAGTTCTATTTGACCTGAAACAAACTATAAATGCAACTTGCGTTTATAGATTTCTTTTGGGCAAAAACAATTTTGGTAATAAGGAAAAGGAAGTTCGCAAGAAGGAGACAGTAACTTATCTATTAATGAATCTCATCTCTTTCTATAAGGAAGCGTAAACCAGAAAGTAGATCCTTTACCTTCTTCTGAATCTACTCCTATTTTCCCCCCGAGACGCTCAACAATCGTACGACAGATGGAAAGTCCTAAACCGGTACCTTGAATGAACGGGTTATATTTTACGAATCGTTCGAAAACATGTTCACACTGTTCGTTCGACATACCACAGCCGGTATCCGATACATAAAAATAAATAGTATCGGTGTCTGTCATACGATACCCCATACAGATAGTACCTGTTTGAGTAAATTTGATAGCGTTATTGACAAAGTTGGCAAGCAATTGTATCAAGCGGTTCTTGTCAATATAAAAAAGACAACCCGGCAAGCGTTCGGTAAATGCAAGGGTAACATCACTGTTTTTCAAACGTAACCGCATACTTTGTTCAATTTCCTCCATTGTCTGATTAACATCGATCGAGGAAAGATAGAAATCAAATGTCCCGGCTTCAATCTTTGATAAGTCCAAGATATCATTTATCAATTGGAGTAGCAAATCGGTATTTGTTTCGATGATATCTGCGTACTCGCGCATTTCGGCACGATCTTCTGTACTGGGAAGCATATTTGAAAATCCCACGATTGCGTTCAAAGGAGTACGTATTTCATGACTCATGTTCGCCAAAAAAGCAGATTTCAATTGATTGGCCTGTTCTGCTTTTTCCATTGCTTCACTCAAACGGCTATACGCTTTCCGAAGAATACGAATATAATAGACAATAGCAGCTATCAAAAATAATAGAAAGACTGAACTAGAAATAATCTTAACACAATGTTGCTGAAAAAAAGTTTGAGGTTTATCAACATATACAGCATCATCGGGATAACGACTTGACGGAATATTATAAGACTTTAATACAGGATAACAAAGATAGGCATTTCCTTCCCCTCCCACTCCACCCGGGATATTGCGGGCTTGTTCTCCATTCAATATGCGATTCAGGATTTCCAGCAAAGAATCGCAAAAAGACTCTGTCGATACATAATACCCTCCCGCGAAAGTATTGTTCGATAAATTTTCGGGAGATAGCAAAAACAGAGGTGAGGGAGTAAAATTGGTTATAATTTCCTGTATGTGGTCGAAAAGATAGTTGTTGTCATTTTCATTATGAGACTCAAACCAGGAGTAGTAAATAATTCCTGTATTGGGTGTATAACTATGCAGGGTATCCAGCAACATTTCTGTCGATAATTGAGTGGTAGAAAGTAGCTCCAGACGTAAATCCGGGAAGTTTTTTTCGACGGCTTCCTTCACATCCCCACGGGTTTCTTCACTAATATATCGGTCGTCCGAAATAAATGCCAGACGTTTCATGTCTGGTATTAGTTTATAAATCAGTTCCACTGTTTCCTTCACATAATAATGCTGCTTTAAAAGTGTCAGATTATAGCCTCTTCTCCATTCTTCACCGGGGACACTGTTGGTTTCCGTCAGCGGAGCATGAGACAGTAAAACATCGAGAGAAGCAGGCAGGCGGTCGCGGGCATTTGCCACTATTACCGGAACGTCTTTCCATACGTCATCAAACAGTTCACGGCAGACAATCCATCCCGGATCTCCAATCAAGACGATGGCAGCGGGAGCTACCGGGTATTTCTCGCGCAAATGGGTGACTACGGCATCTGCTTCCATCTTATTAGCCAAAGCAGGTACGGAAAGAGATTCCGCTTTGGCAGATATACCCTGCTTCTGAAGGACATCGTGTATGCACCAATAGAAGTTTTTAGCCCAAGGCAAGTTAAAATTAATGGAGTTTAAAACCAGTACTTCTTTATTTTTTGTATCAGTTCGAGCTGACACAGATAATAAGAATCCTTCTATAAAAAGGAATATGCTTAAGAATGAGGTGATTCGGAGTACTTGTTTCATTTGTGATGTTCGATAATAGCTACGGCAAAGGTAGTATTTATTTCCATTTCGCAAAAAAAAGGCATCTCAAAATTAATCGAGATGCCTTATATTATTGAAATTTAGCTATCAGAGAGTTACGCTTTCTTTAAAGCAGCAATGCTTTCCTTCAAAGAATTAATAATACTTTCAGCATCGGCCTGTTTCTTGCGTTCCAGTTCGAGAACAGCCGCCGGAGCATTGTTGACGAATTTTTCATTGCTAAGTTTCTTCATTACGCCTTGCAAGAATCCTTCTTTATGCTTCAGTTCTGCTTCCATACGGGCAATTTCCGCTTCCACGTCAATCATATTACCCAATGGTACCGCAAATTCTGTTGTTCCTATCATGAAAGAAGCAGCACCTTCCGATTTGCTTTCCACCACTGTTACAGCAGACAGATTACACATCTTGATAATCACCGGATTCATTTTTTCTACCGGATGACTACCTACGATCTGCAATTCGAGTTGTTCTTTCAAAGCAATATTCTTCTGCAAACGAATACTGCGGACATTGCTGATAATTTCCTTAGCCAATTCAAATTCTTGCAAGAATTTCTCGTTTACCTCAAGAGGCTCCTCCATGAGAGTAACCATCAAACTTTCACCCGGTTTGCGTTCACGCAGTTGCTGCCACAGTTCTTCTGTGATAAACGGCATGAAAGGATGAAGCAACTCAAGCAGACGTTCGAAAGAACTAAGCACCATACTATAAATAAAGCCATTAACGGGCTGTCCATAAGCTGGTTTCACAATTTCCAGCAACCAAGAAGAGAACTCATCCCAGAATAGTTTGTAAACTAACATCAATGCTTCGCTCAAACGATATTTAGAGAACAAATCGGCAACTTCAACCGCAGCTGCATCCAGTCTTTGGTCGAACCATTGAACAGCCAGATGAGCCTCGGGCGGAACTGCAATCGTTCCTTGGGCATTCGTCCATCCTTTAATCAGACGGAAAGCATTCCATATCTTGTTGCAGAAGTTACGTCCCTGTTCGCAAAGTGCGTCGTCGAAAAGGATGTCGTTTCCGGCAGGAGCTGAAAGCATCATACCCATACGTACGCCATCGGCACCATACTTTTCAATTAGTTCCAATGGGTCAGGAGAGTTACCGAGTGATTTAGACATCTTACGTCCCTGCTTATCGCGAACGATTCCTGTGAAGTATACGTTCTTAAACGGCATCTGTCCCTCATATTCGTAGCCTGCCATAATCATACGGGCTACCCAGAAGAAGATAATGTCCGGTCCTGTCACAAGGTCGCTTGTCGGATAGTAGTATTTGATTTCTTCATTGCCCGGATTGTTGATTCCGTCGAACAAAGAGATAGGCCACAACCAGGAAGAGAACCAAGTGTCCAGGCAATCTTCCTCCTGACGCAGGTCTTCCATTGTCAGGGCGGCATTACCCGTCTTTTCTTTTGCTTTTGCCAGAGCTTCTTCGGGAGTAGTGGCTACTACATAACCACCTTCCGGCAGGAAGTATGCAGGAATACGATGCCCCCACCACAACTGACGGCTGATACACCAGTCTTTGATGTTTTCCATCCAGTGACGGTAGGTATTCTTGTATTTTGCAGGGTAGAATTTCAGATCGTCGTTCATTACCGGAGGCAATGCCATATCTGCGAAATGCTGCATCTTGAGGAACCATTGCATAGACAATTTCGGTTCGATCACAACGTTGGTACGTTCCGAATATCCGACCTTATTAGTATAGGCTTCTATTTTTTCCAGCAATCCGGCAGCTTCGAGGTCTTTCTCTATTTGTTTACGAACATCGAAACGGTCCATACCGATATACATACCGGCAGCTTCGCTCAATGTACCGTTGTCATTGAAGATATCGATACTAGGCAGGTTATATTTTTCACCCAGCATATAGTCGTTTACATCATGGGCCGGGGTTACTTTCAGACAACCTGTACCGAATTCGATGTCTACATAATCATCCTCAATCACAGGAATGACACGGTTTACCAGCGGAACGATAACTTTCTTTCCTTTCAGCCATTCGTTCTTCGGGTCGTTCGGATTGATACACATGGCCGTATCACCCATAATTGTTTCGGGACGAGTCGTTGCAACAACCGCGTAGCGACCTTCCGGATCGCCTTCCACTTTATAACGGAGGTAATACAGCTTTCCGTGTTCTTCCTTGTAGATTACTTCCTCGTCGGAAAGAGCTGTCAAGGCTTTCGGATCCCAGTTTACCATGCGGACGCCCCGGTAGATCAATCCTTTATCGAACAGATCGACAAATACCTTGATTACACTTTCACTGCGTTTCTCATCCATAGTGAAAGCAGTACGATCCCAATCGCAGGATGCGCCGAGTTTACGGAGTTGTTTCAAGATAATACCACCGTGCTCGTCTGTCCATTCCCAGGCATGTTTTAAGAACTCATCACGAGTCAGATCGGTTTTCTTGATACCTTGAGAAGCGAGTCTGTTTACAACTTTTGCTTCGGTGGCAATAGAAGCATGGTCAGTTCCCGGCACCCAGCAGGCATTCTTGCCTTCCATACGGGCACGACGAACTAAAATATCCTGGATGGTATTATTAAGCATGTGTCCCATGTGTAACACACCGGTGACGTTCGGGGGCGGAATGACGATGGTGTAAGGTTCACGACCATCGGGTTTTGAACTGAATAAATGATGGTCCAGCCAATACTGGTACCATTTTCCCTCCACGTCAGCGGGATTGTACTTACTTGCTAATTCCATATTGTTTTATGTATATGATAATGTATATTCTAAAAATAACGGGTGCAAAATTAATAATTTAAATTCAAATCTTACCACCCTCGGGATGTTTCTGTGCACGGAAAGAGAATTTATATCCCTCATAAAGAGCGAATCCGTAGAACAGGGCAGTCATCGACATTACATTTTTCAACAGAATAGAGAATATCTCTCCATAATCTACACCTGCCAGGACTTGAAAATAGCCCATTTCATAATCTTGGGAGATATACCCGATAATAGACAAGAAATCACCTAAGATACAACTAATCAGAGATAATGCCGCACCGATAATTCCGAAAACAGGACGTATTCCCTTGCCCTGTCGCATCGCAAAACCTACCATGAATCCGATAGCAATGGGCATAAATCCTATCTGACGACCTGTAGAAACGGAAATCAGCCCCCATGCCACCGCCCCAACGATACATGCGACAACCGCACACAATACTCCTTTGAGCAGGTTCTCTTCGGCAAGCATTTCCTCTTCTGTCATAGATACCGGAAAGTCTTCCGGCTTGGGAGGCGCTAATCTTTCCAACTCCTTATCTTGCTCAAAACTGTCACATTCTTCTTCAAAAGCGGGAAGTTCTCCGGTACGTTTACAAACGAGTCCTTTTCCGTTCACAAAATCACGTGACACACAATTCCTGCAATACTTCTCTATTTCTTCTGATGTAGCCATCTTATCCGGTTTATGTTGAATAACTTTCTCTGATTACGCAGGTACACAAAGTCACTGTTAACAGATTTTTTGCAAATATAGAGGTATTTTTTCGCGCAACGTTTATTAAATGCATATTTTTGTTGACTGATATTATACAAATGATGAAAAATAAGCCAAATGTAAGATATTTAGCCTTAGGAGCATTGTTAATCCTGGTGTGGCTAACGCAATGGATTCCTGCTCTGGCAACGATCTATTCTCAGACAATCTATCCCCTTATCTCATACGTCCTGTCGTTTTTTTCCGGTTTATTTCCTTTTGCAATAGGGGATTTATTTATTTTTCTTAGCATCACAGGCGTGATTGTTTATCCCTTTTATGCCCGTCTCCGCAAGAAGTTGCCTTGGAAGAAAATCTTATTGCGCGATGGGGAATACTTATTATGGATTTATGTATGGTTCTATCTGGCATGGGGACTGAACTACTCGCAGAAAAACTTCTATCAACGAACAGAAATCCGGTACACCGCCTATACTCCCGAGATTTTCCAAGAATTCGTAGATGATTATATTACTCAACTTAACCGTTCGTATACTCCTGTCAATAGTATCAACCAAGACTTGATACGAGAGGAAACTGTGCGAATCTATCATCAGTTAAGTGATAGCTTGGGCGTACATCGCCCTCCACACGAGCATCCGAGGGTAAAAACAATGTTATTCACTCCCTTCATTTCAATGGTAGGAGTAACGGGTAGCATGGGGCCTTTCTTCTGTGAGTTTACCCTCAACGGAGATTTGCTTCCCGTTAATTATCCAGCCACTTATGCTCACGAACTAGCCCATTTATTAGGTATCACCAGTGAAGCGGAAGCTAATTTTTATGCTTATCAGGTTTGCACCCGTTCACAAGCAATGGGAATCCGTTTTTCCGGATACTTTTCTGTATTGGGACATGTATTGGGAAATGCGCAAAGCTTACTCCCGGAAGAAGAATACACCCGACTTTTTAAACGTATCCGACCGGAAATTATCGAATTGGCTAAGAATAACCAGGCGTATTGGGCTGCCAAGTATAGCCCCGTGGTCGGTGCTGTGCAGGATTGGATATATGACCTTTATCTGAAAGGGAATAAGATAGAAAGCGGACGGCAAAACTATTCGGAAGTAGTGGGGCTGCTGATTTCCTATCAGGAGTGGAAAAAGAAATAAGTATAGATTGTGCCTTGTTTTGGCACATCGTTTCACGATATTTGCAGCACTAATATAAAACGGATAAACTGATTTCTTTATGGCAAAAGATCTCTTTAATAGATATCTCTGGTTAGTAGATACAATCTATCGGGCTGGAACAATAACACAGGATGAAATTAACCGTAAATGGCTGCAGTGTGATCACCGGAAGGCTATTGAGGAACTATTCGGCATAAACATAGAATGCGATAGACATAACGGATGTAATTATTACATAGAAAACACTGAATAACTTAAAAAGAAAGGACTCAGAAAATGGCCCTTGAATACATTTGCAGTCAATACAACCCTCAATAAAAGCCACAAATTAAAGGATAAAATTCTACTGGAAGACTATCCCTCAGGAGAGCAATATCTGATACCGGCCATTGAAGCTATTCATAATTGTATAACGTTGGAAATAACATATCAAAGCTATTGGCAGGACAAATCATATACATTTATTGAGTTTTGGATAATCAGCTATGTTCTATATATACAAACAGAATTATTAACGGATTGAACCAAATAAATTCCTCAAGAAAACATTTTCACTTGATTTTCCTCACTAATTGCACAACAAAAGTGCAGAAAACTATAGTTTTCTGCACTTTTGTTGTGCAATTGACGTATATTTGCATATAAATATATACCAACCATGGACAGATTATACGAAAACTTCAATAAACTCCTTAAAGCTACAAGTACCGATTTCATCCGATACAAGTATACTGAAATAAACTGGGACAGTCATATGCTCGGACTTGTCGGACCACGCGGAGTAGGTAAAACCACCATGTTCCTTCAACATATCAAGCAGAACATGAATCCGAAAGATACATTGTATGTTTCAGCAGACAATATGTACTTTGCCGATAATTCCCTGATTGACCTAACAGACAAATTCAGCAAACAAGGTGGCAAGCACCTATTTATTGATGAAATACACAAATACCCTAACTGGTCTCGTGAATTGAAGCAGATATTCGATTCTTATCCTGATATGCAAGTTCTTTTCACCGGTTCCTCTATTTTGGATATTTATAAAGGAACGGCAGATTTAAGCAGACGTACCCCCATCTATGAAATGCAAGGGCTGTCTTTCAGAGAATATTTAAGTATGTTCCATCAAATTCATGTACCAGTCTACACATTAGAAGAGATACTGGAACATAAAGTTGAAATTCCGGGAATAGCACATCCACTTCCGCTATTCGCTGAATATATACAACACGGCTATTACCCGTTTAGCAAAGATATCACTTTTGAAATCGAGTTGAACCAAGTAATCAACCAAACTATGGAAAATGACATTCCTCAATATGCTAATATGAATGTCTCCACAGGACGTAAATTGAAACAACTGTTGATGATTATTGCCAAAAACGTTCCATTTAAGCCTGTCATGCAAAAACTCGCTGACATCATTGGAGTAAGTCGTAATTATTTAAGCGATTACTTACTTTATATCGAGAAAGCGGGAATGATAGCTCAAGTTCGCGATGACACAGGCGGGATCAGAGGTCTGGGCAAAGTAGAAAAAATATATCTTGAAAATACTAATCTCATTTATGCATTAGGAAGAGAAAATTCCAATATCGGTAATATCCGCGAAACATTTTTTTATAACCAAATGCGAGTAAAACAGGACATTATATCTTCAAAAATTTCTGATTTCCAAATAGGAGAAAGAACATTTGAAATAGGAGGAAAAAACAAAGGACAACAACAGATAACCGAAGCCAAAGAAGGATACATTGTAAAAGATGATATAGAAACCGGATACAGTAATATTATTCCTCTTTGGAACTTCGGGATGAATTATTAGTCATATCTTTGCATCAATTTTTAAATAAAAAACGATTTATGTCACATACCAGACAAGAACAGATGGAAGCCTTCGGACGCTTCCTGGACATTCTCGACGAACTGCGTGTTAAATGTCCCTGGGACCGCAAACAGACCAATGAAAGTCTGCGTCCCAACACCATAGAAGAGACTTACGAACTTTGCGACGCCCTGATGAGGGATGACAAGAAAGAAATCTGCAAGGAATTGGGGGACGTATTGCTACATGTAGCTTTCTATGCCAAGATAGGCTCGGAAACAGGAGATTTTGACATCAAAGATGTTTGCGATAAACTGTGTGATAAACTGATTTTCCGTCACCCGCATGTATTCGGAGAGGTAAAAGCAGAGACAGCAGGACAAGTTTCCGAAAATTGGGAACAGTTGAAGCTAAAGGAGAAAGACGGCAACAAGAGTGTATTGAGCGGTGTACCCGCTGCCCTCCCCTCGCTCATCAAGGCTTATCGTATTCAAGACAAAGCCCGCAATGTAGGTTTCGACTGGGAAGAGCGTGAACAGGTATGGGATAAAGTGAAGGAAGAAATCGGAGAATTTCAGGATGAAGTAGCTAATATGGATAAGGACAAGGCGGAAGCTGAATTCGGCGACGTTATGTTTAGCCTTATCAATGCAGCGCGTCTCTACAAGATCAATCCTGATAATGCTTTGGAACTTACCAATCAAAAGTTTATCCGTCGCTTCAATTATTTGGAGGAACATACTATCAAGGAAGGAAAAAGCCTGAAGGATATGTCTCTTGAAGAGATGGATGCTATTTGGAATGAAGCAAAGAAAAAAGGACTGTAAGACCCATGAATAACATTGATTTAAATGCCATCATCGAAAGATGATTTGGAGTTCATAACACATGCCAAACAGGATATTCCACTATTGATTGCAGAAATAGAATACTTAACATCAATGCTGCCCAAATAAAAAACAGAGGCTCTGTTCTGTGCGAATAGAGCCTCTGTTTTACTCAAAAGGCACTATAAAATATTTTGTGTAAATGGAAATACGGGATTCCAGTTTGAGTCTCGTATTTTTTATTTTATACATTTGCAAAATGAAGAAGATTATGAAAGAAAAGAATCAAGTAGTGCCTGATGAGGTATTAAGCAAGGAGTTCCTTAGCCAGTTCAAAACAGAAGCTGATGTGAGCAAGTTTCTTAAACAGTTGCATGCCCAAGTACTGGAGAAAATGCTTGAGGGTGAAATGGATGTCCATTT
>NZ_JADMQH010000022.1:0-104347 GCF_015559655.1 Bacteroides sp. 1001136B_160425_E2 | reverse complement strand
TTTTATAGATAAAAAAGGAGATAGTATAGAAAATAATAAAATAAAAGGTTATAAATCTACCCTCACCACCCCTCACCCTTGACCCATATCTTATAATAAAAAGATAACGGGGAATCTTAAAAACTCAATCGTCTTTTTCAAATTTACCACAACGTTTTCAGAATACTCCATTATTTTATTCAAAACTGTGCGGGAATGAATCAATTTTTAGGGATGTGATTGCCCTGAATCAAATCCCCCCAATCCCCAAGAATTACAACTGAGCCCAGAACTCTTGATACTTATAAATTCATATAGTTGGTGTCAAAAGGCAATGGTGTCAAGTACGCCTGACAATGGAAATGAAGGCAACGGAGAAGGTGGAAATGAAGGCGGTGGTGAAGCACCGGATCCGGCAGCATAAGAAACGGTATTAATATGTAAAAAATCGGGCTTGACATTGTTCAAGCCCGATTTTTTCTATTATCTAAAATACTACTTTCGATCAGTTAACACCTTTATCGAATCCCGTTTTATAATATTAGGTTTCAAAAGAATCTCCGAATGTAGTTCAGTTTCTTCCAAAATCTTCTGCATCAACATTTTTACAGCAATAATGCCAATATTCTCCAGTGATTGTGCAATACGAGTTATAGGAGGGTTCAAATAGTCCAAATATAAGTTATCATCAAACGAAATGATAGACATATCTTGAGGAATTCTTACTTTATGCTCATTCAATGCCTTGACTGCCCCCAAAAGAATCGTACTACTCAACGCAAATATAGCAGTAGGCTTTGTGGTAGAGTTCAGAGCCAACTTAGTCTCAATATAACCATTCTGAATCGAGAACTCATTTCCTCTTATCATTGCATTATCCTGATAACCAGCTTCGCGAAGCGCATCAAGATACCCGCGCACACGTTCCTTAGTTGTTATAGAAATATCCGGTCCCTGAATACAGAGAATCTTACTATGCCCCGATTCTAATAATAATTTCGTTGCCTGATAAGCTCCTATATAATTATCAGTAGCTACGTATGGCAAATTATGCTTCTCAAAATAGCGGTCAATCAGCACAATCGGAGTTTTAGTACTAATTTCCTCCAGTTTAGAAGGATTCTCACCGGTTGGAACCAAAATAATTCCGTCTATCTTACGTGACAGAAGTGAATCGATAGCTTTATTTTCCTGAACAGGATCTTCCAGGGTATCGATAAGCATAACAGTATAATTATAACGTTGTGCTTCACGGATGACAACACTTGCTATATTGGCAAAAAAGGGATTATCTATGTGCGGTACAAGAAGGCCTATAGTATATGTCGTGTTGTTGCGCAAACTTTGCGCAACTATATCAGGCTGATAGTCCAGTTCTTTAACGGACTGCAAAATAACCTCCTTAGCCGACTGGCTTATTCTATACTTCTCCGATTTTCCATTTAACACCCTGGAAATCGTAGAGATAGAGTACCCCGTTTTCTTTGATACATCAATCAGAGTTTTTTTCATTACTGGTTGTTTTTTGCAAAAATAACATTTTATTTGAGAAAAAAGCAAGAAAAATATTTTGTTTTGAAAAAAATTTCTATATTTGCGCAAACGATTGCGCATCGTTTATGATTCAATTCGCCTTAATACTTAATACTCATTATATGGACACAAAGAAGAAAATCGTAGTGATAGGTAGTAGTAATACGGACATGGTTATTAAATCAGACCGTCTACCCAAACCCGGAGAAACAATTCTGGGAGGAAACTTCTTAATGAATCATGGCGGCAAAGGAGCTAACCAAGCCGTAGCTGCTGCAAGACTAGGAGGAGATGTCACTTTCATATGCAAAATAGGGAATGACATTTTCGGAGATGAAACCTTGGAAATGTTTCACAAAGAAAAAATCGACACTACTTATGTAGGAATTACCTCGCAGGAACCGTCAGGAATAGCTCTTATCAATGTCGACAAAAAAGGGGAGAACTGTATTGTTGTTGCTTCCGGAGCCAACGGGACTTTATCTATTGATGACATACAAAATGCAGAACCCGCCATTAAACAGGCATCCATCGTCATCATGCAGCTTGAGACTCCAATCGAGAGCGTCACTTACGCAGCCAAAATGGCGAAAAAAGATGGAATTACCGTTATATTAAACCCTGCACCTGCCCCTACCCAACAACTGCCTGACGATTTATTAGCCAATGTCGACATTCTTATTCCGAATGTCACAGAGGCTGAAATCATCTCGGGAATGCACATTACAGATGATGAATCGGCAAAAGAAGCGATTCGTTATATTAGTTCGAAAGGCATAAAAACTGTCATTATTACGATGGGGGCCAAAGGAGCTCTCGCTTATGAAAATGATGAGTTTATTCACATCCCAGCCTTCAAAGTAAAAGCAATAGACACAACTGCTGCCGGAGATACATTCTGTGGCGGACTGTGCGTAGCTCTGTCTGAAGGCAAGAATCTAAAAGATGCAATTATATTTGCAAGTAAAGCCTCTTCTATTTCTGTCACCAGAATGGGAGCACAAGTATCTATACCTTTGAGAAAAGAAATACAATAATCATCCTTAATTCTGTTATTATGATAAAACAATGTTCAATCCACGGTCTATTGACAAGTATGTTGTTAATAGTATTTTCTTTGATGAGCAATGATGCTATTGCCCAGAAGGCAATAAGAGGTACAGTCCTCGATGAAGCAAATGACCCCATTATCGGCGCCAGTGTCCTTGTTAAAGGCACAACAAATGGTTCTATTACAGGAGTTGACGGAACCTTCAATGTAAAAGCTAATCCTTCTGATGTACTGGTTATATCTTATGTAGGTTATGCAACTGTTGAACAGCAAGTAGGAAATCAGACACAGCTTGTAATACACCTCCGCGAAGACTCGAAAGTGCTTAATGACGTTGTAGTAATCGGCTACGGCTCTACCACTAAGAAAGAGCTTACAGGATCGGTTACCAGCATGAAGAAAGATGATCTCAATCCCGGAACATTCACCAATGCCATGGGAATGCTGCAAGGAAAAGTGGCAGGATTACAAATTATCAATCCGAACGGTGCTGATCCGACAGCCAAATACGAAGTATTACTTCGCGGAACAAACACGCTTTCCGCAGGTCAGGGTCCATTAATTATTATTGATGGAGTGGCAGGCGCAGATATCAGAAATATCAATTTTCAGGAAGTGGAATCAATTGACGTATTAAAAGATGGTTCGGCAGCTGCTATTTATGGAACAAGAGGTACGAATGGAGTAATCATCGTCACAACTAAACGTGCAAGAAGTGGCAAAACGGAAGTTTCTTATGATGGACAACTCACCGTGGGAGTCGTTTCACGCAGAGCAAAACCTTTATCGGCAAGTGAATACAAATCTGTTATCAAGGAGTATCGCCCAGAATTGGAAAGTTATATTTTTGACAGTGATACCGATTGGTTTAAAGAAATTACACAAACTCCGTTTAGTCATAAGCACAACTTGTCTATATCCGGAGGTTCCGAGAAGTTCTCACATCACACATCTTTCAATTATGAAAAGAGCGATGGCTTGCAAAAGCATAATAGCTCCGAAAAGCTAATGGCACGTACCAATATTCGCCAGTCATTATTAGACAAATGGGTCGATTTGGATTATAACCTGAATATCATTCATCGCAAATACAGCCCCTCCTCTACAAGTGCTTTTATGCAAGCATTTACCCATAATCCAACAGAGCCTGTTTATGACGACAGCGATCCGGACGCCGGAGGATATAGTCGTATCAAAGCAATGGAATATTACAATCCGGTAGCGATCATTAACGAAAGGAACATGGAGAGTAAGAATGATAATTATGGTGCAAATATCCGCGCTACTCTAAACATATTGCCTATAAAAGGGTTAAAATGGGAAAACTTCGTTTCATACGACAAGGAACAATACGAGACACGTGAATACTACACACATTATTATCCAAGCTTAATAGGAACAAATGGGCAAGCCTATATTGAAAACTATCAGGAAAATGATACACAGTATGAGTCTACTTTAAATTACTCAAATATTTTCGGAAAACATTCTATTCAGGCATTACTCGGATATACATACCAATATACTTATAGCACATCTGCATCCATGACTAATTCCGGTTTCGACTTCGATGACAACCAGACTCATAACATCGGAACAGGAACGAATCTAACTGAAGGCAAAGCCAGCATGTCGTCCAACAAAGAAGATAATACATATATCGGATTCTTCGGACGTTTCATGTACAACTACGATGATAAGTATCTTCTGTCTGCTTCTCTACGCCGTGATGGTTCCAGCCGTTTCGGTGACAATAATAAGTGGGGATGGTTCCCGGCTGTCAGTGTAGGTTGGCGTATAAATAAAGAAAAATTTCTCTCGGATGTCAAATGGATCGATGATTTAAAATTGAGAGCCGGATACGGAGTTACCGGTAACCAGGATTTCTCAAACTACAAATCTTTGATGATGATGACTACAGCCGGCAAATTCTATTACAATGGTCAATGGATCAATACTTATCAACCTGCAAGTAATGCAAATCCGGATTTAAAATGGGAGAAAAAAGCAGAATTCAATGTTGGTGTTGATATGACAATGTTTAACAACCGCCTCTCATTCACTTTCGATTATTACAAACGGACTACATCAAACTTGTTGTATGACTACATCGTGCCGACGCCTCCTTATGTATATAATACTTTGTTTACGAATGTTGGGAAAGTTACTAATGAAGGAGTTGAATTAACAATATCCGGCACCCCTTTTAACACTAGGGACTTTACATGGAATACCTCACTTACCGTTTCGCACAATAAAAACAAATTGGTAAAATTCACCAACGATGAATTCACTAACGGAACATACAAAGTGGGATGGTCTACAAGTGCAGCCTGCTACACTCAACGTCTGATAGAAGGACAGTCATTGGGTACTTTCTATGGTCCTATATGGTTAGGGACTGATACAGATGGAAAAGATGTACTGCTAGGACAGAATGCGGAAGGTTCCGTACCGGAAGAACAATGGGAAAAGATTGGCTGTGCTTATCCGGATGCCACTCTTAGCTGGAGTAATACCTTCAGATATAAGAAATTCGACTTGAGTTTCTCACTGCGTGCATCTATCGGTGGAGAAATTCTGAACAACTACGCGATGGAATATGAAAATTTAAGCAGCATCGGACTTAGAAATATCTCATCAAACTGGTTATCTCAAACGAATTTCACAAGTACGACCTATAAATATTCTTCCAAATATATAGAGGACGCTTCTTATTTAAAACTAGATAATGTTACCTTTGGATATACTTGGGATTTCACATCTAAAATGATAAAAAGACTAAGATTATCTCTTACTGCACAGAATGTATTCTGCATCACTGGTTATTCTGGTGTCGACCCAGAAGTTGCCCTTTCCGGACTGGAACCCGGTATGGAAAGTTTGAGCTATTATCCGCGTACAACAGAGTTTACTTTTGGAGTTAATATAGTATTCTAAAAAAATAAGATTACCATGAAAAAGACAAATATAATATTAAGTTTCGTTATCTGTATATTATCATACGGATGTACCGATCTTAGCGAAACTGTTTACACAGGAGTAGCGATGAATGACTTCTTTAAAAATGAGAAGGAACTGGTAGCCAATGCAGGTAGGGCATATACGAAATTACAAGGATACAATTCTGAACAAAGTTTATGGACACTGCTTTTACAAGCTTCTGATGAATGTGCCGTTCCTGCTAGTGGTGGTTCCTGGTACAGCAATGGACGTTATGAAGAAATCCAAACGAATAAAATTCCACCTGCAAATAAATTATTGACAAAGGGCTGGAACTGGATATTTAATGGTATTGCTGCATGTAATGAAATTATTTACGAAACGGAACTATCACCTATCCAGTTTGAAGGAAAAGAGAAGATTATAGCTGAAATGAAAATATTACGTGCTTTCTACTATTATCAAGCCATTTCTTGTTGGGGAAACGTACCTTTCACAACTGACTACACGGAAACTGGATACCCGGAACAAAAAAGTCGTGAATATATTTTCAACTATCTGGAAAAAGAAATTAATGACAATATCGAGTTCCTGGACAGGGAGCCTTCAGATACTAATTATGGACGAGCCACACAAGCTGCCGCTTATTGCATTCTTGCGAAAATGTATCTGAATGCAGAAGCATGGTTTGGTACTCCAATGTATGACAAAGCAGAGAAAGCCTGTAAAGACATTATGGATATAAACGCTTACAGCATTGAAGATTCCTATTCTACTAACTTTGACATTAAGAATGAAGACTCCAAAGAAAATATCTTTGTGATCCTTTATGACAGAGTATATACTAGCGGTGACAGTAACTCATTCTATTTACATACGCTGACACTGGAAGCTGCATCACAAGCCACATTTAATATTCCGGCAGCCCCATGGTCAGGTTTTCTCTGCCAACCGGACTTTTTCCAAACATACGATGAACAAGATATTCGCAGAAGCCAAAGTTGGTTATACGGCCCTCAAGTAGACTTAAGCGGAAAAGATCTTGGTTTTGAATATACCCCAATCTTCCCCGAAGAAAAATATTACAATAGCAACGGTGGACGTAGTACATACGACGGTGCACGCTGCTGGAAATGGCATTATCAGACTGATGGCTCTTTAAAAGAATATACAGTCAGTATGGACAACGACTTTGCCATCTTCCGCTATGCCGATGTTGTATTAATGTACGTAGAGGCTTTGGTACGACAAAACAGAACAAGTGAAGCTGTCCAACTGGCAGACTTCAAGAAGATTCGTACAAGAGCTGGTCTTAACGCATATACTACAAGCGAGCTAACGATTGATGAACTTTATGCAGAACGAGGCAGGGAACTGGCATGGGAAGGATGGCGCCATGAAGATATGATACGTTTCGGAAAATATCTGAAAAAATATTGGGCACACCCTGACCAAAGTTCAGAAACTTTTAGAAATGTATTTCCAATTCCTACGGATATTTTAAATGCAAATCCAAAATTATCTCAAAACAAAGATTATTAACCACAACACCCTGATAAATATGAAAAAACCAATCATCTTTTTACTTGTTTTAATTACCAACATCTTATTTATCTCTGCACAAAAAATTTCAAAGACAGAGCTAAAAGACAAAATAGCCGGAGCTTGGATCGGGCAAATGGTAGGAAACATATATGGACTTCCTTTTGAGAACAAGTTTGTAGATGAACCTGCCCCGGAATCCAGATTTCCATTCGGTTACACTAAGAACATAGATAAATTGCAAAAGTATAACGGTGCATTCTCTGATGACGATACTGATGTTGAGTATATTTATTTACTATTAATGGAGAAATATGGTGTAGAGCCTACTTATGCCAATATGCGCGAGGGATGGATGTATCATATCCGTGACCGTGTATGGTTGGCCAATAGGGCTGCACTCGGATTAATGCATCTTGGATTCACCCCTCCGTTCACCGGTGACGAAAATCTGAATCCCCACTGGTATCAAATCGACCCTCAATTAATCAATGAGATATGGGCGTATACAGCACCGGGAATGATTTCATACGCTGCAGGAAAAAGTGACTGGGCGGCCCGTATCACAAGTGATTCGTGGGCGGTATCTCCCACTGTCCTATATGGTGCAATGTACGCTGACGCTTTTTTCTGCAAGGATATCCGCAAGCTCATTACACGCGCTTTAAAAGAGCTGCCAGCTGATGACAGATATGCAATAGCTGTAAAAGAGATGATTGCTTTATATGACAAATATCCCAAAGATTGGGTAAAAGCACGTCAAATCATGGCTAAAAAATATTACATAGATGAACCGGCCATGACAAAAACAATCTGGAATGCTAATCTGAACGGACTATGCGGAATTTTGGCCATGCTGTACGGTGAAGGAGATTTTCAACGGACACTGGATTTAAGTTGTGCAATGGGATTTGACTGCGATAATCAGGCAGCCACCATCTCCGGACTTCTAGGAGTAATGTATGGCGCAAAGTCACTCCCCGAAAGTTTGACCAAACCTATCGAAGGCTGGGAAAAACCCTTCAACGACCGATATATCAATATCACCAGGTTTGATATGCCCGATGCTTCCATTGAAGATATGATTGAACGTACTTACAACAAAGCAATCGAACTGGTTTGTGCCAAAGGAGGAAAAGTGAAAGGTGATATGGTATATGTCAACCCCAAAGCACAATTCATTCCCCCTATGGAATTCTGTATCGGCCCGAATCCGGACTTGGAAATCGGACAGCCGACCGATTACTCATTTGCCTGCAGAACAAATGCAGATTTCAAATGGGAATTGGTAAAAGGTAAACTTCCGGCAGGAGTTACATTCCAAAACGGTAAACTGGCAGGAACTCCTACAGAAGCCGGAAAATATCCGATTACCCTACAATTAAGCGCAAATAACAGGAACTCAATTACTAAAAACTTTGAGTTATTGGTTAAAACCAAAAATATAGCCTCCCAAGCTGACACCATTTACGCCAATATCCGCAAACTGAACGAAGAAGTACTCGATTCTTGCTGGATTACCTTTGGAAAACCGATGTACGCAACAAATGTAGAAGTGATTAATGACGGAATCAAAGATGGCGTGGGATCTGTGTTTTATTCATTAGCGGCCAAAAGTAATCTACCTAAAATAGACTATTTCGGATACGGTTGGAAAGAAGAGCATAACATCAATATGCTTGTTTTAGATATGGGCTGCCTGGAGGAATTCGGAGGATGGTTTACCTCTCTAAACATTCAGTATCTTGGAAATGACGGACATTGGTATGATGTAGGCAAATTCAAATCAACTCCGGCACTTCCCGAAACCGATATTGTATTTTTCCAACCTCCTTTTGCACAATATGTTTTGGAATTTCCAGCAGTAAAAACCAAGGGAATACGCATACTAATGGATGCAAAAGTACAGGAACACTGGCATAAATACACAAAGAATGTATCATCATTCATCTCTATCACCGAGTTGGGAGTTTACGAGAAATAAAGGAGAAGAAAAATGAGGAAAATAATTACGATATGTATCATAGGGCTTTTTGCTCTCAACATACAAGCCCAGCCTGTAACAACCCTAAAGTTATCTGATAAAGAACTTTTAGATAAGATTAAAGGAGGATGGGCTGGACAAACCATTGGTGTCGTTTTCGGAGCACCTACAGAATTTAAGTTCACAGGAACTTATATTCAAGATTACCAGCCGATCCCCTGGGCGGAAGGTTACGTAAAATATTGGTGGGAAAAGAAACCCGGATTGTTCGATGATATTTATAACGATTGCACGTTTGTTGAGGCATTTAACGAACTTGGGCTGGATTGTTCACAGGAAGAACTTGCCAAAAGATTTGCATTCGCTGATTATCATTTGGCTCATGCTAACCAAGCAGGTAGATATAATATCCGCCAAGGCATCATGCCACCGGCTTCCGGCCATTGGTTGAATAACCCACATGCAGACGATCTGGATTTCCAAATCGAGGCAGACTTCATAGGCCTGATGGCTCCGGCAATGCTGCCGGAGGCATTGGATATCGCCTCAAGAGTAGGTCATATTATGAACAGCGGTGACGGTTTTTATGGTGGCGCTTTCGTAGCTGCTCTTTATAGCTCCGCTTTCTATGAAAAGAGTCCTGAAGCGATTCTAAAAACCGCAATCTCCATTATACCTGAAGAAAGCACATTCCATCAATGTATTCAGGATGTAATCAACTTCCACTCTTTGCACCCGGACAACTGGAAAGATTGCTGGTACTTCCTGCAAGAAAAATGGAACTGTGACGTAGGATGTCCGAAAGGTGTATTTCTAAACTTTAACATTGATGCCAAACTCAATTCCGCTTTCGTGGCATTGGCCATGCTCTACGGTAAAGGAGACTTCACCAACTCTGTCGATATTGCAGCACGCTGCGGACAAGACTCTGACTGTAATCCATCTACAGTCGGCGGTGTACTTGGAGTTATGTACGGATATGATAAAATCCCTTCATTCTGGCTAAACCCTTTGAAAGAAGTAGAAGACTTTACATTTGAAGGAACAGATATGTCACTGACAAAAGCCTACCAAATGAGTTTCGATCAAGCCAAACAGCTCATAGTCAAAACTGGTGGGAAAGTATCCGGCGAGGAAATAGAAATTCCGATCAAAAAGGCGGACGTACTTCCTTTAGAACAAAATTTCGAAA
This sequence comes from Bacteroides sp. 1001136B_160425_E2, assembly GCF_015559655.1. Classification (NCBI taxonomy): domain Bacteria; kingdom Pseudomonadati; phylum Bacteroidota; class Bacteroidia; order Bacteroidales; family Bacteroidaceae; genus Bacteroides; species Bacteroides sp. 1001136B_160425_E2. Next base: position 94,123 of record NZ_JADMQH010000022.1, on the reverse strand, counting down.
ATACCTATCCACTTTATAGAGAACGCAAAGACTGCTTCCTGACAGATACGTTCGAATTTGATTTCAATGGTAACGGATTTGTTATCTGGGGTAACATTTGCTGCACAAGAAGTATTACTCCCGATTATATCAATCGTGTATCTACACGCCACATCGGTTCCGAAGTCTTCGGATTGGCAGAACCCAATGACCCTTACGTTGCTAAAGTGGAAATATGGATTGACGGAGAGCTGGACCATGTAGCAGTTTTACCCATGAGAAATACAGACCGCAAAGTAGAACCAGCCTGGAAATACCTCATGAAGGAAGGAAGACACCACGTTAAAATGAAGTGGCTGAACCGCAAAAAAGATTACATTATTCGCATCAACGACATAATGTATTATTCTGAGAAAAAAGAACATGATAGATTTTACTTTAATAAATAAGTTAAGATGAAAAAGGTCCTGATTAACATCATTCTACTATTTACCTTTTCCATATCGGGAACGGCACAAATAGAATATGGAAAAACAGTTGAAATAAGTAAAGAGGTACTGCTCGACAAAATTAAAGGAGGTTGGGCCGGACAAACCATAGGATGCACCTATGGCGGTCCTACAGAATTTAAATACAGAGGAGCAATCATTCATGAGAAAACTCCAATAATCTGGTATGACGACTATTGCAAAGACATCTTTGCAGAAGATCCGGGATTGTATGATGATGTATATATGGATCTTACCTTTCTGGAAGTAATGCAAAAAGAAGGAATAAATGCTCCTGCCGAATCATTTGCCAAAGCCTTTGCAAACGCAGATTACAAATTATGGCATGCCAATCAAGCAGCCAGATATAACATATTACACGGTATTATGCCGCCGGCATCCGGACATTGGAAAAATAATCCGCACGCTGACGATATTGATTTCCAGATTGAAGCAGACTTCATTGGAATGATATGTCCGGGGATGGTAAATACCGCATCCGATTTTTCCGACAAGATAGGACATATCATGAACTACGGCGACGGATGGTATGGAGGTGTATACATGGGAGCAATGTATGCATTGGCTTATGTAAATAACGACATTTATACAATTGTCACGGAAGCTCTTAAAACAATACCCGAACAAAGTAAATTTCACCGTTGCATCACAGACGTGATTAAATATTGGAAACAATATCCCGATGACTGGCGTAAATGCTGGCTGGAAATAGAAAACCGTCATGCTTTTGAGATTGGCTGCCCGGAAGGGGTATTCAATGCATTTAACATTGACGCCACTATCAATGCGGCTTACTGTGTTATGGGACTTTTGTATGGCAACGGCGACTTTTTCAAAACAATGGATATAGCCACTCGCTGCGGACAAGATTCCGACTGTAACCCGGCAACTGCCGCAGGAATTCTTGGAGTGATACAAGGATACAAGGCTATCCCCGAATATTGGAAACCGGCACTCGAAAGATGTGAAAATATTAAGTTCCCCTACACAGACATCTCCTTAAGTTCTGTATACGACATTAATCTCAAACTATTGAGTGACGTATTAAAAGCAAACGGAGGAAAAATAAAAGGAGATAAATACTATACCACGATTCAGAAGCCAAAAACCGTAGCATGGGAAGTTTCTTTTGAAGGCTTATATCCTTCTGAAAGAAGAGTTATCAAATATGATCTCGGTACAGAAAAAACATTTGAGTTCAATGGCAAGGGAGTTGTTTTAATGGGGCTGATCAGACAAGATGTTAAAGATAGTAATGACAATTACATCGCCATCCTGGAAGCCTACATTGACGGCAAGAAAGTAGAAACCATAGAAATGCCTTATGACTATATAAAAAGAAAGTATGACATTTTCTATAATTATGGTTTAGAGGAAGGACCTCACAAACTGGTTATTAAATGGATTAATCCAAATGAAAAATATGCCGTTCAATGTAAAGACATGGTGGTTTATTCATCCATACCGGCAGAACCAATCAATCCTTATAAATAAAAGAGAAAAGCCATGAATAGAAAACTACTCCTACTATTTGCCTTATTATTAATTTTCTACGGATTGTCATCATGTTCGTCTGATGATAACAGTCCGTCCGAAGATGGACAGACCGAGACCCCGGAACTGTTTACCAAACGCTATAATCCCGATCAAAGTTTTTACAGCAAACTATTAGGACAAGAAATCAAATATTCCGTATTATTGCCTCAAGAATATCTATCGGAAAATACGGGTAAATATGGAGTAGTTTTCCTTTTACATGGCTGGGGTGGGAATCAAAATTCATGGGGACCTTCAGGTCTGAATATTCAAACCATAGCAGATGCACAAGCTAGTAATGGCAGCATTCGTCCATTGATTTACATCATGCCGGAAGGTTTCAACTCTTATTTTTGTAACCGCTATGACGGAAAGTTCAACTATATGGATATGTTCATTAATGAACTCGTACCCCTGATTGATAAGCGATTCCGAACGACAGCCAGTAAAACGGAAAGAGCCGTTGCCGGATTCTCCATGGGAGGTTTCGGAGCATTGAGTATAGCATCTCAACATCCTGAGATTTTCTCGGTATCAATAGGATTAAGTCCCTCTCTAAATACAGATGAACAATACATTTCTTTGTCACAAGACGGTTGGAATCTTCAATGGGGAAACAACTTCGGAGGAAGCGGGCAGACAGGAACAAGCAGGCTGACAAGTTATTATAAAAGCCAATGTCCGCTACACTTTTTCAAAGATAAACCAAACTCCACATTTCAAACAATACGTTACTACATAGACTGCGGTGATGATGAAGAAAGACTATATGCGGGGAATGGTGAATTACATTCTCTATTACGAGACAAGAATATCAAGCACGAATATCGTGTACGGAATGGCGCCCACACTGACAGTTATTGGCGTGAATCTATGAAAGAAGCACTGCCCTTTATCGAACGTTCTTTCAAAGGAGAGAGCTATCCGCAGGAAACTCTGAAAAAATTCACAGAGGAATTACATGCTACAAATAAAAATATAAAAGTAGGTAATTCCAATATCGAACTATGGTTACCGGATGACTATAATTCCGACCTAACCTACAAAGTGCTTTATTACAGTAAAGGAGAAGGCAATGTTAATCTTACAACAGAGAAGGTAACAGTCGCATTAGATTCTCTGTTGCAAATCAAACGTATGATAATCGCCGGCTTTGATGTAAAGGAGGTAATCCAAAATGAAATAAATTTTTCAACTATTACCAATGCAGTGGAGAAAACGATTCATACTGAAAGCAATGCAGATTTCAGATTAGGATTAGCATACGGCTCAGAAGCAGATTACTTATACAATGAATCAACAGGCAATGCCCCTGCCATCCACTATTTCTTTGCAGAAGATGCGGATATTGTCAACCTTTCTGACGAGAACAGGGCTAAAATATACTATTTGGATATAACAGACGAGGGGAGTAATTATAATAGTATGTTTACTCTGTTCAATAGATTGCGGGATGCCGAAGCTCCGGTGCAATATCGTGTAAGAAACGGACTGGATAGTGAACAGTCTGCCCAAACAGGTATTTATTCAATGAGTTATTATATTGGTGAACAGTTAATAAAGAAATGATATGAGGAAGATACTGTTATATATTATCCTATTTCTGTCAGGTATAGATGGAGCTTGGGCACTTCCCATAGAAAAAGAAAGGATGAGTATTTATAGTCCCTCTTTAAAACAAGAAGTCTCCTATTCTATCATCCTACCAGAAGGTTATGAACATTCAGATACAGAATATCCTGTCTTGTACATGTTTCATGGAATAGGGGGTGATTACACCAGTTGGCTCGAATATGGCAATGTTGCCCGTGTAATGGACAAAATGATAAAAAAAGGAGAGATTAAACCTTTCATTATGGTTATTCCTGACGGCTACTTGTCTTATTACAGTGACACCTATGATGGCAGTTTCCTTTATGAGACTTTCTTTATTAAAGAACTGGTTCCATATATTGACAACAACTATCGCACCCGCAAGAATGTTAGTGCACGTTCAATCATTGGTTTCTCGATGGGAGGATTCGGAGCATTGTCCGTTAGCCTGCGCAACCGTGACTTATTCGGTTCTGTCGTTGCGTTATCGCCATCTATCCGTACAGAAAAACAATATCTAATAGAAGAACCACAAACAGGATGGGACAATCAATGGGGACGGATTTTCGGAGGAGTAGGAAAGAATGGCAGCCAGCGCCTAACCAGTTACTATAAGCAACATTCACCGTATCACCTTCTTTCTACCCTCCGCAATTCCGATCTAAAAGAATTTGGCATCATGTTGGATATTGGAGATAAAGAAGGTACTTTATGCGAAAGTAACGAAGAACTGCACCGATTATTACTGGAAAGACAAATACCTCATGAATGGGAAGTACGCTCAGGAGGACATGATTTTACCTGTTGGAATGCAGCACTGCCGAAAGCATTCAGATTCATAAACAAATATTTCAATGGGAACCAGCCGGGAAATAATGAGAGAAGTCTTCTGAATGAGACACCGCTTATCAAAATGGCTAACGCAACGGTTTATTATCCGGAACAAGCTCAAGGAAGCACAAGAAAATATCCTATTATCTATGTACAGGGAGAAATCAACGAGCAACAACAAAAGACTCTCGTCGATCAGTTTCATCAAATGGTAGATGACAATAAAACATGGCCGGCTGTTCTTTGTTTCGTTAAAACCAACACAGACCTGTCAGAAACAATTGCTGATATAGAGAAGCAACGCTCCGGAATCAGGGGTTCCCAACGTATGCGGGCTTTAATCACTTTAGGAGATAACATCAAAAAAAGCATAGAAGCCATTCAGAGAGAGAATTTATTCACCGGTATAGTCTGCGTAAATGCCATCGCTAATGAAAATGATGCTCAAAATTTCAAAGAAGCAATCAACTCTCATAAAAGATATCCCAGATGTTGGATAGAAGTATTGCCGGAATCAAAAGGATATAACTTTAACAGTAGCATTCACATCCTTTTGAAGGAATCGGACCTGGAACATGAGTTCCGGTCAAGAAAATGTAAAGAAGCCAATGTTTTCACTTATTGGGAAGATTGGATTATATATTTAAATAACAGAATTCATGTTTAACAATTAAATACTAATAGTATGTTCACAGTAAACAGTTATTTATTGGCAGTTATATTCTGCATCGTAACCATGATTTGTTGGGGTTCCTGGGGTAATACCCAAAAACTAGTTTCCAAAAATTGGCGTTATGAACTTTTTTATTGGGATTATGTGATTGGAATGGTTTTGTTCACCATCTTACTAGGCTTCACAATGGGTAGTCATGGAGATACCGGACGTTCATTTCTGGAAGATCTGGGACAAGCATCAGGAGACAGCATTGGCTGGGTTATCTTGGGTGGCGTAATATTTAATGCTTCAAACATTCTTCTTTCAGCATCTATTTCCCTGGCTGGTATGTCTGTAGCTTTTCCTTTAGGGGTTGGCATTGCATTGGTATTAGGGGTCATTGTCAATTATCTGGGAATTCCAACCGGTAATCCTTTGCTTTTATTTGGCGGTGTAGCTCTCATTGTTATTGCTATCATTTGTAATGGAGTGGCCTCCGGAAAAATGCAAAAGGGAGAAGAAAGCAGGAAAAACAACAAAAAGGGAATTATCATTGCATTAATCGCCGGTGTACTAATGTCCTTATTCTACAGGTTCGTAGTGAAAGGTATGGACGTAGAAAACTTCAATTCACCCGCTATAGGAATGATGACTCCTTACTCTGCAATCTTTGTTTTTTCAATAGGCGTATTACTAAGCAATTTTGTTTTCAACACATTAGTAATGAAATATCCTTTTGTTGGAGAAAAAGTCAGCTACTCCGAATACTTTAAAGGAAACACAAAAACTCACATATGCGGAATGCTTGGTGGAGCGATATGGGGACTTGGTTCTGCGTTCAGCTATATCGCATCAGGCGAAGCTGGTCCGGCGGTATCTTATGCACTAGGACAAGGCGCACCACTTATTGCCGCTATTTGGGGAGTATTTATCTGGAAAGAATTTAAAGGTTCAACGAAATCTGTTAATCAACTACTGGCCTTGATGTTTATCTTCTTCCTAGTTGGTTTGGGAATGATAGTAGTTGCCGGAAACTAATTATTAACCTTAAATAGAACAACATGAAAAAGTATTTTTACTTATTAGCTATGCTGGCAGTAGTACTAGGTACGACTGCTTGCAGTGATGACGACAATCATCCCAGTACAAACGTTTTGGATAAACCGGAAGTTACTGTTCCTGATGTAAAAGAGAGTTCTGCTGTTATTACATGGAAAGCCATAGGAAACGCAACAGCTTATATTTATAGTTTGAATAACGGTAGTGAACAAAGTACTGACCAAAATACGATTCAACTGACAGGTTTAGAGCCGGAAAAAAGTTACACATTCAAAGTAAAAGCTCAAAAAACCGGATCTATCTATTTTGAAGATTCAGATTATGCAGAAATCACTTTTACAACGACCTCTGAAGTAACAGTTTATCGAATAGCCACTTTTGCGGACGACTGGGATAAATGGTATTACGAATATAATGAAAATGGTACTGTAAAACGTGTCTACAGGCTAAATGGAGAAGAGTTGGATAGAGAATGGCTCTTTGCTTACGACGGAAATAATGTCACAGTGACAGGAAGAGACTCATATAGTATGACATTAAATAACCAAGGTTATGTTGTTACTTTTATAAGTGGTTCAGACACTTACGAATATACGTATGATAAAAACGGCTACATGACTAAAGTTGAAAAGAATGGCAATATTGCATCTAACATCACCATAGAAAATGGAAATATTACGCAATGGACCAGATTTTCAGATGGAGTAGAGCAATTCAAAGTTCAGACCTATTCTGCCGTACCTAATGTAGGCGGAGCACATTGTATCTATGCGGAAAGTAGTGGAGCCAGTCGTTGGCTGGTTGAAACAGGTCTCTTTGGAAAAGCTTCGGCTAACTGCCATACGAGCAGTGGTTGGCAACATTTATCTAGTACAGCTACTTACACATTCGAATATGACGAGAACAGTTGTATCAAAGAGGAAAGCAAAAACTATGACGGATATATAGAGAATTTCTATTATACATATTTCTCCGAGTAGCACCATCTTTTAGAAATAACTAATTTATGGAGGTGTGTCTAAAAGTCTGGCGCGCCTCCATCATTTTTTATGTTTTTTGGAAGAGATAATGCTAAATACCTTAAAAGTAAAAAATAAAAAGCCACAAAGATATGGATTCATACCTTCGCGGCCTCACCAATGTTTTGTCTATGTGCTTTTTATATCTGAATATATCAATCAGATAATCCCTCTCACTCTATCGTCAAATGCAGAAAGCGCAGCTTTCGCTCCTTCGCCCATAGAGATAATAATTTGCTTATAAGGAACCGTAGAAACATCTCCGGCTGCATAGATACCCGTCACATTCGTACGGCAATGTGCATCAATCATGATTTCGCCCGGACGGTTGGTTTCCACTATGTCGCGGAATACACTGCTATTCGCAGAAAGCCCGATCTGTACAAATACGCCATCCAACTCAACCAAACGTTCTTCTTCCGTTTTGCGGTCTTTAATGCGTAAGGCAGTCAACTTATCACCATTTCCTATCACTTCCGTAGTCTGTGAACTTACAAACACTTCCACATTCGGCAATGATTTAAGTCGATCTTGAAGTACACTGTCCGCTTTCAGTTCATCCATAAATTCAAAAACAGTCACTTTGGAGCAGATACCAGCCAAGTCAATGGCTGCCTCAACGCCGGAATTTCCTCCACCTACTACTGCTACATGCTTTCCTTTATAGAATGGGCCATCACAATGAGGACAAAAGGCAACACCACGGCCGATATACTCCGCTTCTCCCGGAACATTCAGTTTACGCCAGCTTGCACCGGTTGCAATAATCAGTGCTGGAGCTAGAAATTTCTCACCAACAGAGGTAGTGATCTGCTTTTGTTTTCCAACCACTTCTACTTTTTCCACTTTACGATGCTCCAGCAAATCCACCGGATAACGCAACAAGTGAGTTTTCAGATTATCGGCAAGTTCATTTCCTGTCGTTTCCGGAACAGAAATTAGATTTTCAATACCCACCGTTTCTTTTACCTGTCCGCCAATACGCTCGGCCACGATAGCTACACGAAGTCCTTTACGGGCAGAATAAATAGCTGCCGATACTCCTGCAGGTCCTCCACCGGCTACAATCACATCATATTCTTTCACCTCTGCATTCGCTTTGGTTTCGTCAATACCATATTGTTCTTCCAACTTGGCAAGCAATTCGCCAAATTCACCACGGCCTACATGAAGCAGCTTTCCATCGGCAAATACAGAAGGTACTCCCTGTATCTTCAATGCATCTACTTCATCCTGATAAAGCGCACCGTCTACCATTTCATGCGTAATAGCCGGATTCAAAGTGGTCATTGCATTCAGAGCCTGCACCACGTCAGGACAGTTCGTACAAGTCAACGAAACATAAGTAGTCAGATGTATCGGGCCTTTCAGTGCTTTCACACGGTTGCAAACGGCCTCATCGGGAAAGTTCTTTCCTTTGCCGTCCAGATTCAGGATAGCCAAAAGCAATGACGTGAACTCATGTCCGTTAGGAATACCCCGGAATGTGATTCCGGTACGATCACCATTCTTTAATAAAGTAAACTTCAATGCTTCTCCCTCATTCACCGAGCAAGTGATATGATCGGAACAATCCACTACATCTCCCAGCAGCTCCAATAATTCTGTTTTGTTTTCGTGGCTGGATGATACGGATATATCAAAAGTAAAGTTTGCCTCCAGCCCAGCAAAAATACCCTTTAGTTGTTCTTTTAATGCAGATTCTAACATACCTTTTTTCCTTTCATTTTTTTAAAAGAAAGGCCGGCAGCGTCTCCCGTTACCGGCCTCCCATAATCACCATTATCAAGATCTATCAAATCTTACCTACCAGGTCAATGCTTGGTTTCAGGGTAGACTCACCCTTCTTCCATTTAGCCGGGCAAACTTCTCCGACGTGGCTGGCTACAAACTGTGCAGCTTCCACCTTACGAAGCAATTCACTTGCATCACGGCCAATATTGTTATCATTCAGTTCTACCACTTTAATCTTTCCTTCCGGATTGACAACGAATGTACCACGATAAGCCATACCCTCTTCTTCGATATATACACCCAGTGCACGGCTCAAAGCGCCAGTCGGGTCTGCCAACATCGGATATTGAATCTTGCGAATACTTTCAGAAGCATCATGCCAAGCTTTGTGCACGAAATGAGAGTCAGTACTTACCGAATAGATTTCTACACCCATCGCTTTGAATTGGTCGTACTTTTCAGCCATATCCACCAATTCAGTAGGACATACGAAAGTAAAGTCGGCAGGATAGAAGAAAAGAATCGCCCATTTACCTTTCAGGTCATTGTTGGTTACAGTCTTGAAAGCTCCGTTGTGAAAAGCCTGAACGCTGAATTCAGGAAGTTGAGAATTTAAAATTGGTTCCATAATCTTTATTGCTTTTATTGTTATTAATTGATTTGACTTATAACATCAGAAACAACGTTTTGTTTTTTGTTTCTGGTGCAAAGATAAAGGCAGCTCCCCCGCCTTTGCAAAAAAAGTCCAATCGAATATTTCTATGCTATGATAGATGAAATTAATAAAAGCATTTTATAACTTTGCATGCATAAACAAAAAAACTGGAAGTATATACGATTATGAAACATCCTCTAGCTCAATTCCTATATTGTCCCAAATGTGGTTCTCCGCATTTCGAGGTAAATAACGAAAAGTCCAAAAAATGTACAGATTGCGGCTTTGTCTATTACTTTAACCCTTCCGCAGCTACTGTGGCGTTCATCTTGAACGAAAGAAAAGAACTGCTTGTTTGCCGACGTGCTAAAGCCCCGGCTAAAGGGACTCTTGACCTTCCCGGTGGATTTATAGATATGAACGAGACAGGTGAAGAAGGTGTAGCCCGTGAAGTGCTGGAAGAAACAGGATTGAAGGTAAAAAAAACTATTTACCAGTTTACACTTCCCAATATTTATGTCTACTCGGGTTTTCCTGTGCATACACTCGACATGTTTTTCCTGTGCATCGTAGAAGACATGAGCCATTTTTCGGCAATGGATGATGTAGCAGACTCTTTCTTCCTGCCTCTTTCTGAGATTAATCCGGAAGATTTTGGACTGGATTCTGTCCGGCGAGGACTTAAAAAGTTCTTATCCGAAAGATAATTCGTTAAAATATAACAAATTACAGAAACATATCCCCTTTCATTCTGTACTTTTGCATAAACACCCGATTATGAAAAAAGAAATTACTAGACTCATTTGTGCGGCCATTTGCTGCACGCCCATTATAGGATTTGCTCAGACAGGTGATAAGTTCACTTCGGCTGACAACCTTTATAAAGAAGGGAAAGAACTTTTCCAGGAAAAGAATTATGCAGCTGCTTTGCCGGCTCTGAAAGCATTTGTAAAACAAAAGCCCGCAGCCAGCCTTCTTCAGGACGCAGAGTATATGCTGGTCAGTTCGGCTTACGAACTGAAAGACAAAAACCGTATCGAACTCCTCCGTAAATATCTCGACCGTTATCCTGACACTCCTTATGCCAACCGTATTTATTCGTTGTTAGCCTCCGGCTATTTCTACGAAGGAAAATATGACGAGGCACTGGCGCTTTTCAACTCTGCCGACCTTGATTTGTTAGGCAATGAAGAACGAGATGACTGCACTTACCAACTGGCTACTTGTTATCTGAAAACCGATAACCTACGAGAAGCAGCAATCTGGTTTGAAACGTTGCGTGCCAACAGCTCCAAATATGCCAAAGACTGTGATTACTACCTCTCTTATATCCGCTATACGCAAAAGCGTTATACCGAAGCGTTGAAAGGTTTCCTTCCCTTACAGGACGATCCAAAGTACAAAGCTCTCGTCCCCTATTATATAGCCGAAATTTATGTGCAGCTCAAAAACTACGATAAAGCACAGATTGTAGCACAAAACTACCTGTCAGCCTATCCGAACAATGAGCACGCAGCAGAAATGTACCGCATCCTGGGAGATGCCTATTACCATTTCGGACAATATCACCAAGCCGTAGAAGCATTCAACAATTACTTGAATAAAGATCGTTCGGCTCCCCGCCGCGACGCCCTTTATATGCTGGGTCTCTCCTATTACCAAACAAAAGTCTACTCCAAAGCAGCCGAAACATTAGGGCAGGTGACAACTGCCAACGATGCCCTTGCCCAAAATGCATATCTCCACATGGGGCTCTCTTATCTGCAACTGGCAGAAAAAAGCAAGGCCCGAATGGCTTTCGAACAAGCAGCCGCCTCCAATGCCAATATGCAAATCAAAGAACAGGCAGCCTACAATTATGCTCTTTGCCTGCATGAGACTTCTTTCTCCGCTTTCGGTGAATCAGTTACTGCCTTCGAGAAATTCCTGAATGAATTTCCGACTTCTCCTTATGCTGAAAAAGTCAGCAGTTACCTGGTGGAAGTGTACATGAATACGCGTAGCTACGATGCGGCTTTGAAATCAATCGACCGGATTGCCAAACCAAGTGCGCAAATATTGGAAGCCAAACAGAAGATACTGTTCCAATTAGGTACACAATCTTTCGCTAACGCTGACTTTGAACAAGCTTTGAAATATCTGAACCAATCCATTGCCATCGGACAATACAATCGTCAGACCAAGGCAGACGCTTACTATTGGTGTGGAGAATCCTATTACCGTCTAAACCGAATGGTAGAAGCTACACGTGATTTCAATGCTTATCTGCAACTTACCACCCAACCCAATAACGAAATGTACGCGCTTGCCAACTACAACCTAGGATATATCGCTTTCCACCGGAAAGATTATACGCAAGCAAGCAATTACTTCCAAAAATACGTTCAACTGGAGAAAGGTGAAAATGCAACCGCACTTGCCGATGCATACAATCGTATTGGTGACTGCCACCTGCATGTACGTAACTTTGAAGAGGCCAAACATTATTATTCGCAAGCCGAGCAGATGAATACCTCTTCCGGAGACTATTCTTTCTATCAACTGGCTCTTGTATCCGGTCTGCAGAAAGACTATACCGGTAAGATTACCTTACTGAACCGTTTGGTAGGAAAGTACCCTGCTTCTCCTTATGCAGTAAATGCTATTTATGAGAAAGGGCGTTCCTATGTTTTGATGGATAACAACAATCAAGCCATCACCTCCTTCAAGGAATTACTTACTAAATATCCTGAAAGCCCGGTCAGCAGAAAAGCTGCCGCCGAAATCGGGTTGTTATATTACCAAAAAGGAGATTACAATCAAGCGATCGAAGCCTACAAACAGGTTATTGAAAAATACCCGGGTAGTGAAGAAGCCCGCCTTGCCATGCGTGACTTAAAATCTATTTATGTGGACCTCAACCGTATCGATGAATTTGCAGCTTTAGCAAATGCCATGCCGGGGCATATACGTTTCGATGCTAACGAACAAGACTCGCTTACGTATGCCGCCGCAGAAAAGATCTATGCACGAGGCAGAATGGAAGAAGCCAAGACAAGCCTCAACAAATACCTGCAGACCTTCCCGGAAGGAGCCTTCAGCCTGAACGCACATTATTATCTCTGCCTGATCGGAAACGAGCAGAAGAATTATGATATGATTCTTCTCCACTCCGGTAAATTGCTGGAATATCCTAACAATCCGTTTGCAGAGGAAGCACTGATCTTGCGTGCTGAAGTGCAATTCAACCAGCAAAAGATGACTGAAGCATTGGCTAGCTACAAAATGCTGAAAGAAAAAGCAACCAACGTAGAGCGTCGCCAACTTGCTGAAACGGGTATTCTGCGTTGTGCCTTCCTGCTACGAGATGATATAGAAACCATCCATGCAGCTACCGATCTGCTTGCAGAAGCCAAACTTAGTCCGGAGCTGAGAAATGAAGCTCTTTATTACCGTGCTAAAGCCTATACCAAACAAAAGGCTGACAAAAAAGCAATGGAAGACTATCGTGAACTGACCAAAGACACACGTAACTCTTACGGTGCCGAAGCGAAATACCAGGTTGCACAATCACTCTACGACGCAAAAGAGTATGCCGCTGCAGAGAAAGAACTGCTCAACTATATAGAACAGAGTACACCACATGCTTATTGGCTGGCACGTAGCTTTGTCCTTCTATCCGATGTTTATCACGCTACAGGTAAAGATCTGGACGCACGTCAGTATCTGTTAAGTTTGCAACAAAATTACCAAGGCAATGACGACATTGAAAGCATGATTGAAAGCAGACTTCGTAATTTGAAAGTTGAGAATTGAGAATTAAAAAATAGAAAAATATGAAACGATCTCATTATATAATAGGGGGACTCGCATTGGCAATGTCAATGCCATCCAGCCTTCAAGCCCAAACTACCCAACCGAAGGATACAACAATGAACCGTACGGTCGTTGTGGAACAAGAATATAACCCGGACATTATGGACGCTTCGAAAGTAAACGTCCTGCCTAAAGTAGAAGAACCGACAGTGAGCAAGAAAGAGGTAGAGTATGCCACAACATTCTTTCCGGCCACTTCCGTTCCGGCAGGTCTGATGCGCCCCTATACCGGAAAAGAAGTTCAGCCCGGCACTACCCCGGGATATGTACGTGCCGGATATGGTAATTATGGCAATTTGGACATTCTTGCCAATTATCTATTCCGTCTGTCAAAGAAAGACAAATTGAATGTACGTTTCCAAATGGATGGAATGGATGGTAAGTTAACTCTTCCCTTCACAGATGGAGAGAAATGGAATGCTTTCTACTACCGCACACGTGCTAATGTGGATTATACGCATCAATTCGATAAGTTGGATTTAAATATTGCCGGAAACTTCGGATTGAGCAACTTCAACTTCCAACCGGAAAGCGTAAACAGCAAGCAGAAATTCACATCCGGTGACTTCCATGCGGGCATTCATTTCATTGATGAGACTGCACCACTGCGTTTCAATGCAGAAACAAATCTGTTGATGTATGAACGCCAGCATAACATGTTCAATGAATTTGAAACCAATACAGGTATCAAGGAAACAATCATACGTACCAAAGGCGATGTCACGGGAGCTATCGGCGACCAACAATTAATAACTATCGCTTTGGAAATGAACAATCTTCTCTACAACGGATATACAAAGAATGTTTCTACCGGAGATGAATATTTCAAAAACTACACAACACTTCTTTTAAATCCATATTATGAACTGGATAATGATGACTGGAAATTGCATATCGGAGCCAATGTAGATTTATCTTTCGGATTTGATAAGTCTTTCCGTATTTCACCCGATATCACTGCACAGTATATTTTTTCTGACAGCTACATTGTTTATGCAAAAGCAACTGGCGGTAAGCAACTGAATGATTTCCGCAGATTAGAAAGTATCTGTCCTTACGGTGAACTGCCGGAGGCAAATACCACTGCCACTTTGGGATATGTACAACGTCCTTATGATACTTACGAGCAAATCAACGGTAGTATCGGATTCAAAGCAAGCCCTTATCCGGGACTTTGGTTCAACGTGTTCGGTGGTTATCAGAATCTAAAGAACGACTTATCTTATTTAGGTTTTGACCCAAGTAATATTCATTCAGGTTCTTATCTTTCTTTTGCTCAAGATAATACAGATAATCTTTACCTTGGAGGTGAAATCAGTTACGATTACAAAGATATCCTCGGAATATCAGCTAAATATACTTACCGTAATTGGGACAGCAAAACAGGGGAATATCTGTTGGCTGTGAAACCAGTCAGTGAAATGTCTTTCAATGTACGTATTCATCCGATCTCTGCTCTTAACATAAATCTGGGTTATGAATCTATCAGCCGCAAAGAAGTAAAAGAGTATGCGAAAATGACTGCAGTGAATGATTTGCATATCGGAGCCAGCTACAATGTGTTCAAAGGCGTATCTGTCTATGCTCAAGTACATAACTTGCTGAACAAGAAATATCAATATTATTTAGGTTATCCTACGGAAGGATTCAATTTCTTAGGAGGATTGAGTTTCCGATTCTAAATTAATGAAAGGGGCGTTATCCGGAAATGGAAACGCCCCTTCTTAAAAAACTTAAACTTCAATTATTCTGTTGTCGTCACTACAAATCCGCCACCAATAGATTTATAAGCCTTGTATTTCTTCTACCGACAGACCTGTTATCTGTGAAATAGTATTAATAGGAATATTCAAAATCTTCATATTACGTGCTGTTTCTTTTTTTTCTTCCACACGACCTTCCGCACGGCCTTCCGCACGCCCCTCTGCACGACCCTCTGCACGGCCTTCCGCACGTTCTGTTAATATATTATCTTTCAATATTACAATATTATCCAAATGACGATAATATGCTTCAAGTTCGGTTTTCGTCATTTTATCAAGTTTCAATCGTTCACGGGCCTCCGTCAAACCGGGAGCAGTAGCACTATCAGGAATATCACCTGTATTCAGATAACCAATCCATTCTTCCAACGGGCTCTTGGCAACCTGATTAAAGTCATTCACCTTTAGTATATAATATTCAGGATAAAGCTGGCTGACAGCATCGACCTTAAACGTCTGTTTTTGGAACGGAGTCAACTCCAGCACATCATTCTGATGAATCCCTCTGAATTCCGTTTTACCATGATATACTATATCCTTTCCATTGCCCAATGAAAAATAGACAATATTGACGCTATACACTTTACGTACTTTATCATAACCTTCTCCACGATTGATGTACTCGGTCACCAATTTAGAAGTACCAAACAACATACGCTGAAAATAAGCATACTCATTGTTATTCTGAACTTCAATCAGAATAAGTTCTCCTTTAGAGTTCTCCGCAAGCATATCAACACGATTATACTTATCAAACTCATCTTCTTGATTACCTTCACTTTCCAACAATTTCTGAATGACAATCTTTTCATTGAGAAGAGTAGTCAGGAAACCTTCAAGAACTGCAAAATTGGCTTTATTACGCAATAAGCGTTTCATAGCCCAATCGAAACGAATATAATTACTGGCCATAGGTTCGTCTCCTTTCCCATTTTCTTTTTTCATGCAAACAAAGGTAAGCAGAAAATGTTTAATATCAAGTATATATATCTGATAAAATGGCTCATCCTACCTTTATATAGACTACCGATCGTCCCGCTCCATACTTTTTTAAAATCCCTTTTTCAATAAATGCATTAATATCCTGCAATGCCTGTGTTTTTGTCTTTCCAACAAGTAAGGCATAATCCTGCCGGTTAATACATGGATTCTTTTCCAAGAATTTATTTAATCGCTGCAAACACTTTTCTTCTGCTAAAGGATTCTTCACACGAAAAGGCGAATGATAACGTTGTAATACCAATTCAGTCTCAATATCCTTCTTAAACTGGCGGTTGATTCTCAAATTAATATCTTTAAGAGATACTGACGGTGAACGCAAGTCTTTTGAATCAGTCACTTCTTTGTTCACATTCAAAGAAAGAGTAAAATAACCAATATCACCCAATTCAACGGAAAATCCCTTCAAAAGCAAATGTCTCAATTCTTTCGAAATAGCTTCTATGACACCTACCACTTGCGCATGAGGCATATGCTGAAATGCAGTCACTTGTTCTACAAATTCTTCGGCTGTATAACTGCCTTTCAAAACGACACGTGCATGCAGTGGTAGTTCTTCTCCACTCTTATCAGGGTTGGGAGTCTCATAAAGGTCATAATTAACACTCATTACTTATTAGTTTTTCATTGGAAAAGATTAATTTCTCTCTTCCAATATATTATTTATTCAATTTACTATTCAATTTCCGTTTGACAGTTGTCAAGCGATAGCTCAACAGTTGTCAGGCGTTCGTTTGACAACTGTCAAACGAAAACTAACTTACTAATGAGACAAATGTACGTAGAATATAGAGAAACTAACCTATACCAATTGATATTTTATTTCCTGCAATAAAATGTAAATCTTAAGATTTTATTAAATTCTCCTTATAATATAAGGTAGGGAGAATCTTTTTTTTTACTTTTGTCCCCGAATATTATGGTACAAGCCATTATAAAAGAAAGAATTATGCAGAAAAACCTTGTCATTGTCGAGTCTCCGGCAAAAGCAAAAACGATTGAAAAGTTTCTGGGGAAAGATTTCAAAGTCCTTTCTAGTTACGGACACATACGTGATCTGAAGAAAAAAGATTTCAGTATCGACGTAAATAATGATTTTGAACCCAGTTACGAAATCCCGGCAGACAAAAAGGCGCTGGTTAGCACACTGAAGACAGAAGCTAAAGAGGCAGAAACCGTATGGCTCGCATCCGATGAGGACCGCGAGGGAGAGGCGATTGCCTGGCATCTGTATGAGGTCTTGAAACTAAAACCGGAAAACACAAAACGAATCGTATTTCATGAAATTACGAAGAGTGCTATCTTAAAAGCTATTGAACAACCACGCAACATTGACCTCAACCTCGTAAATGCACAGCAAGCACGACGGATTCTGGACCGTATCGTAGGTTTCGAACTCTCTCCCGTACTTTGGAGAAAAGTGAAACCGGCACTCTCTGCCGGACGTGTTCAATCAGTTGCTGTCCGTCTGATCGTTGAACGTGAACGTGAAATACATGCTTTCAAAACGGAAGCTGCTTATCGCGTCACTGCCGTATTCCTCGTCCCGGACACGGATGGGAAACTGGTGGAAATGAAAGCTGAACTAGCTCGCCGTATCAAAACAAAAAAAGAAGCAAAGGCTTTCCTCGACGCTTGTCAGGGAGCGAGCTTTGCAATCGATGATATTACCACCCGCCCGATCAAGAAAACGCCTCCTGCTCCGTTTACAACATCTACTTTGCAACAGGAAGCCGCACGCAAGCTGGGATACACCGTAGCGCAGACCATGATGCTCGCGCAGCGTTTATACGAATCGGGATTCATCACTTACATGCGTACGGA
Organism: Bacteroides sp. 1001136B_160425_E2; assembly: GCF_015559655.1. Classification (NCBI taxonomy): domain Bacteria; kingdom Pseudomonadati; phylum Bacteroidota; class Bacteroidia; order Bacteroidales; family Bacteroidaceae; genus Bacteroides; species Bacteroides sp. 1001136B_160425_E2. The sequence continues at coordinate 76,112 of NZ_JADMQH010000022.1, read as the reverse complement.
CTCTGTCAACCTCTCGGAATTTGCAACGACAGGCAGTAAAGACGCTATCATCAAAATGATGGGCGACCGCTACGTACATCCCCGCCATTTCGAGACAAAGACCAAGGGCGCACAAGAAGCTCACGAGGCCATCCGTCCTACATATATGGAGAACCAGTCCATTGAAGGAACAGCGCAGGAGAAAAAATTATATGACTTGATATGGAAACGCACCATAGCTTCACAAATGGCAGACGCGGAACTGGAAAAGACGACTGCTACAATAACAATCAGTGGCAGCAATGATGTATTTACAGCTACTGGTGAGGTGATTAAGTTCGACGGCTTCTTGCGTGTATATCGTGAATCTTATGATGACGACAATGAACAGGAAGATGAGAGCCACCTGCTTCCTCCTCTGAAAAAAGGTCAGAAGTTGGAACATGGACCTATCATCGCAACCGAACGTTTCACCCAACGCCCTCCGCGCTACACGGAAGCAAGTCTTGTACGCAAGTTGGAAGAACTGGGTATCGGACGTCCGTCCACGTATGCACCTACCATCTCTACCATCCAGCAACGTGAGTATGTGGAGAAAGGTAATAAAGACGGAGAAGAACGTCAGTTTAATGTCATGACATTAAAGGATCATCAGATTAAGGATGAGAATCATACTGAAATTACCGGTGCAGAAAAGGCAAAGTTACTTCCAACAGACATCGGCACAGTAGTAAATGATTTCCTGACCGAGTATTTCCCGGACATTCTGGATTTCAACTTTACCGCCAGCGTAGAAAAGGAATTTGACGAAATTGCAGAAGGAGAAGTAAAGTGGACTTCTATCATGAAGAATTTCTATGATAAGTTCCACCCGTCTGTAGAAAGCACGTTGGCTATCAAGACGGAACATAAAGTAGGCGAACGCATCTTGGGAGAAGAACCGGGAACAGGAAAAACCGTTTCCGTTAAGATTGGCCGCTTTGGTCCTGTTGTACAGATTGGTACTGTAGAAGATGAAGAAAAGCCACGCTTTGCACAAATGAAGAAAGGTCAATCCATGGAAACCATTACATTGGAAGAAGCACTGGAATTATTCAAATTGCCTCGTACATTGGGCGAATATGAAGGAAAGACAGTCAGTGTCGGTGTAGGCCGTTTCGGTCCGTATATCCTGCATAATAAGGTATATGTATCGCTGCCGAAAGGACTCGACCCGATGGAAATTACTCTGGAGGAGGCGGAACAACTGATTTTGGACAAACGCCAGAAAGAAGTGGAACGCCACATCAAAAAGTTTGAAGAGGAACCGGAACTCGAGATTTTGAACGGACGCTATGGACCTTATATTACCTATAAAGGTTCTAATTATAAAATCCCTAAAGATATTGTCCCACAGGATTTAACGTTAAAAAGCTGTCTTGACTTAATCAAGCTTCAAGACGAAAAAGGAGCGAATCCAGCACCCAAAAAGAAATTCTCGAAGAAGAAGTAAGAAAATAAAATAAGAATGATGGCAGATATATATATATTTTTTATATATTTGCCATTTATTCTACTTATTTTCAAAAACTTATGAAACAAACAAGATCCCATTTGAAAAGCATGACTATAGGCTTGCTTTTAATTTCTTCCTTTTGTAGCTGCGTAGATAATGAACGAAATCTTTCTTCAGAAGAAGAAACAAAAAAAATCCCCAAAGAAGAATTCTTTGACTATGACATGAACCAAGCTGTTGCCATAGACATTGATTATACTTTTGGTAACCAAACAAGACTTTCAGGCTCTTATCGTATTCTTTTCGAGATTTATGATCAGAATCCACTCGAATTAGACGAAAGTACTGATGCTATTACTAGTTGGAAAAAGAAAAATATAGAACCACTTTACCGTGGCGCAACAGATCAAAATGGTAAATATTCTGGAGAAATGGCTATTTCAGCTAATATATCAAAGGTATGGCTATATTCTGATTATCTGGGTACGGTATCTCCCTTAGAGTTAACGATTGAAGGCAACCGAATTACCTTCAACCAAGATGCGTATATCAAAGCTAAACAAGCACTTGCTGCATCAAAAACCAGAGGAATAACGACTAACCAACATACATATCTTGATGATTGGCATCTTCTTCCCGGAGCTGACTGGGACGAAAACGGGAGACCTAACAATTTGGAAGATGGATTAAATATCCCTCCTGCTGATATTCTTTACAATATCAAACATGTTTTTAGAAAAAAAACTGTCAAAGTAGATGGGAAGAATGAAATTCATAACATCAGCTATAATTATCCGGAATTTTTCGATGGTTCAATAGCTATGACATCGGACATTCCTATTGTAAAACCGACCGAAGTCAGCCTTGTTTTCGTTAATAGTTCTGCCGCATGGTATAATACAGTAGGATATTATACATATAAAACAGGTACTACACCAGATGTAAACACAATTAAAAAGACAATTGCATTTCCAAATGTTTCTCCAGTCTACAAGACACTAGGGAAAGGCGCTTTAGTATGCGGTGAAGCTGTGAAGCTAAAATATTGGAATGAAACAACAGAAAAATATGAGGATAAATTCCCTGAAGGTGTTACTATCGGATGGTGCCTGCAAGGAATGGGATTCAAAAGTAAACTTACCGGCAATTCAGAAAAGATCGGTGATATCGTAAAAGGGATGGGACCACGCTATTCTACCAGAGCCTTTAATAAGGACAACCAACAGAGAACAGTATCTCTCCGTGATAAGACTTCCGGAAAAATTGTAGCCATAGGATTTGAGGATAATATTGATATGGACTATTGCGACGCACTCTTCTATATCACTACTTCTGAAAAAGACGCAGCCGACCCGAATCTACCGGAACTCCCCCCAAGTGAAACGGTTCCTGGGGATAAAGATCTGTATACCATTACTTATTCCGGCACACTGACCTTTGAAGACTTATGGCCGAAAGAAGGTGATTATGATATGAATGATATAATAGTCCGTTATACCAGTACTCTGTCTCGAATGGTATTGGACAACCGGATTTATGAAATAGAAGACAAATTTACTGTAGAACATTGTGGAGGTTATCTGAGAAATGGATTCGGATACCAATTCCATAATCTATCCAATAGTAACATCAAGAGCGTCAAGATAACTCCAGAAGATAATCCAACTTCCAGCTTTATGGCAGGGCAACGAGTAGAACCCGGACAGACTCATCCTACTATCCTGCTATTTGACGACATGACTGTGTTCAAAGGCATTGCAGATGAATCTAAAAGGCAATATACTGTAAAAGTACAGCTTGATGGAATAAACGAAAAGGAAATAGTTCCTCCTTACAACCCATTTATTTTTATCAGTTCGAATGAAGGCAGAGGAAAAGAAGTACATTTGGTAAACTATCCTCCTACCGACAAAGCTGACGTATCACTCTTCGGTACAGGAAAAGATCTTTCCAGACCGGCAGAAGGACTCTATTACGTTTCAATAGACATGATGCCATTTGCTATCAATATGCCTGTAAGTGATGAAATCGAACGTGAATTAATAACCAAGTTAAAAGATTCCAAGAACGAAGGCAAAAGAATAGACGAACTATATCCAAGATTCACATCATGGGCTAAATCGAATGGAACAAAGGATAAAGATTGGTATATACAAAAATAATAAACCAATAAAGTAAGCCGTCTGAAAAGTAACCGAAAGACCTTTTTAAACGCAACTAACACGGATTATATGAATTAAATTTTATCATCCATATAATCCGTGTTTTATTTTAAACTGTGGTGTCGCTCAAAGAATCTCCCGTCATCAATAAAGTCTCTCCAAAAGCTATGATGACAAACTACTGACAACGTTCCACCAAATGATGTCCTTCAATAGTCCATTCCTAACCGCTGTCCGAACAACCTAAGCGAGGTAAGGCAAATCCGTGCATCGGGGCGGTATAGTCGCAGATTGCAGCCATAATCCATAGTAGGAAGAGACAGTAGCAGTTTCCGTTTCTCTCTTCTGAAGTAATAAATGGGGGGAATAAAACATACGGGGTTCCTTTTATATATAAAAAGAAACCCCGCAGAAATATATTTTGTTCGGAGAAAGTCTTACATTCTGGAAGGTACCTCAATACCCAACAAGTTCATTCCCAAACGAACAACTTTGGCTACATTAGCCGACAGAGCGATACGGAATACTTTCACCGCCTCATTCTCTTCACGCAAAATGCTGAAATCGTGATAGAATTGATTGTATTCTTTCACCAAATCATAGGTATAATTGGCGATAATAGACGGGCTATAATCTTCACCGGCTTGTTTTACAACAGCGGCAAAGTCAGCCACCATCTGAATCAAGCCTTCTTCTTTCTCGCTCAATTCAATACCAGCCGGAATCTGTTCAGGAACAACAATACCCGATTCTGCCGCTTTCCGAAGTACTGACTGAATACGCGCATAAGTATATTGGATAAATGGCCCCGTATTGCCATTAAAATCGATAGATTCTTTCGGATTGAACGTCATGTTCTTACGGGCATCCACTTTCAGAATGAAATATTTCAATGCTCCCAGACCAACGATACGGGCAATATCATCCGCTTCTTCCTGTGTCAAACCATCCAGTTTTCCTAGTTCTTGTGAAGTTTCTTTAGCAGTGGAAATCATCTCTTCCATCAAGTCGTCGGCATCCACCACAGTACCTTCACGGGACTTCATCTTACCTTCCGGCAGTTCCACCATTCCGTAAGAGAAGTGGACCAGGCTCTTGCCCCATTCGAAACCGAGCTTGTCAAGCAAAATAGAAAGTACCTGGAAGTGATAATTCTGTTCGTTACCCACTACATAAATCATCTTATCAATCGGATAATCAGCAAAACGGAGTTTAGCCGTACCGATATCCTGCGTCATATACACAGAAGTACCGTCACCACGGAGGAGTAATTTGTGATCCAGTCCTTCGGCAGTCAGGTCAGCCCATACAGAACCATCCTCTTTTTTGAAGAAAAAGCCTTTTTCCAATCCTTCCATCACCTTCTCTTTTCCTTCGAGGTAGGTGTTGGATTCGTAATATATCTTGTCGAAGCTGACGCCCATCTTTTTATAGGTTTCGTCGAATCCGGCGTATACCCAGTTGTTCATCATTTCCCACAATCCACGTACTTCGGGATCATTGGCTTCCCACTTCACCAGCATTTCACGAGCTTCCTGCATCAAAGGAGATGCTGCCTCGGCTTTCGCCTTAGCCTCATCGTCACTCATTCCCTGTGCTGTAAATCCAGCCATCAGTTCTGCCAGTTCCGCTTTATAATGTTTATCGAAAGAGACATAATAATCGCCTACCAAATGGTCGCCTTTCTTTCCGGAAGTCTCCGGAGTTTCGCCATTCCCATATTTCTTCCATGCCAGCATGGATTTACAGATATGAATACCACGGTCGTTTACGATATTAGTCTTTACTACCTTGTTGCCGTTTGCTGCCACAATGTTAGCCAACGCGTTACCCAAAAGGTTGTTACGCACGTGTCCCAAGTGAAGCGGTTTGTTTGTATTCGGAGAAGAATATTCGATCATCACCAACGGAGAAGTTTCGGTAGCTTTTACCAGACCATATTGTTCGTCAGCCTGAATCTCATTGAGCAGTTCAATCCAAGTAGCCGATGCAATAGTCAGGTTCAAGAAACCTTTTATCACATTAAAGGCAGCTACAGCCGGTTCATTGGCTTTCAGATATTCACCGATCTCCTGTGCCGTCTGTTCCGGTCCTTTTCTTGACATCTTCAGGAAAGGGAACACGACCAGTGTCAAATGTCCTTCAAATTCTTTCTTCGTTTTTTGCATCTGCACCATCTTTTCAGGGACTTCCTGACCGTAGAGTGCTTTCAGTCCGCTGATGACGGACGCTACAAGTTTATCTTCTATCTTCATAATCAAGTTATTTCTTGCGCGCAAAGATACAAAAAAAGGAGACGCATCACGTCTCCTCTCCTAATTTCTTTCAACTATCTATCTTATTCAACAGCTGCAGATAATTCAGCACCAGCTTTAAATTTAGCTACTTTCTTAGCAGGAATAGTAATAGTTGCCTTTGTAGAAGGGTTAATACCAGTTCTTTCAGCTCTTTCGCTTACAGAGAAAGTACCAAAACCTACGAGAGATACTTTGTCACCAGCTTTCATAGCATTAGTAACTGAAGTGATGAAAGCATCAAGTGCTTTTTTTGCATCGGCTTTGCTCATTTGAGCTTCAGCAGCCATTGCACTAATAAGATCAGACTTATTCATAATACGTAAAATGATTAATTAATATATATGTTACACAAAAGATTATCCCACAATGGATTGATTCCACAAATATAGCCGAACAAAACAACATATCAAATAAAAACATAAAAAAAACGCAGCAAATTATTGAAAAAGAGCTAATAGGAAGCGTTTTTCATGCTTTAAAACAGAATTTATTCGTACTTTTGCGTCTATTATCTAAATATTCAGAAATTAAAATGATGCCAACTGTAACTAAAAACCTGATAATTATCAATGTACTAGTATTTTTCGGGACAATCGTAGCCCAACGTTACGGCCTGGATTTAACGAATTATCTGGGATTACATTTTTTCCTCGCAAGTGACTTTAATCCGGCACAACTTATCACTTATATGTTTATGCATGGCGGATTCAGCCACATTTTCTTCAATATGTTTGCTGTCTTCATGTTCGGACCGATTCTCGAACAAACCTGGGGACCCAAACGTTTCCTCTTCTACTATATTCTCTGCGGTATCGGTGCGGGACTTATCCAGGAAGGAGTGCAGTATGTTCGATATGTGATGGAACTCAGCCAACATACACAAGTGAATTTGATAGGTTATGGCATTATCCCAATGAAAGAATATCTGAACATGATGACCACCGTAGGTGCTTCGGGAGCCGTTTACGCCATTTTGCTGGCATTTGGTATGCTGTTTCCCAACAACCGGTTGTTCATCTTTCCGCTGCCTTTCCCTATCAAAGCGAAGTTCTTCGTTATAGGATACGCTGCAATTGAACTATGGTCAGGACTTGCCAATAGCGTCGGAGATAATGTCGCTCACTTTGCTCACTTGGGAGGAATGTTATTCGGATTGATCCTGATTTTGTACTGGAGAAAAAAAAGCAATAACAATGGGACATATTATAGCTGATTTAAAGGAGACATTCAGAAGAGGAAATATTTTCATCCAACTGATTTATATCAACGTAGGCATCTTTCTGATCGGCACGTTGATTAACGTTTTCTTACGACTTTTTGAAGTAAGTACACCCGATATATTCGGTATATTTGCCTTACCGGCATCCCTTATCGGATTTATTCATCAGCCGTGGTCGTTATTTACTTATATGTTTATGCATGCCGGCATCCTGCATATTTTATTCAATATGCTCTGGCTGTATTGGTTCGGAAGTTTGTTTCTCTACTTTTTCTCGGCCAAACATTTAAGAGGACTATATGTATTGGGAGGTATCTGCGGAGGTTTACTGTATATGATCGCCTACAATGTATTTCCTTTATTCAGTTCGCAAGTGGCGGGCTCAACATTGGTAGGAGCGTCGGCTTCCGTACTAGCCATCGTAGCTGCTACGGCTTATCGTGAGCCTAATTACAGAGTGCAACTTTTTCTTTTCGGCGCTATCCGTCTCAAATACCTGGCACTGATTGTTATCGGAATCGATGTATTATCCATTACCTCAAGTAATGCCGGAGGACATATCGCCCACCTGGGCGGTGCTCTTGCAGGACTTTGGTTTGCCGCCAGCCTAAATAAAGGAACTGATTTAACTTCCTGGATCAACTGGATTCTGGATGGTTTCGTCTCCTTGTTTCAGAAGAAAACATGGAAACGGAAACCGAAAATGAAAGTACACTATGGAAATAGTGCCACCGGTCGCGAGAAGGATTATGATTACAATGCCCACAAAAAAGCACAGTCTGATGAAGTGGACCGTATCCTGGAAAAACTAAAAAAATCCGGTTACGACAGTCTGACAACTGAAGAAAAGAAAAGCTTGTTCGACGCAAGCAAAAGATAAAAGAATGGAACATATTGGCAAATTTGTCACATATCTGATACTTGCTGTCAACGCTCTCTTTGTGGGAACGTTGATATTAAGCGCTTATAGCCCTTACCTTAACCCGAAAATAAACCCACTTGCTTCCAGCTTGGGACTTGCATTTCCGATATTCCTGACGATCAATCTGATTTTTATCGGCTTCTGGGCATTCGTCAATTACCGGTATGCGCTCTTGCCTGCCATCGGTTTTCTGATTTGTATTCCGCAGATACGGACTTATATTCCTTTTAACTCCACCTCTAAAACCATACCGGAAGGAAGCATCAAAATCCTATCTTACAACGTGATGAGTTTCAGTAATCTGGAGAAGAAAGATGGAAAGAACCCTGTATTATCTTATCTTGTAGATAGCAACGCCGATATTATCTGCCTGCAAGAATATAACACTGCTACCAACAAGAAATACCTGACGGAACAGGACATTAAAAAAGCATTGAAAGCTTATCCTTACCAATCCATCCACCAACAAGGGAAAGGAGATGTGCAACTAGCCTGTTTCTCCAAGTTTCCTATACTTTCAATACATCCCATCGAATATGAAAGCAATTATAACGGTTCCATGAAATATGTACTGAATGTAAATAACGATACTCTTACATTAATCAACAACCACCTGGAATCCAACAAACTCACCAAAGAAGACAGAGGGATGTATGAGGATATGATTAAAGACCCGAATGCCAAGAAAGTAAAAACCGGACTTAGGCAATTAATCAGAAAACTGGCGGAAGCATCGGCTATCCGGGCTTCACAAGCAGATTCTGTGGCTAAAGCCATTGCAGAATGTAAATATCCGACAACCATAGTATGCGGCGATTTCAACGACGGTTCTATCTCGTATACGCATCGCATCCTGACTCAGAAGCTAGACGATGCATTCACACAGTCCGGTAAAGGATTGGGCATCTCCTACAATCTGAACAAGTTCTATTTCCGCATAGACAATATCTTGATCAGCCCCAACCTGAAAGCCTACAATTGCACTGTAGACCGGTCTATCAAAGCATCAGACCACTACCCGATCTGGTGCTATATCAGTAAACGATAAGAACTGAAAACTCTAATAAAAAACACTTATGATGATTAAAAAGACACTAACCATTTTAGCAGTAAGTTGTATGATGTACTCCTGTGCTACGAAAACAGAAAGCAATCCTTTCTTTACAGAGTTTCAAACCCAGTATGGTGTTCCTTCTTTCGACAAGATTAAATTGGAGCACTATGAGCCCGCCTTCTTGAAAGGTATAGAAGAGCAGAATCAAAACATCGAAGCTATCATCGAAAGTCCGGAAATTCCGACATTCGAAAATACAATTGTAGCTTTGGACAACAGCGCGCCTATCCTGGACCGCGTGAGTGCCATTTTTTTCAATATGACAGATGCGGAAACGACAGATTCGCTGACCGCACTTTCCATCAAACTGGCACCGGTTCTTTCGGAACATAATGACAATATCTCCCTGAATGAGAAGCTATTTAAGCGTGTAAACGATGTCTATCAAAAGAAGGACTCACTGAACCTGACGTCAGAACAAGAACGTCTGCTGGACAAAACTTATAAAAGATTTGTCCGTTCCGGAGCAAACCTTAATGCCAAAAACCAAACCCGCCTCCGCGAAATCAACAAGGAACTTTCTACACTTGGCATTACTTTCAGCAACAATATACTGAATGAAAATAATGCTTTCAAACTCTTTGTTGACAAAGAAGAAGATCTGGCAGGATTACCCGAATGGTTCCGCCAAAGCGCCGCTGAAGAAGCAAAAGCAGCCGGACAACCGGGAAAATGGCTATTCACCCTACATAATGCCAGCCGCCTGCCTTTCCTGCAATATTCAGAAAATCGCCCGCTTCGGGAAAAAATATACAAAGTTTACATCAACCGTGGTAACAACAATGACGGAAACGATAACAAGGAAAATATCCGTAAGATCGTTTCTCTCCGTCTGGAAAAAGCTAAATTATTAGGTTTCGACTGCTATGCAAACTTCGTTCTGGACGAAACGATGGCAAAGAACGCCAACAACGTAATGAGCCTTCTGAATAACCTTTGGAGCTATGCACTGCCAAAAGCAAAGGCAGAAGCTACCGAACTTCAAAAATTAATGGATAAAGAGGGCAAAGGAGAAAAACTGGAAGCATGGGACTGGTGGTATTATACCGAAAAACTGCGGAAAGAAAAATACAACCTGTCTGAAGAGGATACAAAACCTTACTTCAAACTGGAGAATGTGCGCGATGGTGCTTTCGCCGTAGCCAACAAGCTATATGGCATCACCCTTACCAAGCTCGAAGGTATCCCTACCTATCATCCTGATGTGGAAGTCTTTGAAGTGAAAGACGCAGACGGATCACAACTAGGAATCTTCTATGTCGATTATTTCCCACGCTCCGGAAAAAGTGGCGGCGCATGGATGAGCAACTACCGCGAACAACAAGGAGATACCCGCCCATTAGTATGCAACGTTTGCAGCTTTACCAAACCGGTAGGCGACACCCCTTCCCTGCTGACAATGGATGAAGTAGAAACTTTGTTCCACGAATTTGGTCATGCTCTGCACGGACTGCTGACAAAATGCGAATACAAAGGAACATCAGGCACTAATGTAGTACGCGATTTTGTAGAACTTCCTTCTCAAATCAATGAGCACTGGGCAACTGAGCCGGAAGTGCTGAAAATGTATGCCAAACATTATCAGACAGGAGAAGTGATACCCGACGATATTATTGAAAAGATACTGCAACAGAAGACTTTCAATCAAGGCTTCATGACCACTGAATTATTGGCTGCCGCCATCCTCGACATGAATTTGCACACGATGACAGATGTAAAGAATCTAGACATGCTTGCATTCGAAAAAGAAGCGATGGACAAGCTCAATCTGATCCCCGAAATAGCACCACGTTATCGCGTGACCTACTTCAATCATATCATCGGCGGATATGCAGCCGGATACTACAGCTATCTATGGGCCAATGTACTGGATAACGATGCTTTCGAAGCCTTTAAAGAACATGGAATCTTTGATAAAAACACCGCCGACCTCTTCCGCCACAACGTATTGGAGAAAGGGGACAGCGAAGACCCAATGACGCTTTACCGGAATTTCCGTGGAGCGGAACCAAGCTTGGAACCGCTACTGAAAAACAGAGGAATGAAATAATTCAGCAAAAAAGCCCTTAAACATCAAATATTTGAGGGCTTATTACACATGAATGTGAAAAAAAAACTATATTTGCAGCCTTGTATGCGGCAAAAAGAACTTGTGTACGACAGAATTTAACTGAAAATTAAATTAAAAAAGTAATCATCATAAATTAAAAGTAAAATGCAAAACAAAGGATTTGTAAAGGTTTTTGCGGTATTACTCACACTGGTATGTGTGTTCTATCTCTCTTTCTCCTTCGCAACACGCCATTATACCAATAAGGCGAAAGAAATTGCGAATGGCGACCCGAAAGTAGAACAAGACTACCTCGACTCTCTCTCAAATGAGAAAGTGTGGTTGGGTAACTGGACGCTGAAACAATGTCGTGAGATGGAGATTAGTTTAGGTTTGGACCTAAAGGGTGGTATGAACGTTATCCTTGAAGTTTCTGTACCTGATGTTATTAAAGCACTGGCTGACAACAAGCCGGATGAGGCTTTCAACAAAGCATTGGCAGAAGCTGCAAAACAAGCTGTAAACAGTCAGGATGATATCATCACTCTGTTTGTCAGAGAATACCACAAAGCTGCTCCTAACGCAAAACTTTCCGAACTCTTCGCAACACAACAGTTGAAAGACAAAGTTAACCAGAAATCATCGGATGCAGAAGTTGAAAAAGTATTGAGAGCAGAAGTAAAAGCTGCTGTTGAAAACTCATATAACGTGCTTCGTACCCGTATCGACCGTTTTGGTGTTGTTCAACCGAACATCCAGAGTCTGGAAGACAAAATGGGTCGTATCATGGTGGAATTGCCGGGTATCAAAGAGCCGGAACGTGTGAGAAAACTTCTCCAAGGTTCTGCCAACCTGGAATTCTGGGAAACTTATACAGCTAGAGAAGTTCTTCCTGCCATGCAATCTGCTGATGCTAAATTGCGTGCTATATTAGCGCAGGAAACAACTGCAGACTCTACTGCCGTAGACTCTACCAAAGAAGCTGCACTCGCAGAAGCTACTCCGGCTAAGAACGTAAGTGCCGCCGACAGCCTTGCCGCAGCTTTGAAAGGGGACGTTGCCGCTGATGACAAATCTACAGCCAACCTAGAAGAAGTTAAAAAGCAATATCCTCTCCTGGCTATCCTGCAGTTGAACTCTAGCGGACAGGGACCTGTTATCGGTTACGCTAACTATAAAGATACTGCTGACATCAACAAGTATCTGGCTATGCCGGAAATCAAAGCAGAACTTCCGAAAGACCTTCGTCTGAAATGGGGCGTTTCTCCTTCTGAATTTGACAAGAAAGGACAGACTTTCGAATTATACGCTATCAAGTCTACCGAACGTAACGGCAAAGCTCCGTTGGAAGGTGACGTAGTAACAGATGCGAAAGATGAATTCGACCAATACAGCAAACCGGCTGTCAGCATGACGATGAACTCTGACGGCGCACGTCGCTGGGCACAGTTGACCAAACAAAATATCGGTCGTTCAATTGCTATCGTTCTTGATAACTATGTATATTCTGCACCAAACGTAAACTCTGAAATCACAGGTGGACGTTCACAGATTACAGGTCATTTCACTCCTGAACAAGCAAAAGACTTAGCAAACGTATTGAAATCAGGTAAAATGCCGGCTCCGGCTCATATTGTACAGGAAGATATCGTTGGTCCGTCACTGGGTCAGGAATCTATCAACGCAGGTATTTTCTCATTCGTCGTTGCTTTGATTCTGTTGATGATTTACATGTGCTCTATGTATGGATTCATCCCGGGTATGGTAGCCAATGGAGCACTACTCCTCAACTTCTTCTTTACACTGGGTATTCTTTCGTCTTTCCAAGCTGCATTGACAATGTCCGGTATTGCCGGTATGGTATTGTCACTGGGTATGGCAGTGGATGCGAACGTACTTATCTATGAACGTACAAAAGAAGAGCTTCGCGCAGGTAAAGGTGTGAAAAAAGCACTTGCCGATGGTTACTCCAACGCATTCTCGGCTATTTTCGACTCTAACTTGACATCTATCATCACAGGTATCATCCTGTTTAACTTTGGTACTGGTCCGATTCGTGGTTTTGCTACGACTTTGATTATCGGTATTCTTGTATCCTTCTTTACTGCTGTATTCATGACTCGTCTGGTTTATGAACACTTCATGAGTAAAGACAAGTGGTTGAACCTGACATTCACAACCAAGATTTCAAAGAACTTGATGACCAATACACATTTCGATTTTATGGGTACAAACAAAAAATCCCTTATTATCGTCAGTGCAGTCATCATCGTTTGTATCGGTTCATTTGCCATCCGTGGTTTAAGTCAGAGTATCGACTTCACCGGTGGACGTAATTTTAAGGTACAATTTGAGAACCCTGTAGAACCGGAACAAGTTCGTGAATTGATCTCTAGTAAATTTGGCGATGCTAATGTAAGCGTTATCGCTATCGGTACAGATAAGAAAACTGTACGTATCAGCACGAACTACCGTATCGAAGATGCAGGTAACAACGTGGACTCTGAAATCGAATCATACCTATATGAGACTCTGAAACCGGTATTGACGCAGAACATTTCTTTAGCGACTTTCATTGACCGTGACAATCATACAGGTGGTAGTATCGTAAGCTCACAAAAAGTAGGTCCGAGTATCGCAGACGACATCAAGACAGGTGCTATTTACTCTGTAGTTCTGGCATTGATCGCCATCGGCTTATATATCTTGATCCGTTTCCGCAACATTGCTTATAGTGTAGGCTCTATTGTAGCTCTGACAAGTGATACCATTATGATTATCGGTGCTTACTCCTTATTCTGGGGTATTTTGCCGTTCTCATTGGAAATCGACCAGACATTTATTGGTGCTATCCTGACAGCTATCGGTTACTCTATTAATGATAAGGTGGTAATCTTCGACCGTGTACGTGAGTTCTTCGGTTTATATCCGAAACGTGACAAGCGTGTGTTGTTCAATGACTCTCTGAACACAACTCTGGCTCGTACCATCAATACATCATTAAGTACATTGATTGTGTTGCTGTGTATTTTCATCCTTGGTGGTGATTCAATCCGCAGCTTTGCATTCGCAATGATCCTGGGTGTTGTTATCGGTACATTATCTTCACTGTTTATTGCATCTCCGATTGCATACAACATGATGAAGAATAAAAAAGTCGTAGCAGCAACTACGGAAGAATAATAAGTTCCAGAAATAGAAAAAGCCTCTTCCGAACATTCGGTAGAGGCTTTTTCTATTGATTATTAAAACAAATAGAAGCTATAAGACGTTCATCTTAAAAGAAGCTATTGTTACACTTAAAACTTGATACAGCATGAAAGCAAAACAACACTCCCATAGATTCTTCTGTAGTAGCCCCGAGGGGAATCGAACCCCTATCTAAAGTTTAGGAAACTTCTATTCTATCCGTTGAACTACAAGGCCGCTTCAAATTTGCTTGCAAAGATAACGGTTTCTGTCGATTTAACAAGAATAAAAATACAGGTTCCTTTCAGATATTTCAAATAATTGGCGTCAATAGGACAATAAAGTACGATTTATTTTGATAATTCGATTAACTTTCCGACCTTTGCGCTCACAAATTGAAAGTAAAATCAGTTTTTAAATTAAATATAGTAATTAAAGTTATGGCAGACGAAATGATGGTTAAAGAATTGGAGGAAGTAGTAGTACGTTTCTCCGGCGACTCCGGCGATGGTATGCAGCTGGCCGGCAACATCTTCTCGAACGTGTCGGCTACAGTAGGAAATGACATCTGTACATTCCCTGACTATCCGGCAGACATCCGCGCCCCGCAAGGTTCGCTAACCGGTGTTTCCGGTTTCCAGGTCCACATCGGTGCCGGACAAGTTTACACTCCCGGAGACCGTTGCCACGTATTGGTGGCTATGAACCCCTCCGCTTTGAAAACACAAATCAAATTTTGTAAACCGCAAGGACTTATCATTACCGACTCCGACTCATTCGAAGCCAGAGATTTGGAAAAGGCACAATTCAAAACCAACAATCCTTTTGAAGAATTAGGAGTAAAACAGGAAGTATTGGAAGTTCCGATCTCTTCCATGTGCAAAGAGAGCCTGAAAGACTCCGGACTGGATAACAAATCGATTCTCCGTTGCAAAAATATGTTTGCACTCGGATTGGTTTGCTGGTTGTTCAATCGTAACCTTGCCGCAGCTGAAAAAATGCTGCGTGAGAAATTTGCCAAGAAACCCGAAATTGCAGAAGCTAATATTAAGGTATTGAACGATGGTTTCAACTACGGAGCCAACACTCATGCTTCTGTCTCTACTTATAAGATTGAAAGCAAAGCTCCGAAATCAAAAGGACTTTATACAGATATCAACGGTAATAAAGCAACCGCTTACGGACTGATTGCCGCAGCAGAAAAAGCTGGTCTGGAACTCTATCTGGGTTCTTACCCTATCACTCCGGCCACTGATATTCTGCACGAATTAGCTAAACATAAATCATTGGGAGTAAAAACCGTACAGTGCGAAGATGAAATCGCAGGTTGTGCTTCTGCAGTTGGTGCCGCTTTTGCCGGTGCCTTGGCTGTAACAACCACTTCCGGCCCTGGTGTTTGTTTGAAAAGTGAGGCTATGAATCTTGCTGTGATCGGTGAACTTCCATTGGTGATTGTAAACGTACAACGTGGTGGTCCGTCTACCGGTCTCCCCACAAAATCTGAACAGACAGACTTATTGCAGGCCCTCTACGGACGTAATGGTGAAAGCCCGATGCCAGTTATTGCCGCAACTTCACCAACCAACTGCTTTGATGCTGCATATATGGCTGCCAAAATAGCTTTGGAACACATGACTCCGGTTGTATTGCTGACTGATGCTTTCGTCGCCAACGGTTCCGCAGCTTGGAAACTTCCTAATCTGGATGAATATCCTGCCATTAATCCTCCATATGTAACTCCGGACATGGCCGGGAAATGGACTCCTTACCTACGCAATGAAGAAAACGGTGTACGTTACTGGGCAATTCCGGGAACCGAAGGATTCATGCATCGCATCGGTGGTCTTGAAAAGAGCAACGAAACAGGTGTTATCTCTACCGAACCGGAAAACCACAATAAGATGGTCCACCTGCGTCAAGCTAAAGTGGATAAGATTGCAGACTATATCCCCGAACTCGAAGTATTGGGTGACGAAGATGCAGACTTATTGATTGTAGGTTGGGGTGGTACTTATGGCCATCTCCGTCTGGCTATGGACTTTATGCGTGATCATGGAAAGAAAGTGGCATTCGCACACTTCGAGTACATCAATCCGTTGCCTAAGAACACTGCCGATGTATTGCGTAAATATAAGAAGGTCGTAGTAGCTGAACAGAATTTGGGACAATTTGCAGGTTACCTGCGCATGAAAGTGCCCGGATTGAACATCAGCCAGTTCAACCAAGTGAAAGGACAACCTTTCGTTACGAGAGAATTGATAGATGCATTTACTAAATTATTGGAGGAATAAAAAGATGAGCGATAAAGTATATACCGTACAAGATTATAAATCAGGCCAACCTCGCTGGTGTCCGGGATGCGGTGACCACGCTTTCCTGAACTCACTGCACAAAGCTATGGCCGAACTGGGAGTAGCTCCGCACGATATTGCCGTCATTTCCGGTATCGGTTGTTCTTCCCGTCTGCCTTACTATGTAAATACATATGGTTTCCATACGATTCACGGACGTGCTGCTGCCATTGCAACAGGAGCTAAAGTAGCCAACCCTAATTTGACTATCTGGCAGATTTCCGGTGATGGTGACGGTTTGGCAATTGGTGGCAATCACTTCATCCACGCCGTTCGCCGCAACATTGACTTGAACATGATTCTGTTGAACAACCGTATCTATGGTTTGACAAAGGGACAATATTCACCGACTTCAGAACGTGGATTCGTCAGCAAATCATCCCCTTATGGAACAGTAGAAGACCCGTTCCATCCGGCAGAGCTAGCTTTTGGTGCCCGCGGACGTTTCTTTGCACGCTGCATTGCAGTAGATGGTGCTGCTTCTGTAGAAGTATTGAAAGCAGCTGCTAATCACAAAGGTGCCTCTGTTGTAGAAGTTCTGCAAAACTGCGTTATTTTTAACGACGGGACTCACGCCAGCGTTGCAACAAAAGAAGGACGTGCCAAGAATGCTATCTATCTGGAACATGGACAGCCGATGTTATTTGGCGAAAACAAGGAGTTCGGATTGATGCAGGAAGGATTTGGATTGAAAGTAGTAAAATTGGGTGAGAACGGCATTACAGAAAAAGATATTCTGGTTCATGACGCTCATTGCCAGGATAATACTCTTCAATTGAAACTGGCTTTAATGGAAGGTCCCGACTTCCCGATTGCACTTGGTGTTATCCGCGATGTAGAGGCTCCGACCTACAACGATGCAGTTACAGAACAAATCGAAGAAATCAAAGGCAAAAAGAAATATCATAATTTCCAAGAGCTGTTGATGACTAATGATACTTGGGAAGTAAAATAACACTGCTTTAACACATAAAATAGTAAAGGCGTAGATTGAGAGTTAGTTTTCTTTCTACGCCTTTATTTATGAGCCGTCATCAACTTGCTTTACCTTTTTAAGCATTCACAGAATAACTAAAAATATTCTTACTATGTTTCTCAAGACAATTCAAAACATCTTTAACTATAAAAGCCTCTTACTTAGATAACGTACAGGATACCATACAGAGAGAAAGCCAACTGCCAAAACTGTGATAAAGATTAATACGACATCCCAAGCGTGAACGCTGACAGGATAGGCGTCTACAACAAAAGTACCACCACCGCCTCCCAATGAAATTATACCGAATTTCTGTTGGATAAAACATAGGATTAAGCCTAAGACAATACCGGAAATAGCACCAAAAAGAGAAATGAGACGTCCTTCAAAGAGGAATATTCGGGAAATGAGTTTATCACTAGCTCCAAGACTCCGCAAGGTTACTACATCATCCTTCTTATCCAAGATCAACATAGAAAGGGAACCTATCACATTAAAACAGGCTATCATTAAAATAAAAGTGAGGAACAAATAAGAGATTAGTTTCTCTATCTCCATAATACGGAAAACATCTGCCTGCTGCTGATAACGATTCTGAACAACAAAATCATCACCCAGCATGTTTTCTATTTCAGATTGTACCGATGAAGTATTTGCATCAGGCTTTAATTTCAATTCCATCGCAGAAACTTCTGTTGTATAATCCAGAAGCTGACGAAGAAAATCAAGAGAAGTCAGAATATATTTTCCATCATATTCTTGCTGATTCACCACAAATACGACACCTGGAGAATACAGATAATCACGGTTGAAAGAAGCACCGGGATTTGCCATGTTCACTTTGGCATTTCGCTTGGGAAGATATACCTGAAGAGGATCGACAAACTCCAAACCGGTTCCCAAGGTCGCAACCAATTCCACTCCCATGACGCCATAATTCACGATCGAATCATGAAGAACGAATTTTCCCGCGCCATAAAGTATACTGTCTATAGCCGTCAGTTCTTCAAAATTATCCTCCACCCCTTTTAGTACAACCATAGCTTGGCGGTCCTTGTATTGCACCATTGCATTCTCTTCGAGTGTTTCTGTAAACACCTCCACTTCAGGAAGTGCACAAACAGCACGTATCCGTTCATTCTGGCTATCAAAGACCTTTCCCTCACGAACCGTAATTTTCAACTGCGGATCAAAAGCTGTAAAAAAGCTGGCCACCATATCCTGAAAACCATTAAAAACAGAAAGAGTGCAAACCAAAGCAAGCGTAGCAAGAGCCACCCCACATACGGAAATGCCGGATATGATATTAATAGCATTATGCTTTTTCTTTGAAAAAAGATAACGCCTGGCTATATAAAAAGGGAAGTTCACCTCTGCAATGAATTATTTCACTTCAGCAGCGAATCTATTTTCTCAATATAATCCAATGAATCATCCACGAAGAATTTCAATTCAGGAATGATACGCAGCTGGTGACGTACACGAGTCCCAAGCTCATAACGAATGGATTTCATATTGTTATTGATATTCTTTACCATCTCTTCTGCTTTCTCTGAAGGAAAAACACTGAGGTAAACACGGGCAATACTCATATCAGGACTAATACGAACTGCGCTAACAGAGACCAATGTACCTGGCATGGACTTTGTTTGAAGCAGGAATATCTCACTTAGCTCTTTCTGCAACAGGCGAGATATCTTATTCTGTCTGGTTGTTTCCATAAAGTTATTTACTGTTTTACGATTTACTACTTACTATTTTCTTCCTTATAATCGTTAATCCGTCACGCAAAGGAAGTATTACTTTTTCCACTCGCACATCTTGCGCTACCAAATCATTAAAGGCTTTAATACCAATCGTTTGAGCATCAGTATTGCGAGGTTGTTCAAGCACATGCCCGTCCCACAAAGTATTATCAGCAATGATATATCCACCCTCGGAAAGATGCGCTAATGTCATCTCGTAGTATTCAATATACTTGCGTTTATCGCCATCAATAAAAGCCATATCAAAAGTAACACCTAAACTCGGAACAAGTTCTAAAGCATCACCTATATAAAAACGAATTTTATCGGCAAACGGTGATTTCTCCAACCATGGACGGGTAAAGTCCTCTTGCTCATCATTGATCTCAAACGTATGCAACAGTCCACATTCCGGCAGACCTTCCGCCAAACAAAGAGCGGAGTAGCCGCTATACGTTCCGATTTCCAATATCTGACGAGGCTGAATCATTTCTACAAACATTTTCAGCATCCGTCCCTGCAAATGCCCGGAAGCCATACGAGGACGAAGAAGCTTTACATGTGTATCCCGATAGAGCGATTTCAAATAATCGCTCTCGGGATCAATATGCTGCAAAATATATTCGTCTATCGATTCGGTTTCCTGCATAAAACTGACTTTTACAATTACAGATAGCGGTTGTTGTTAGGTAATACAGTCTCCTCTGCATGTTTCAATGCATCTTCCACTACATTAATTTCAAGGAATGAGGTCTTTGTTCCTGCCTTACCACTACTTAAATAACCTACCATATCGGAAGGTTGCAAACGGCCTTCTTTCAACAGACGACGCAATGCCGCAAAGTAATATTGCTGTCCGTTAGCCAATTCCGGCATATAGATAGCTTCCACACCATAAGACAAAGCCAAATGACGCATTGTCTTTTCTTTATAGCAGATAGCCAACACTGGATACTTTCCACGGAAAGCAGCCAGATTACGAGCAGTGCGTCCGCTATAACTATCAGTAATAATAGCACGTATTTTTAGCTTAGAAGTAGCTTTTACAGCTTGTTTAGCAAGGAATGCCGTAACATCATTACTATTCTCATCTAACGGAATACGGATATCATTTTCTTCCAGTTTATCTTTTTCTGCCTGAGCCGCAATTTTAGTCATCGTTTTCACCGCTTCTACCGGATACTTACCATAAGCAGTTTCTCCGCTCAACATCAAAGCATCTGTACGATAGTAGATTGCATTGGCAATATCAGTCACTTCCGCACGAGTCGGACGAGGATTATTTATCATTGTATGGAGCATCTGAGTAGCAACGATTACCGGCTTCTTTGCCAGAATACATTTGCGAATCAATACACGCTGGATTCCCGGAATACGTTCTTGAGGCACTTCAATACCCAAGTCACCACGGGCAACCATTACGCCATCTGCCACTTCCAGGATTTCATCAATATTATCTACTCCTTCCTGATTCTCAATCTTAGCAATAATCTTAATATCACTATTGTGTGCATCCAGAATTTCACGTATATCAAGTACATCCTGACGGTTACGCACGAAAGAGTGAGCGATAAAATCAATATCCTTTTCGATAGCATAAAGAATATTGTTACGGTCTTTTTCCGTCAACGAAGGAAGATTGATGCGAACCCCCGGGACATTTACGCTTTTACGGCTTCCCAAAGTAGCATCGTTCTTAACTTCACACAACAAATAACCATCAGTCTTATCAATAACTTCCAGTTCCAGATCGCCATCATCAATCAAAATCGTACCACCGATATTCAAGTCAGACACAAAGTTCGGATATGAAACAGCAATACATTCACGGGTTGTTTCCAAATCCGGATTACCTACAATCTTTACTTTCTCTCCTATTTTATATGGAATCGGCTCCGCATTAGCCGTCGTACGAACTTCCGGACCTTTTGTATCCATCAAAATCGCAATACGGTTGGACACAGCACGTACATTTGCAATCAAAGCTTCAAAACCTTCACGGCTAGCGTGCGCTGTATTCATACGCACTACATTCATCCCAGCCTCAAACAACTGTTTTATAAAATCCACATCACAACGTCTATCCGAAATGGAAGCCACAATCTTAGTCTGTTTCAATAACATAGTCTTTCTACCTATTATATATTATTACCTTATTTATTATCTATCCAATAAAGCTTCTAAAGCCAAACGGTACGAATTTAGCCCAAAGCCACAAATCACTCCTTTACAAGCACAAGCAATCATCGACACATGCCGGAAAGACTCGCGACTATGCACATTGGAAATATGCACCTCAATCACCGGAGATGTCACAGAACGAATAGCATCCTGCAAAGCTATGGAAGTATGTGTATACGCACCTGCATTCAAGATTATACCATCCACATCAAATCCCACCTGCTGTATGCAGTCTATCATCTCCCCCTCAATGTTCGATTGAAAATAGTCGATCTCCACGTCAACGTATCTTTTACGAAGATCAGCCAAGTAATCTTCAAATGTAACGCTTCCGTAAATGGAAGGTTCACGCTTACCCAACAGATTAATATTCGGGCCATTAATAATTTGTATCTTCATCGCGCAATCCTGTTTTTTTATACCTTTGTATCTGAAAGAATGTGCAAAGGTAGAAAAAAGAAATGGAAATCAACGAAAAAAAGCATAAGAAGGAGCAACAAGAGCTGATAATCAGAAAGTATCAGCAGTATCTCAAACTGGAAAAGTCCTTATCTCTTAATACTCTGGATGCCTATCTTACGGATCTGGACAAACTGATGAGCTTTCTGACATTGGAAGGGATTAACGTATTGGACGTATGCCTGTCCGATCTTCAACGTTTTGCGGCCGGATTACATGACATCGGTATTCATCCCCGTTCACAAGCCCGCATCTTATCAGGAATCAAATCATTTTTCCGTTTCCTCATCCTCGAAAACTATCTGGAAGCAGATCCCAGTGAGCTATTAGAAGGGCCTAAAATAGGTTTCAAACTTCCTGAAGTACTGACTGTGGAGGAAATTGACCGGATTATCTCCGCCGTCGACCGCAGCAAAGCCGAAGGACAGCGAAACAGGGCCATTTTAGAAACACTATACAGCTGCGGACTTCGGGTATCGGAACTTGTCACTCTTAAACTATCCGACCTCTATTTTGATGAAGGCTTTATCAAAGTAGAAGGAAAAGGAAGCAAACAACGACTCGTACCGATCTCCCCCCGGGCTATTAACGAAATAAAATTTTACATCATAGACCGCAACCAAATTGAAGTGAAAAAAGGACATGAGGATTTCGTTTTCGTCAGTCAGCGGAGAGGCAAAGGACTTTCCCGGATTATGATCTTTCATATGATAAAAGAATTAGCACAAAAAGCGGGCATTACCAAAAACATCAGCCCGCACACTTTCCGGCACTCCTTTGCCACTCATTTACTGGAAGGCGGAGCCAATTTGAGGGCCATTCAATGTATGCTCGGACATGAATCCATTGCGACAACGGAAATCTATACCCACATCGACCGCAATATGCTTCGTAGTGAGATTATCGAACATCACCCACGAAATATCAAGTATAGGAAAGAAAAAGAGAAACTATTTCATTAAATTATGATAAAATCAGCCCCTTAACTATATATTTATATTAAGAATTAATATCTTTGCGTTACTTTTTCTGTGTGAGCAGAAAGAGATTGGCAAATAGACGATATTTCAATTACAAACATTTAATTTATACCTAAAATGACTAAGAAGTTGTACTTGCCTTTACTCATGGCAATGGTTGTTGCATTATTCTCTTCTTGCAGCAAAAAAATGGGTGAATTGTCAGCTGATTACTTCACTGTTACTCCGCAAGTGTTGGAGGCAATAGGTGGTAAAGTTCCTGCGACCATCAATGGTAAATTTCCTGAAAAGTATTTCAACAAAAAAGCGGTAGTAGAAGTTACTCCGGTTTTGAAATGGAATGGCGGCGAAGCTAAAGGCCAACCAGCTACTTTCCAAGGTGAAAAAGTGGAAGGTAACGACCAGACTATCTCTTACAAGATGGGCGGTAGCTACACAATGAAAACTTCCTTTGACTATGTTCCTGAAATGGCTAAGTCAGAATTGTATCTGGAATTCAAAGCTACTATCGGAAAGAAAGTTGTGACTATTCCTGCTGTGAAAATAGCTGATGGTGTAATCTCTACTTCTGAATTAGTAAACAATACATTAGGTAACGCTAACCCTGCATTGGGCGAAGACGCTTTCCAACGTATCATCAAAGAAAAACACGATGCCAACATCATGTTCTTGATCCAACAAGCTAACATTCGTTCCAGCGAATTGAAGACTGCTAAAGAATTCAATAAAGAAGTAGCTAACGTTAACGAAGCTGCTAACAAGAAGATCAGCAACATCGAAGTTTCTGCATACGCTTCTCCTGATGGTGGTGTAAGCTTGAATACTACTCTTGCTGAAAACCGTGAAGGCAACACAACTAAAATGTTGAGCAAAGACCTGAAGAAAGCAAAAATCGATGCTCCGATCGATGCTAAATATACTGCACAGGACTGGGAAGGTTTCCAAGAACTGGTTTCTAAATCTAACATCCAAGACAAAGAGTTGATCCTCCGCGTATTGTCTATGTACCAAGATCCTGCACAAAGAGAACAAGAAATCAAAAATATTTCTTCTGTATACAAGACTTTGGCTGACGAAATCCTGCCTCAGTTACGTCGTTCTCGTTTGACTTTGAACTATGAAATCATCGGTAAGTCTGACGAAGAAATCACTAAGTTGGCTTCTTCTAATCCTTCTGAACTGAACGTAGAAGAATTGCTGTATGCTGCTACACTGACTAGTGACCCGGCTAAACAAGAAGCTATCTACACTCAAGCTACAAAACAGTTCCCGAACGATTACCGTGGTTACAACAACTTAGGTAAATTAGCTTACCAAGCTGGTAACATTGACAAAGCGGAATCTTACTTCAAAAAAGCTGCCAGCGTTAATGCTACTCCTGAAGTTAACATGAACTTAGGTTTGATCTCTTTGATGAAGGGTGACAAAACTGCTGCAGAAGCATACTTCGGTAAAGCTGCCGGAACAAAAGAACTTGGCGAATCTATGGGTAACCTGTACATTGCTCAAGGTCAATATGAAAGAGCTGTAAACTCATTCGGTGACTCTAAGACTAACAGTGCTGCTTTGGCTCAAATCCTTGCTAAGGACTACAACAAAGCTAAAAATACTTTGGCTAACGTAGAAAGACCTGATGCTTACACTGACTACCTGATGGCAGTTTTAGGTGCTAGAACTAACAATTCTTCTATGGTAACAAGCAGCTTAAAGAGCGCAGTTGCTAAAGATTCTTCATTAGCTAAGAAAGCAGCTACTGACTTGGAATTTGCTAAATTCTTCACAAATGCAGATTTCATGAACATCGTTAAATAAGAGAATTACCACTCTATTTTAAATATTAAGAATTGCCTGTCATTATAAATGACGGGCAATTCTTTTTTTTTATCTGTAAAAACCGTACTTTCGCAGAAAAGAAATCAAAGCAATGAAAAAGAGTAGCATTTTAATCCTCATAATCATTTGTCTATGCAGTTGTGGTAAATCTTCAGAGAAGGTAAACATAACCGGGGAGATCAAAGGTCTGGGCACAGATACACTTTATCTGTATGGAATGGATGAATCATTCGACCGGATAGATACCATTTTCGCGAAGAACGATAAATTCTCTTATACAGCTTCAATAGACACCATTACTTCTGCCTTTTTACTTATTGACAATCAGACAGAATATCCAATCTTCCTTGACAAAGGAAATCAAATCAAAATAAAAGGAGACATCAATCACCCGGAATATCTGGATATCAATGGCAATATATATAATGAAGAGTTTACGACCTTTCAGAAAGAACTAAATAGCTTGCCTACCCCATCCGAGAAAGATTTAGAGCAAAAAGCAGAAGAATTCATCATGAAGCATCATTCTTCTTTTGTCAGCCTCTACTTATTGGATAAATACTTTGTTCAAAAAGCCTCACCTGATTTCAACAAAATAAAAAAATTAATTGAAGTCATGACAGGAATATTGCAAGACAAGCTGTATATTGAACAGCTCAACGAAGCAATCTCTTTGTCAGAGAAAACAGAGACAGGCAAATATGCCCCCTTTTTCAGTCTATCTAATATAAAAGGAGAGAAAATTACCCGGTCATCAGAAAATTTCAAGAAAAAGAACCTGTTAATCAACTTTTGGGCTTCATGGGGAGATAGCATTTCCAATCACCGAAGTAATACCGAGCTAAAAGAGATCTATCAGAAATATAAGAAGAACAAACATATAGCTATGCTCGGTATCTCCCTTGATATGGATAAACAAGAGTGGCAGGATGCTATAAAACGTGATACGCTCAATTGGGAGCAAGTCTGTGATTTTGGCGGACTAAATTCCGAAGTAGCCAAACAATACGCCATCAAGCAAGTTCCCAGCAACATTCTTCTATCAGCAGATGGGAAGATTCTTGCGAAAAACCTCAAAGGAGAACAATTGAAGAAGAAAATAGAGGAAGTAGTCACCGCTGCTGAGGAAAAGGAAAAACAAGACAATAAGAAGAAAAAATAACCAGTAATCAAACGTGTTAATTAAAGTATTCGGAGCGGCTGTTCAAGGAATTGATGCAACACTCATCACAATCGAAGTCAACAGCTCGCGCGGCTGTATGTTCTATCTCGTCGGCCTTCCGGATTCTGCGGTCAAAGAAAGCCATCAACGTATTATCTCCGCATTGCTGGTGAATGGTTATAAAATGCCCACAAGCAATATAGTAGTCAACATGGCACCAGCCGACATCCGAAAAGAGGGTTCAGCTTATGACTTACCTCTTGCCATCGGATTACTAGGGGCTAGCGAAACAATCTCCTCCGAGAAGTTTTCCCGCTATTTGCTAATGGGCGAACTAAGCCTGGACGGAAGTATACAACCTATCAAAGGTGCGCTTCCCATTGCTATCAAAGCGCGCGAAGATGGTTTCGAAGGGCTAATCATCCCCCAACAAAATGCACGGGAAGCTGCCGTTGTCAATCAATTAAAAGTATACGGAGTCAGTAATATCAAAGAGGTCGTCGAATTCTTTAATAATGAACGCGAATTAGAGCCGACTGTTGTTAATACACGGGAAGAATTCTATCAACAACAGACCAACTGTGACTTGGATTTTGCAGACGTAAAAGGACAAGAGAATGTAAAAAGGGCACTAGAAGTTGCAGCCGCCGGAGGACATAATTTAATAATGGTAGGCGCCCCGGGGAGCGGTAAATCGATGATGGCCAAACGCCTTCCTTCCATTCTTCCTCCTCTTTCGCTGGGTGAAAGTTTGGAAACCACCAAGATCCATTCAGTTGCCGGACAATTGAAACGCGGGTCCTCATTGATTTCCCAGCGTCCATTCCGTGACCCACACCACACAATTTCCCAAGTGGCGATGGTTGGCGGAGGTAGTTTTCCACAACCCGGAGAAATCAGTCTGGCACATAATGGGGTACTTTTTTTAGATGAATTACCAGAATTCAACCGAGGAGTGCTGGAAGTATTGCGTCAACCATTGGAAGACCGTCAAATCACAATTTCCCGCATCAAAAGCACTATCAGCTATCCGGCCAATCTGATGCTGATCGCATCCATGAACCCATGTCCCTGCGGATATTACAACCATCCGACAAAAGCATGCGTATGCAGCCCCGGACAGGTCCAAAAGTACTTGAATAAGATATCCGGTCCATTATTAGATCGCATCGACATTCAGATAGAGATCGTCCCTGTACCCTTTGATAAGATTTCCGACCAAAGACAGGGAGAATCGAGCAATATCATCAGACAACGAGTGATAAAAGCCCGTCAAATGCAGGAAAAACGATACACCGAATATACCGGAATTTATTGCAATGCACAAATGAACAGCAAACTGCTTGCAATGTATGCTCAACCGGATGCAAAAGGACTCGCATTGCTAAAAAATGCTATGGAACGGCTCAACTTGTCTGCCCGAGCCTATGACCGGATTTTAAAAGTTGCCCGTACAATCGCTGATTTGGAAGGAACAGAGCAAATACTCCCCAACCATCTGGCAGAGGCTATCAGCTATCGAAATCTCGACAGAGAGAACTGGGCAGGGTAATAACAATGAATAGAAGAGAATTATTTCATCACTAACGCTATATTTTTTCATATATTTGTTTTACATTTGTGACAAATAAATATGCAATCATATGAAAACATCAATAACAAGTCTTTTAATGATATTTTGTTTGAGCATATTAACTTATGCGCAAACTCCCCAAGACAGAGCCACAGAACTAAAAAACCAAGCACAAAGTAGCCTCAATCAAAAAGATTACATCAAAGCGCGTTACTTATTCAAAAAAGCATACGAAGCATTTGCAACCCGCGAAAACTATCCACAGGCAATAGAATGTGGTGTTCAGGCTAATGCTTTATACGTCAGAGAGAACTTTTACAAAGAAGGATTCGAACTTTGTCGTGACATGGACCAACTTATATGGGCCGGAGAGCAAAATCAGAAGAAAGTCTTTTATGACCTCCGCTTCCTCGTGAACAAGGAACGGTTACAGATGTACACAGCACTTAAAAATCCAGCTCAGGCAAAAACACAGCTGGATAAATTGGAAGAGACCGCTAACCTTGCCAAGAATGACTCATTAACAGAGGTTTTACTGTATACAAAAGCCAACTATTACTATACATTTAATCAAAACACACAAGGCGATGCCTGTTTCCGCAAACTGATTAATCAATATAAGGAAAAGAAAGATTATGCCAAAGTGAGTGATTGCTACAAGAACCTTATCGGAATTGCCCGTAAAGCCAATAATGCCCCTTTAATGGAACGCACCTATGAAAGTTACATCGTTTGGACAGACTCCGTGAAAGCGCTGACAGCTCAAGACGAACTGAATGTACTGAAAAGGAAATATGACGAAAGCCAACTGACCATACAAGAAAAAGACGATACGCTATCAGCCAAACAATACATCATTATAGGTCTGTGTGTTCTTGTAGTCATTCTCATAGCCGGACTGACAATACTGGCCGCCATATTACTGAAATTTATCGCTGGCAACCGCAAATTAAAGAAAAGTGTGAAGATTGCCAATGAACATAATGAATTAAAAACCCAATTCATACAGAACATATCTTCACAGATGGAGCCGACTTTGAATACGTTGGCTACTTCAGCGAATGAACTTTTACAGAAAGCTCCTCAAGAAGCGGGACAAATGCAGAGCCAAGTTGCTGCTCTAAAGAAATTCAGCGATGATATCCAGGAACTGTCTTCATTAGAGAATTCATTAACTGAACTCTATGAATTAGGTGAAATCAACGTAGGTACTTTCTGCGAAAATGTAATGGATAAGGTTAAGGAGCATATTAAAACAGATGTTACTCCTTCAGTCAACGCTCCCAAACTTCAGGTAAAGACAAACAAGGAACAACTGGAACGTATCCTTCTCTATTTACTGAAAAATGCAGCCTTCTACACCGAACAAGGACGTATCAGCCTTGAGTTCAAGAAACGTGGTGCACATACTCATCAGTTTATCGTGACGGATACGGGAACTGGTATTCCAGCAGAGCAACAGGAAAATATCTTCAAACCTTTCACGGAAGTGAAAGACCTCACTACAGGAGATGGACTAGGACTACCAATCTGTTCACTAATCGCCGCAAAAATGAATGGTAGTCTGACACTAGATACAGGCTATACCAAAGGAACCCGTTTCATACTGGAACTTCACGTCTAAATTTTGCATAAACGAATAACTTGTATCATTAGATTACTTTCTAATTTGTTTATTATAGTTACTCCGACAGACATTATTCCAAGCCTCTGTTTTGGAGTATACAAAAATAGGGACAGGTTCATACATAAACGCATATCATATTTATAATAAACTTTGAAGTAGTTTATTATAAACGGTATCCAAGTTTATTAAAAACTCCAAAAGTTAATTTCCGACTTTCTATTTCCATTTTTTACAACAAGAAGGCTGCATATTTTATAAAATCTGCAGCCTTCTTGCTTATATCTAGCCCACCATTCTTAGTGTATGCTAGAAATATTTTCTATACTTGTTGTAATATTATATCATTTAAGTCATTAGTTTCATACTCTTTCATCTACTATTTACAAGGTTTAGATTCTTTTTTTAGACTATAAAGATACAACATTTAAAGGCATTTGTCAAGAGATACATCTTATAAAATACCTCTTCCATGCATTTATAAAAAGTATTGTCCTTCTTCTTTTAATCTTTTACGCAGCAAAACAGTATCAATTTTATGAACGTCATTTCTTGTCTGTTTGATGGCATGTACAGCAGCCATTCCGGCAGCTTCCCCCGTCACCAGACAAGGAGGCATTACCCGCAAACTTCCAAAAGCCTCTTCATCAGTAGAGATACAACGACCAGCCACCAATAGATTCTTTAATCCTTTGGGTGTCAGACAACGATAAGGGATTCCATGCGACTCTCCTTTTTTGTAACGTGTCTCCTTATGTCCTGGCTTATGGACATCAATATAGTAACAGTTACGCCCAATCTCATCTTCAAATGTTTTGCGTTCCAGCCAGTCTTGTAACGTAAAGGTATAATCTCCTTCAATCCGACGACTATCTCTGACACCTAACAGAGAAGCAGTCTTCACAACAAAAGCACTACCAAAAGTTTTAGGCTGCACTTCTTTCAGTGCTTCCAGGTATTGTTCTGCGATTTGCCTACCAGTGGCCATTGCTCGCGTAGTAGCCCATGGGTCGGTTGAATCAACATTATCAATATGACCGGCATTAAACTGTACCACATCCGGACCGATCAAATTACTATTGAAATGCCTTCCTATCAATGGATATTTCCCGGAGTTAATCGCTTTAAAGATTGGGCTGTTTTTGTTACTTGTATGCAAAGAAGGGCCTACGAGATTGTAGTTATAACTATCGACATTGGCAAACGAGAAACATAAGGTAGAACTTTGCAATACTCCATCCTCCCCTCCTTTTTTAAATGAAGCACCTGCCCATGCAGCTACATCGCCATCTCCCGTTGCATCAATAAAGACTTTCGCTTTAAATGCGACAAGCCCGGATTTATTTGCCACAATGATAGCGTCTATTGTATCATTAGCAGACATTTCAACAGCTGCAACTCTCGAAAAGAAAAGAACCTGAGCTCCCGAATCAGCGACCATTTGATCATAAACCTGCATTAGGTATTCAGGATTTATGTTCACCCAATTCAACTTCTGTTTTCTCTCATGGGGCACTCCTTTTTTCGATGCCTCAAATATCTTTTCCGCCAATCCCCTATAAATGATTTTCTCACCATCCGAAAACGGACACCATGCCGGAACCATCCCTGCAGTTCCCATACCGCCAAGTTGCCCCATTGCCTCAATCAATAAAGTCTTAGCACCTTCCCTAGCTGCAGAAATTGCAGCGGTACATCCGCCGGGACCACCACCGATTACAATAACATCCCATCGATCGTCCACGGCAATCTTAGTATTCTTCAGACGTATTTTAGACTGTGGGGTATCGCCATTCACATTAAGGGCAGGAACTGCAAAAGCAGCACTAAGCAACCCGGCTTTTTTAAGAAAATCTCTTCTAGACGTCATTACAAATTAATTTATTATAATTACTTTTTCATAAAAGTCTCTGCACGTCCTGGTGTAAACAGTTCCCACAAAGAAGCAACAGTCCATCCGGGTGCAAAAATATCATTATAGTATCCTTTACCATTCTTTCCATAATCCCAACTTGCATGTTGGACAACCTCCGGATAATAACCTACCTTTGCAATACCGCACATATGCCCTTCATAAGGTAATAACTGGCGCATAGAGGTTGAAATCACTTCTGCAAAGTTCGAAAAACGAGATTCCTCATACTCTTTCGACAACCAACGAAGCACATCGGCAAATTCAAAAACAAATACGTCAATATGATTATTTTCAACCGAGACATTTCCCCAGCCACGTGTTTTCAAACCAATATCGCCCAGCATCTGACCGGGAGCAAAAGGAACATCCCACAAATAATACCACGATAAGGCAAAATAAGCAGCTTTCTTTGTCAAGTCAGCATAATGTTTATGCTCCTCTCCCTTAGTAACCAATGAAAGATAATAAGTAGCAGTTGCAGCATAAAGTGATGCTTCTTTATCTTCACAATTCGCATCAAGAGTAGAAGAGAAATAATCTGCTTTAGAAATCAATTCTTTCTCCAGATAACCTGCAGTCCGCTTAGCACTATCCAAATAACGTTTATCCTTGAAATACTTATATCCCATCACCAAAGGCAATGTAGCTGAAGGAGTACTTCCCCCACTTTTATCTACAATAGTAAAATCGTCACGGAACTTGCGTGGAAAACTACCATCGGCATTCTGCAATTGCAGGAACATATCCAGCATTTTCTTCAATCGCTGTTCCCATTCCGGATATTTGCGTCCTTTTTCTTTTTCATAAGCCAGGAAGTGGAAGATTGCATAAAGCCCTTCCGACTGACGACGGATACTATGAACAGGATCTTCAAAGTTCTTATCAAAGTTTACAGACTCCTTGATAAAACCAGCCTCCGTAAATCCATTCTTCAGATAGCTATCAAATATTTTAGCACTATTAGTTTTCAAGTCCTCACGGTTAGATTCCCAACCATATTCCCAGGCATTAAATGCATTAAGAAGAACACGACCGATAAAACCGACCTCTGCCTGCCCATTACTTGTACATGCATCTGCCCTAAGATGTATACCCGAATTATACACCAACGGATATTTATCAACAAAACTACTTACAAAGAATTGGCTAAGAGTTTCCTTCATATATTCAATTGAGTAGGAAGTATCAACAGGCTTGGGAGAATATGTATCATAACAATATTCCCAAGTATGGCGCACAAAATCAGAATAGTCTTCGGCTTCACCTTCAGCAATTTGCCACGTCAACAAAATAGTTTCTCCCTTTTTCAGATGTTGATAAGCTGTCACAGCCGGGGCTAATGTTAATTTACGAATATAACTTTTGGGAGCCTCCCGATAAGGAAAACCGAAGGAAAGAGTGGCAACACCATCCTTATTTTCAAATCCGGTATACCCTAAAGATGTCTTATCCGAAAGAATTATTTCACCTTCACGATGCGTGGCCAAAGTGCTGTTTACAAACTTATCCAGTCTGTTGACAGTCATAAAACGCTGTTTCTTCTCACAGAAAATCCCCGTGAGAGGTGCACTTAACCTGTCTTCGCTCACAATCCAACTATCTGATGTATGGAATGAAGGAGCCTCTTTGGGTGAACGCAGATTACGTCGATACCAAAACCCCGGCATATAGAACAGGCAGTCATCATGACGGAAGCCGGTTGCCACCTGCTGATTGTAATTAAAATATATATCTTCCAATGCAGTGATAGATACACTAATACGTAGTCCATCGTTACCAGTCACTATATTTTGAGACACAGTCAACGGCATCTTTTCCGAATTCTCCAAGTAATAAGTGCCATTATTATTCTGCGATTTCTGAAAAGTCAATGGATAGTGTTTCGCTCCATTTCCTGGTACCTTCAAAAAAATAGATGCAGAAATCGATTCCGGCACATTATCAAAAGCCTCAGCAATAGTGGCACATGCCACAAAAGCCATCCCACAAAGTAAATATTTCAAACTCATATAAAACATGATTGCGAATCAGCCTGTCTGATTCCGTTTGTACTAAATTGTTGAGCCAAAGTTAGGAAACATCCCTCACATTGAATAAAACAAATTGGGCTATAAATAAAAAAAAATATCCAAATCAATAGAAATATCCTCCAAAAGTCTCAACTATTACTTAATACCGGAACAATTATTTTTCCATTAGAGCGGCAGCACACCACAGATAAGGTCCCTGCCCATGATAATCACCCGTGCGGCGTGGACGGTCATAATAATACTGTTTACTGTTCTTTTTATTTGTACCCACGCAAATCTCTCTCACCTGATTTTTGTCATTAAGATATGACACTAAAGCTATCCACGCCTTACGAGCTGCAGGAGCATATTCTTCAGCATTCAACCATCCATTCTTAACTCCCTTAATAAAAGCAAAAGTGAACATAGCCGATCCGGATGTTTCAGTCCAACAGTCAGACTGGTCAATCAACTGATTCCACAGCCCCTCCGGATTCTGATATTTCTTCAGACTTTCCATCATTATCCGATATCCCTCCAAAATACGAGGACGGTCTTTGTGATTTTTAGGCAGACACTGAAGCAATTCCGTCATTCCGGCAGCCATCCAGCCATTTCCACGTCCCCAATAATAAGGTACATCCGGTGCATGATAGAAAAGACCGTTCGGACGTTGTAACTTATCCAGATACATCACCATCTCTTTAGCTGCACGATCAATATATTTTTTATCCTTCGTCACCTTATAAGCACGAGTTTGCACAATTGTAATCATATACATATCATCAATCCACAAACGTGTTTGCCAAGAATACCCTTTTTCAGCCCATTCCTTTTCTTCCGGTTTCGCATTTGCAGGCACTTTCCATTGAGAATCAGCATAGGGTAACCCCAAATACCAATATTTCTTATCTTTCGTCACAAGATATAACTCAAGAGGCAAGCTGCCAAACATATTCACATCAACATGGTTCATAATAGGTTGCAACGCTTTTTCCTCGGTAAATAGAGGTTCAAACTTATCCTGCAAACGATTGAGAAGCTCCTTATCTTTTGCAAGATAAGCATATCGTAGAGCCCCGTTCCAATAAAAAGTCTCCGGATAACCAATCCATTTTCCGATATGAAGTGCATGTTTCTCTGTTAGAAAACGATATGCCAATCGCTTACCAACTTCCTCCGGAGTAGAGCCTTCCGGAAAGTCCTTCAACATACTTTTTTGAGCAAACAACAACTGAAAAGGAATAAAAAATAATAATATTAATACCTTCTTATACATAAATACCTAATCTTTATTTATTCAACAATATATCTTTCAATTCAACATTATATCCATCTACCCGCAAAAGCATCTTATCCACCCCTTCTTTACAGTCTACCTGAAAACGGATTTCTTTCGATTCACCGGGCATCAAATAAAAATATCCGTCATCAAAATAAGCAGGACGAATGGGCGCATCTGTTTTTGCATCCCTCAAAGTCAATGCTATTGCAGCTGCCAGATATTGTCCTGGATTTTTCACAATAAGTTTACCCTCACAATGATTTGCTTTTTTCGTGAAATTCTTTACAGATACATTCACCGAAGAAACCGGCAAATCACTCAGGACCTTTCCGTCCCATTCTTTTTGATTGAGCCAATAGACATTATCATCCAACAATTTTCCATTATTAGTTGTCAATACCAGCTTTACCCAGCTGAAATCAGGAAGTCCTTTTATATCCTCTAATTGTGTTACAGGAGTCAGGGCATTGGCTGTCACATGACTTACCCTCTGTTGTGAGGAACGTATCTTTTTTCCTAGTTTATCGTAAACCACGACTTCCACTTTCAAATTCCGATATTCCTTCAGGGTAGTATTAATAATGTCCACTTTATGTTGACTATTAAGACTCATCTGAATATGAAGAGGACGACACGCCTTTTGAGTACCATAATAGGCACCGGCAGTTTCACCATTTGAACTGTAATTCTGCCAAACCATACTGGGCCATGCAGGATGACTCATCCACAACAACACTCCAGAAGCATCATTCCACATCTTACTATTCCATGCTTCAAAAATAGCCCGATGGCTTTCGTAATTAATCAATTGTGCTTTTCGACAGAAATCATCCAAGTTATCAGAAGGTCCTAGTTTACGATCCATCCCTTCCTTATAAAGTTCACTAAAAGTCTTACTACCATATCTATGATTATGCCAGTCATGATAATACCAAACATCACTAATGGGCCATGTATCCTCTTCCGCCATAAACTCACGAACAGTTTCAGCCGTAGGCAGAGAAGGAGTACCCACTTCCGAACGGAATCCTCCGGCTAAAGAACGGTAGTACCAGCCTGCATCAAACTGATAACGCCAAGGTCCGCTTCCTGAACTATTCAATGAACGGGAATTTCCTGTATAATGCCTGCTGCCGTCCTCTTTAGCTAAAGTAGCAGCTAACGTATACTCAAGTTCATTGGGCGCAAATCCTTCATTACGCGCACACCATAAAGCAATAGAGGGATGATTGCGGAAACGACGTACTGTTTCAGTCACATTTCTAACGAACAGGCAGTTATCCAGCGGATTGAGATTAAACCCGTCTGTTGAAATCCAAAAATCATTCATCACTAACATTCCGTATTCATCACAAAGCTCATAGAATACTTCTTCAGTACTTTCACCCGTCCAATTACGAATCATATTGTAATTCATATTCTTATGCAACTTCAAGGCAGGTTCCAATCTCTCCCGGGAAACTCGCTTCATGCCATCATCCATTCCCCAGTTACCTCCTTTGCAATAGATTCGTTGTCCATTCACCTTTATAACCATATATTCTTTCATCAACGAATCCTTTATTAACTCTATACCTTGTGAAGAAACCGGTTTCAATAAATTGGGGACAAACT
Source organism: Bacteroides sp. 1001136B_160425_E2 (assembly GCF_015559655.1). Taxonomy (NCBI): domain Bacteria; kingdom Pseudomonadati; phylum Bacteroidota; class Bacteroidia; order Bacteroidales; family Bacteroidaceae; genus Bacteroides; species Bacteroides sp. 1001136B_160425_E2. The sequence continues at coordinate 39,978 of NZ_JADMQH010000022.1, read as the reverse complement.
CTCCATCATAATTCGTATAGCGAACCTTACTATCCGTTTTTTTACGTTTCACAGCATCAAAAACGGGTTTTCCATCCTGCAAAGCAGCAGTCGGATTATAGCTCAACCGCACCACAGGAGAATTATCCTCGTATGCAGACAATTCATATTCCAACTCACGAATACCAATACGCATTTTCTTTACATCAAGTGTGTCCTTGCCTGACGAAATCAGACTTAAAGATGCATCATATAAATACTGTTCTCCATACCCATTCGGCCACCAAAGACGTGGATTCTTCATTTGCAGTTCTTTACACTCATCAGAAGTCAGCTTAATCATCCTTTTTTCATTTGCATTCAAAGAAACCGGATAAACAGCAGACACATTTCCTATATTAAAATGTAAATTGGCAGTACAAGTCGTTTTAGAAGAATTATAAATCTCCGTCTGAACGATAAAATTGACAGATGTAGTATCAGGCAAAGGCAGATCTGTAATCACATGCGTATCAACAATTTCCAGCTCATTGCCAAATTTGACTCTGACATCCTGCCAAATACCCATATTTCGGTCGCGTATACCGGGAATCCAATCCCAACCCTCCGAAGAGATAAAAGTAGGACCGTCTAAACACAATGCCCCACCATTGGGACCAATTCCTTCTTTCTTATTTGCTTCGTGAGGAATACCTGGATTGTTAGGCGGAAGAATACGGATAGCCAACAGGTTCTTCTTTTCATAATCCACCCAAGGAGTTATATCAAAAATACCTCTCTCAAAAGCACCAGTCATTGTTCCTAATAACTGATGATTAAACCATACTTCCGCTTTATAATTGATTCCATTCAAAATCAACTTCACTTTCTCTCCCTTGTTATTACGAGGAATACTAAAAGAATTTCGATACCACCAATCCATCCGACAAAGCGTATCGGGAATCAATAAATTATTAAGTCCCCAATAAGGATCAGGGTATACACCCTGATCCACCAATGTCGTTAATACTGTACCTGGAACTGTTGCCGAATACCATTCGCTTGTATCTAAATCTTGCGCAAATACAGATTTTCCAGCTGCTCTGGCTTTATATCCTTCTATCATTTCCCACCCTTTGGAAAGTTGATATTCCCAATCAGAAAGTGGACTCAATTCTCCAGGTTCTATCGCCTTCTTTTTAAGGTTAGCTGTCTGAAACGAATGTTTTGAATGAGGTATCACTTCGGAACTTTGCTTACGTGATAAACCAAAATTCCATTTCAACTTTTGTGAATAAATACATTCTGTAGAGGCACACAGAAAAATAGCAACACAAGCAATATATGCATTCAGCTTTATTCTCATTGTTTTATAATCTACTATTTAATCTTCAACTTCTTTACATCATCACATACAGCAACTGCTACCCGAGAATCCGCACAACCGTAATAGAGGTATAATTTCCTTTTGTGATATGCAAGCCCCTCAATAAATACTGTTCCATCTTTGTATTGTCCACTCTTCTCAAAAGAAGCCTCGGGAGCAAAAAAAGGCTTATCCAAACGATCCAATACTTTATAAGGATCATCACCATCCAATAACAGCTGTCCGGCACAATAAGCATTGGCCGGATAGTCAGCATCTCCTGTTTTACCACTATTCTTACCATTATACATAAGAACAATACCATGTTTGGTACGAACAGCCGGAGGACCACATTCTGTCAGCAAACTATCAAAATGTCCTTTACGAGGTTGTATAATTTTCATTAGCTCATTCTTCTCATCCAAAACCGGATACCAGTCAATCAAGTTATCAGAAGTAGCAGCATATACCGCATATTCTCCCCAATACATCAAATACTTACCGTCAACTTTATCGATGACCAATTGATTTCCTTTCAACTTTGTTAGAATAGAACCCGACTTGCAGAAAAGATCATTAAATCGACCGTTATATGCCTTATCAAAAGCAAGCCCATGCTTTGTCCAATTTTTCAGGTCTCGGGAAGTAGCTACAGCAAGACGCGCTTTTTTTCGATTCCATGCCGTATAAAGCATTACATATAATCCGTCTTCAGTCATAGCCACACGGGGATCTTCACAGCCCCCCGGCCAATCTTGATCTTTAAAATTATCTTCAGCAGGAAAAAGAACAGGGCTACCAAGTCTCTTCATCTCAATCCCATCCTTACTTTCAGCATAACCAACACGTGAGGTTCTTTTACCTATGCCTTGAGCCGAATTATCTTCTGCGCGGTAAAGTACAACAATTTTTCCATCTTTTGTAGTAGCAGCCGGATTAAAAGTATCACTTTCTTCCCACTTCACTTGCTGTTTCCGCATAGGACAATAAAATTCTGTCGGCTGCGGTGATATGACAGGATTAACTCCTTCCGGACGATGGAACGGACCAATCACCCAATTATTATCCTGTTCTTCCTGAGTAGTATCTAAAGAAGGTGCATTAGTAAATCCACATGCTGATAATATACCGACTACACCTATGATAAACTTAAGTTTCATCTCACTTCTTTTTAATGATTAAAATGATTTCTCTATAATATCAATGATTGATTCCACAATCTACTGAAACAAAGAAAGCAGAATCAATTCATATTCTGACTTTTTTACTTCAATTTATATTCCTGCTTATTTATATTCCAGCCTTTCAGTGCCAACACAGCTCCATCTTTCAGTTTTCCTTTTGCAGTTTCAATGGTTACCGTTTTCTTTTCACCCGGCATCAGGGAGAAGAAATTGTCTGTATAGAATGACGGACGTATCGGACTCATTTTTGAATTCAGGAATTGCAACTGATTAAAGAAAGCAATCTGCCCGGAAGTATTTCTCAAAGTAATATCTACAAAGTAATTGGTATCATCTTCTCTTACTTTATAGGTAAGTTTCACTTTTGCCTGTTTTAGTTTACTCAAATCTTCAAAACCTGAAGCAGCCGGACCGGTCAAAGTCTTGCTTCCTTCATATTTGTCATTAGAACGCCAATAGAAATTAGAAGAAACATCTTTTCCCTTTTCATCTTTCAGAATCAGTTTAATAAAGTGAACTTGAGATATGTTTTCCGGGAAACGAATAGTCAACGCATCATTCACCACTCCATCCGAAGGCAGATTAACCACTGCTGATTCTTCAAATACTTTCTTGCTGTTAATATCGTAAACCTGTGCTATCACTTTATAATTCTTAAATTCACGATAATAATCATTCACTACAGACACTGTATTCTTAAGATAGTCAAACTGTGCATGTAATGGTTCTAAAGAGTTGGCAGTATGATAAAGGGATGCTGTCGGTTCCAGAGACCAGTCCCACATACGGGAAGCCACTTGAGGCATAGAGCAGTTATGATACCAGAACAGGAGACCGGAACAGAAACGATCACCATAATCCAGTTTATTATAGTTCCATACTTCCCAGATACTCTTCGAATTAATAGCTCCCAGCAGTTGTCCTTTCTGCGCAAACTCATCGATGGATGATGATTTTCCGTAGTTATTCACCAAGTCTGTATACATAGTACTCATCAGATGGAAACCATTTCCATCCAGATAATCCCATACTTCTTTATTAATAGGCCAAAGATCTTTTTCATCCATCATTTCCCGAAGGATTTCCACAGTCGGAAGAGTAGGTGCACCGTATTCCGGATTAAATCCGTCTACACGGCTTCCTCTGGGAGAGGCCGTATTTTCATAATGTTGCATCGGATTTACCTGTTTGTAAGGACTGCCATCATGCACCCCTTCACATTCGGACTGCATCTGGAAGCCACGTGTACCATCTAGTTTATTCAGTAATTCAGGAGTACCGGTAACTTCTGTACTCTCATTAGAAGCAACATAATAAGCTAAAGAAGGATGATTACGAATACGTTTTACGGTAGATTCCACGTTACTCATATAGAGAGCCTTGTCATGCGGATGACGAGTATCACCAGTCATCCAGAATTCTTGCCATACCAACAATCCCAATTCATCACACAACTGGAAGAAATAATCAGATTCTGCAATACCGCCTCCCCACATTCTTAAAAGGTTGACACCTGACTGACGAGAGTATCGCAATTCAGCATAAGTACGTTCATCTGAAGTTCTCAACATTGCTTCCGGTATCCAGTTGGTACCACGAATAAATAATCGTTTGCCGTTCACATAAAAGACACGTGATTTATCAGGAGTTTTTCTATCTGAAACAATTTCACGAATACCGAATCTTGTTTTCACGGAGTCACATTCTTTACCATCAACTGATACTGTCAGCTTCAGGTCATATAAGTTTTGTGGTCCTTTATTGACAGGCCACCACAGTTTTGGAGAGTTAATAATCAGTTGCGGGAATTCTTCGGGGGAGAAGGTTGCTGTTTTTTCTTCTCCACGCATCAGTCGGAAGGTCTTTTCGAAAGTGATATTTTCACCCACAATTTCACCCTTCACCTTGCAACTGATTACCCGGTTACTGGTCGATGGATTGATAATTTCAACCGATACAGTCTCACGAGCCTGGTCATAATCAGGTTTTCGCAATTCAGATTTAACGAAAGGATGGCGTAATGCTACTCTGCCTGTAGCATAGAGGGAAATATTTTTCCATATACCTGTATTACGGTCACGGATACCGTCCATAAAGGTAAAGTCCCAACCTACCGTCATCAACATGGTAGTATTCAAACCAATGTTACCGTTTCCACCGTTATGGAATTCGCCGGCTGCTCCCCAGGATTTCGGCTTCGCACTTCCGGGAACATCTACCGGATAGACCTTTATAGCCAGTCCGTTTTTTCCTCCGATTTTCACAAAATCCGTAACATCAATATAGTCCTGAATAAACATACCGTTCATTGTACTCAATAAGTTACCATTCACCCATACTTCTGCCCGGTAGTTGATACCATCCAACTGTAACCAGACAGTCTTTCCCTTGAATGACTGCGGTACTGTAAAATCTGTCCGAAACCAATAGGTGTAAAAGTCACGTCCGGTTTCAGAAATATCCGGTATCAATTTAGATTCAATCTTATTATTGATTCCATAATAAGGCTCCGGGTATTTTTGGTTATACACCAAAGAATTCAAAACTGTTCCGGGAACGATGGCCGGCATCCAATTTGTAGTTGCATAATTGGATAACGAAATCTTTTCTCCGGGATCTGTTGCATCTCCAGCTTTTATCATTTTCCACTGGTAGTCGCCCTGATGACCAATTTCAGAATCAAGCCAGATGCGTTGCGCATTTCCGACATTGTTCTTCCCATTCTGTGCTGTCACTACTGCAGCAAAAAGTAATAATAAAATCGGGAAAAAGGTTTTAGCAATGTTGTGCATATTCGTACGTTACAATTTATTGGTTTATATAATCTTAAAAGTCTAAAACGGATGAGGACAAAAATAGTGTTTTCTACCTGTCCGGCATGCTAAAAACAAGTCAATAAATGAAATTTGAGTCCCAAACTACCATATATTGCCTATTTGAAGGTTATCTAGCAACAGACAAAAAGACATTAGTTAATCATTGGTTTATCCATTACAAATAGTTGGCATGTTAGCTATTAATAGCTGAATTCTCGGATATTAATACCTTACACGACAGGTATTAATACCCGAGACCTCAATAATTAACAGTCTGGAGACTCACTAATTCCGGTACACCGTTCCGTCATTTCGTAAAGACAAATTCTGTCCGTAATCCCCGGTGATCGAATACATTTTCAAACGGTTCCCAATTAGGAAGAACGATATCCGACGTTTCCGTGTTCTCTCCTATTACCTGACAACGTTTCACTTCCGTGTTGGGAGACAAAGTATAAAGAGTCAAATCTAATCGGTCTTTGGTGTCCTTCTCGCTCGGACGCGGCGTCCACGTGAATCCCGGATGCGTCACAGGGTCCGGATGTATCGTCCGGTAGGCATCACCTTTTATACCGCCTTCCCACAAAGAACGAGTGGTAGGCCACTGAACAACGTATGAAGCAAGACCTGCTGCCAAGGCACCTTCCGTCCAGTCAAGCCATGACGGTTCATTGAAGTCACCCGAGAGACAAACAAAAGGAGTGGTAGATGAATTAAAATCCTCCAGCAGTTTGTCCACCATGCCTTGACGAGCTTCTTTATTGACTTTTACTACATAGTCAACATCGTCCGTACCTTCATATCCTTTATATGCGATACCATTCAACTGATAAGGACCGTAAGGATAGAAAGCACCGTGACAGTTCATCACCAGCACAACAATGCCATCACCCAAGTCGATATAAACACCATACTTGTTTGGTGTAATCCCCGAGAAAGGATAACGTGATATAATGCTGCATTTTCCCTGCCCATTGTTGGAGTGAGTATGAACGTAAAGCCCCTGTGCTTGTATATCAGATTCGGAGAGATTACTGCATTCCTGCGCACAAAGCACGTCCACATCAATTCTATTGAAGTAATCCAACACAACGGAAGTCGATTTACCCCATAAGTTTTGTGTAGCAAGTTTCAGCGTTTTGGGTGCTACACGTGTTGCCCAAGTAGCAGCAACTTTTCCATTTGCATCAGCAGACATTTCAATATAGTAAGTCTTTCCACTGCCTACATTCAACGCAAGTCCCACCGGTACCGTTACCCGTACGTCCTGTTCTCCAGAAATCGGATGAGTGATATGCAGCGTAGCATTCACTCCAAAGGTTCCGGCGCACATATCCGGAAGCATATAGCATACATCCTCTTGGGGCACACACTGATAGGTCTTTCGGGTTGCTACCGGAAGATTCTCATATTCACTGTAATGTTGAGGTTCGATATGAGCATAAGGAACAGAAGAAGCGGCATCTGCAAAAGCCACGGAATTCACTGTAATATCCGAAGCTGTATCCGGATCCTTTTGCAAAACGATCTTAGATGCACGCGGAGCAAGAGTAACCTGCACCGATGCAGACGCAGCAGCTACACGAAGTGTACCATCTTTTTCATTACCTCTACTGACAAGCATCGCCATCGGATCAGCTAACGGCAATTGAGGAGTATACGCTTCTAAATCCCAATAAGTCTTACCAGAAGTCAACTCTGGGAATTTATCGGCTGTGGTGCACAAAAACAGAAATCGATAAACGACGCCTTTAGTTACAGAAACCTTTATTTCATTTGCTGCATCCCCTATACTTCCTGTTTTGTCAAACAGATAATTATATTGATCGTCAAAACAGAATATCTTCCATTTCATTCCGTCCAAAGACACAGAAGCCCTAGTGGAGGACATCGTTAGCCCCCCCTCCATATTCAGACTGAAACGTATTTCTTTTGTGTCATCCTCCTTCTGCACATCACTTACATATCCTTCAGCACAAGCCGTGAATAAGCTGGAAATCATTAGAAGAATCACAAATAAAGTATTCTTTAGCATTGTCTTACAAATTTAATCATTGAATATATATCCTTTCGAGAATCCGTTCAGTTATTCCCAACCTGCTTTATCACGGATACATCTGTAGGGGATTCCGTAATCCTTCTTCACATCCCAATTATGATAATCGTAGAATGTCTTGTCATCTATAGAGAGAGTTTCCCCTTTATTGATATTCACCCAAGCCACACTTGGCCACGTACCATAACAAGCCAAGTCTTTCACATTGGGAGCAGTTTTATTGGAGTATCCCCCCAATATGCGCAGATTAGTTGCCTCGCCGTCTTTATCAAACCAACAGTAAGTATATACAGCCTCCATTACCCGTGACTTGAGATGCTCTCCTACCCACAAAATATAATCTTTTGCCTCTGCACTGTTCAGTGCCGTCCAGCCCTCGGGACAAAGATTCTTCGCCCCCTCATTACCCGACTTACCTTGCATAGGAGTATTAAACGTGTAGCCTTCAGTTCCACAAAAATAAGCCTTATCCACAGTGTTATGCACAAGATAGGTGGACTGACGACAGTGCACCGGCGAATAGAGCTTCTCTCCCCACGATAGACAGGGAAGCGGAGTGCCCGGATACGGATCGGCAAACCCGATTACCAACAAGTTCTCATCTGAAACGGCTCCGTTAAGATGTGTGATAGCAAACTGACTTGTTTTCGCCGGATGTGCAGTCACCGTGTAAACAATCTCATGACGATAAAGACCACTACCTGCATCTTTAGTAGATGAAGAAATAGTAAGCCATGCAGGCAAACTTCCGTCATACGCAGCGTCCAATGCTGCTGAGCTATAATCTGTAACGACACGCTTTATAGTATATGGCATTGTAGCGTCAACTGCAATTTTTACATAAGTCCCTTTAATATCTGTACCAGCAATGATAGTAGCTTTGTTATCCATTACAGAGATTCCGTCTTCAATCGTTACCCAATCAATTGAAGTTCCGTCTTTCCATTCTTCTACTGAGATATCAAAGCCTGTAGAACCGGCTATCTTTTTCGTATTAAGCTGATAGAGATAGTTGGCCTCCACATTAATATCAGCAGTAAGATTCAGATAAAGAGTCGGCCCTTCTGTATTGGTATTAGCAAGTTTAGTGGTAGCCCATACTACTGTTTTTTCATTCTGCTCAAGAGTTGAAGTCAACTGAGTCGGATAAAGATAGAAACTCTTTCCGTCATTAGCTAAATCAGCTGCCGGTATTTCCAAAACATCAGCAGATATATTGCCTGCATTACCACTTACGTCACCTATGAATCCTTGAGTGTATCTATTCTTAATATATACCTTATCAATCACTAATCCCGATTCTGTTGGATCATTCAACAAATCAAATCTAGCTACACGTCTTTTAAGTTTTACATCAACCTGATTGTTGGAAGATTCCACATCGGCAACTGTCACATACTCCTTACCATCTGTTTTGACATTAGACATAACAAATGGAGGATTCAACTTACCACTTTCGGCAACAGTTTTGCTATTTAGTAGTTCATCGATTGTATTTGTTGCACTCATATTAGGGAAATTGCTCTCATTCTCACTCTCCACAATGATAAACCTCTTTTCTCCTCCAGTCGAAGAAGCTAATTCTACGGTATATGACCTTGTATCACCATTTGCACCTACAGAAGCATCCGCATAATTTAAGACATACCTTTGTTCATACTTACCTTCTTTGCTAAATTGATAAAAGGCTATTTTGTCATTAGTGCCACCATTTTCGTTACCAACACCTACTGCCTTGGTAAGGAATGCACCCGGAGTATGCAAGTTAAATGTTATTTTACCTTTGCCAGAAGGCTGGGGATCATCAGGAATCGGGGTTTCATCACTTTTTGAACAACCGACTAAAACCGTTGAGAATAAAACCAAACAGATATAAATATTCTTTAGAATTTTGTAGTTTTTCATATGTAAACAAATTAATTACGCTCCTTATCCCAAAAGAGCTGACTAAACCATTAATAAATTGTTTTATAGTTCTAAAAAACGAGAGGCTGTACCCAATTCCAGATTTGAACACTGCCTCTCATTATTATATTCATCAATCAACAACCCATCAATTCCATTCGATTTGTTGGTCTTCGTCCGGAATCAACGTATTCAAGTCACGTTGCATACTTAATGTACCTTCTACTCTATACTTCATACGGTTACCCGGGCTAAGCGTATAGTCCTCAAATGAGTATCCCATAGACAAAGTGATATAGATATGCTTCAAGTAAGGCTTCACAGGATCGTTCTCTTCGACAATTGTATAATAAGGAGCTTCCTTAAATCTATCATCATCTCCTTCACCCAGCAACACAACTTTAAAGTTATTGCCATCCTCGCCCCCGTTATCTGTCCATAATCTCAGTTTCTTCTTCATCTCACTTCCTTCATTCAACGGTTCATCCGTAAACTCCACATACAACTTATACTTTTTACGATCTAAGTAATTCACATCACGAACCCCCATGTAAAGCATAATAGTCTTTTCGTCATACACATAAGCTTTATGAGTAGCTAACATGAAGTTATCCTTCTGATTCTCTAAGAATATCTTCAACAAGCTGCCATCATACGAACCTGAATAATCATTGAACGGAATAATATTCAACAAAGCTTTCCGATAGTGCAGACGATTGTTCACCTGATAGTTATAAGACGGATCGTCCTGAATAGTCAATGGTAGAATATATTTATCCGACATATCCAACGGTTTAGCATTGTTCTGTCCTCCCAGAGTGAAATCAATAGGTAACAGCGCTTCAGATTCACCCGCAGGCATTTCTACTGTTTCCGGTATGGAATAGTACTGTTTTCCCAACTCTAGATAAAAAAGTTCCTTACGACGTTCACCAAAACGTTCATGATTCAACGCCTTCAACGTATCTGTGTCAAGTGCCACATGGATAGTTCTTGCCTGTGTATTCATAGTAGAGCCACTCAACAAAATCGGAAGCTGATAAGTCACCACTCCTCCCGGTTTGTAGCGTACATAAGTAGAAGTTACCCCTTCGTTATTAATCTCCGCCTTGAAAGATGCCAACTGTTTGAATTGTTCATCTTCCCACTCATTGTTACATGAAGTGCAACATACCGCTGCCATCATGCCAATCAATAATTTACATATATTATTCATCTTTTCTATCCAAATTTAGTAGGTTTATTCCGGATCTTTCCAGCCCGGATTCTGAATCATCCACATATTCCGTTTCATTATATTGTGATGGATCGGCCAAAACCACATCTTCGTAGTAAACATGGTAGGCAAGGAAGTGACCTCTATCGGTGTATGAAAACCATCCGGATTTTCCGAAGTCAAATAGATATTACAACCATAAATAGGAAGAGCCTCTTCAATGGGAGCATCACACCAACGACGAATATCAAAGAAACGATGACCTTCCGCAAACAGTTCAATCTGACGTTCACGTTTTACTTTAATACGGAACTTCTTTACATCATCATACACCTCATAGTCTGGCAAGCCGGCACGAATGCGAATAGGCTGAATACCCTCCTTCAAAGCTGTTGCCGAACGTGTGATAGTATACATAGTCTCACCATTCCAAGACGGAATTTCATAAGAGCCTTCAACTTCGTTCAATGCTTCCGCATAATTCAACAGAATTTCCGCATATCGAATGTCCGGAGCATACTTTTGCACTACACGACTCACGTCATACGATTTTTCAGAATCAGCTAAATCTTTTGGGTGTACAAACTTCTTAATACCGATACCTGTACTCAAATAGTTAGTACCTGCTTTGTAACCATCTTGGGCATCTCTATAGTAGAAAATAGGAACATTCGTTTCTTCTTTCTCCTCCGCACTTGCATTCAACATATGCCATACACTACCATTGTAGGCTACTGATGCATAGAAACGAGGTTCACGGTTCACATACTGCTTGGAAATACCTTTTCCCAATGGACCTAATTCAGGATAATTAGACAGTTCGGACGTTTCAACCACACCTGCAACACGCGGTTGTTCATTATAACGACTTGGATCAGTATATCCATCCATACCTTTATACATAGAATTCATACCCGGACAATCGCTACCATCTTTCATGTAATAAGCATCACATTGCTTCTGCGTCATGCCATGACAGTTATATCCACCGCCCTGTGAACGAGGTAACTGATGGATAACCATTACTCTGATATTCTCAGCCCCCTGATTGACACCTCTAGTAAATATAACTTCGTCATTATTGTACGCACCCACTTCTCCATCAAACAAAGAACGGTATGATTCGAACGGATCAATATTTTTCCAGCCATTAGGCCAATCTTCCGTATGGAAAGTTCCGTTATCGTCTGGCGGAGTAATAGTTGTCGGGTAGGCCATATCATTACTTTCTCGTTTATAAGCCACATACAATTTATACCGTTTCAAGTTCATTACATCCTTAGCGGCGGCTGCAGCTCTTGCCCACTTCCGGTTGTCGTATGTATCGGACAGCAACTTACGCCCGCTTTTATCAACCAATGCATCAATCACCTCCGACGGTGCTTGTCCGTTATACAAAGGGCTTGCTGCATACAAAAGCACACGCGAACGAAGTGCCAATGCCGCACCACGTGTAGGACGAACAATATTCTGTACGTCGCGTGTGTCGTCCAACATCGTAGCCGCCTTCACCAATTCCTCAGCAATGTAATCCGCACATTCATCATACGTATTTCGAGGATAAGCGATATCATCATACTCTTTCGTATAATCGACCCCTTCATCCGGAACAATGGGCACCGGACCGAATGAACGAATCAGCATCCAATAGAAATATGCACGCAAAAAATGAGCCTGTCCTTTCATATCCGTAATCTCAGCTTCAGTAAGCTCTTTATTTCCATCCACATTATGAATGAAAATGGAAACGTGACGAATCGCTTGATAGGCGGCCTGCCATATATACAAACTGTTTCCACTACCTAATCCTTTTTCCGTATAGTTTCCACCCTTCCAATCTACATAATTCAAATCTATGTAGTACATATCATCTGCAAAATTGAAACTAGTGTTCTTTTTACTGTTCACTTGTTGCAGATAATCGTGATTCATATAAGCGTATCCCTTTGCCAACCATTCATTGGTATAGTCCTTACTCTGAAACACATTTTCAATGTTAACACGTTCCTCGAAAAGGTAGTCTGAGTCCAAATAATCGGTACATCCGACAACCATGGTACTCACTCCTAATATAAAACCTAAATTTATTATAAGTTTCTTCATATTCTGTTCTTGTTTATAGATTAACTGATACGCCTAACGAAAGCGTCTTGCTTAACGGGTATTTCTTTCCGTCCGCACTTCCCAACTCCGGATCCCAATATTTAAACGGAGAGAATGTCAGCAAGTTGGTTCCGATAAAGAAAACACGCACTTGATTCAAATGAATCTTATTAACCCAAGCTTTCGGGAAGGTATAGCCGATATCCAATGTCTTCAGACGAAGATAAGAACCATCTCTTAACCAATAACTAGATTGTTGATAGTTATTCTCATTATCACCATAGGTCAAACGGGGGAATTCCGCATTCGGATCTTCATTCTCACCAAGAATCCAACGGTTGCTTTCTGCCATTTCCTTCAAGACATTTCCCCAACCGTCACCACCTTGGAACATAAAGACAGTTGTACCTTTGACAAAGAAAGACGACTTACCTGCTCCTTGGAAATGAGCATTGAAATCCAACCCTTTCCACTTGGCCGAAAAACCAAATCCATACACCAAGTTAGGACGAGTGGTAGCACCGATAGCCACCCGGTCATTCGAGTCAATTATACCATCACCATTAATATCTTTATATTTAATGTCACCGGGCATCACCTCACCAAAGGTTTGCTTCGGACTATTTCTGATTTCCTCATAATCTTTGAACAATCCCAAAGCAATAAGTCCTCTTGCCTGATTAACACGATGTCCCTGATCCAACTTATATTCATAAATGGTGTTCTCTTCATCTTTTTCTATCACCTTATTCTTACTGTAAGTAATATTACCACGTAACGTAAAATTCACTTTACCAAATTTCTGTTTGAATGCAAAATGACCATCAAATCCTTTTGCTTCTACAATACCAACATTTGCTTTCGAAGCATTACCAATTCCCACTTCATAAGGAATATAAGAACGAGTCATATAGATACCGTCACGACGTTCTTTAAAGTAGTCAATCTCTCCAGTCAGTTTGTCATTAAAGAAAGAAAAGTCAATACCCAAATCTTGTTTAGTAGCAACTTCCCACGAAATAGCTGGAGAAGCCACTGTTGAGTAATATTTTCCATTCCACAATTTCTCTCCAGTTCCAACATCTTCAAAATGGTAAACATTATTATCGGTTGCTATCGAATATAAATAAGGGAAACGTACTCTCTTATTACCTTCGTACAAAGCATCATTTCCAGTCTTTCCATAAGAATAACGGATTTTCAGCATATTCAACCATTTTCCGGCAATCTTTTTCATGAATGGTTCCTCAGCCAAGTTCCATGCACCGGAGATAGCCGGGAAGAATCCGAAACGATGGTCTTTGTGGAAATTCTCAGAGCCGTTGTATCCGAAATTAAAATCAATAAAATAACGATAATTCCAGTTATAGTTGAAACGTCCGGCTATTCCCTGATTACGATAAGGAATACCGTTCTTCAAGTCTGTACCTATATTTTGAGTAAAAATCTTAGAAGCCTGCGTATACTTCAGTACACCTCCAACATGATGAGTTTTGAAAGCACGACTATAGTGCAGTTCCCATTCAAAGAACTCTCTCTTTTCTCCTTCCGAATTGGAAGATTGCGACATCACTTTTTCGTCTCTGATTTTCGTGAAATTCAATGTTCCATCTGGCTGACGATAACGGTCGGCCTTGTAAGCAGCCGGAGATTTATAACGTTTAATCCAATTGGAGTTATACGTATCATATCCGAATCGACCTACAAAGCGCAATCCTTTGGTTACAAAATCCAATTTCTGTTCCAGCGTAAGACTTGTTTGAATATTATTCTTCCAACTTTCATTATATCCGGATTGTGTAGTCATTACCCAAGGATTCATATTATCATCCTTATCTGCCCATCCCGGAATTTTTCCATCCGAATATTCTGCCGGCATCATGATAGAATTATATCCCATCAATACACTCCACAAATTATCTGTACCACTACCTGTATCATTCTGCTTACGCAAAGAACCGGATACCCCGACCTTCAACAGAGTCGTTTTCGTAATATCAATATCCACATTCATACGGTACGTCCATTTTCTGAAATGTGCGTTTGTATTATAATCCTTAAGACTTTTGTCAGTCTTATACATACCTTGTTGATCCTGATAACTTCCGGAAACGAAGTAACGCGCTGTTTTACCACCACCACGCATATTCAACGTAGCACGTGAGCTCCAAGCGCCGTCACGTAACACCATATCCATCCAGTCTACATCCGGGAAGCGGTCTGGATCAAGTTGTGTACGAAACAGTTCCAATTCTGATGGCGAATACAAAGCCTCTTGATTTCTTGTCAAACGAGCTTCATTAGCCATAGAAGCATATGTGTAGCCGTCTACAAATTCTGGTGCCTTTGTAAAAGTGCTATAGAAACCTTCAACCTTTGCATCAATATTAATTTTACCTTCCTTACCACGCTTTGTATTTATCAAGACTACACCATTAGCTCCCTTACTACCATAAATAGCCGTTGCAGAAGCATCCTTCAACACTGTAAATGATTCAATATCTTCTACGCTCACTTCATCAATGTCGCGTTCAAATCCATCAACCAATACCAATGCAGCCGTATTAGCACCAAAAGTGGATATACTACGAATCCAGAACTCGGACACACTACCTGGTCGTCCGGAAGTTTGCATAGCCATTACACCCGGAACAACACCAGCCAATCCATCCACCACAGAAGTGGAAGGAACCGATTTCAACGCATCTACATCCACATTAGTAATGGCACCAGTCACTGCAATTTTCTTTTGTGCTCCCGTACCTGTAATTACGACTTCATCAATAATCGTACTAGCTGCTTCTTTCATTCTTACGTTGATGGTTTTTTGTTCTTTTACCAATACCACCACGGTCTCATAACCTATATATGAGAATACAAGTCTGTCATAAGCAGATGCCTTTATTTTGTATCGACCATTTATATCAGTGATAACCCCCAATCCAGGCATATTCTGTATCGCAATATTCACACCAATCAAAGGCTCTTTATTCTCATCGGTCACCACTCCGGTTATCATTGCACTTTCCTGCGCCCAAATGGTTATGGAAAAGAGCAGCAATAACATACATGCAATTAATTTTTTACTCCTCATAAAATATATGTGTTTATCATTTATTATTCTTCCATAGCAATTTTGCGTATCACCGCTTGCTCTTTCCCATCGCGATCCATACCTCTTTCGCCTACATAGAAGCATTTTCTCTTTTCATCGTATGCAATCGCCCAAGGATAAGCAAAGCGTGCTTCCGAACGCAGGGCACCGTTTGCAAAGCCAGGATCACTTGAGTCATTTCCACGCCCGGCAAATGTTACCACTCTTCCTGTAGGAGTCAGAATACGAATGCAATGATTGCGTTCATCACAAAAATAAAAATCATACTCATCTTCTTCACCTGAATATTCCGGATTCTTGACAAAAACTCCCTGTGTCGGACCATTCATTTGAACCTTACTACCTACTCCATCACGATACCCGCTTCCACTAGCACTTCCTGCCACAATATAGGGAGTTGTAAACTGTCCAGCAGAATTATAGTCCATACGTGAGATATACCCATTTCCTCTTTCATTATATTGACGAAGCAAATAAGCATATTTACCAGTTGGATGAACTACCATACGCAATGTTTCCTTTACCCGCGGGTGCTTGGCTATTTTCGTTGTTGTTTTATCTTCCAGATTATATTCATAAATTTCTTGATCCGGATAAATCGTATAATAAAGTTTACCTGTATTCGGATGAACAAATGCACCAGTAACACCTTTATGTTTTTGACCTAATTTCACTTCCGACTTAAACTCTGATACACGAGTTTTCAACACATGTATATTTCCATCTTTCTCCAAATCACAAGAAACAATCATGTCCTGATTTTCATCTGTCGTCCAGTTAATAAGTGCAGGTCTATCCGTTGTCTTTGCTAAATGAGGAAGCATAGTCACCGTTTTTTCTTCCAAATCAATCAAACGAATAGCACCAGCCTTATAGCAAGTCAAATATAAATGGTCGAAATTTGAGCGCGGATCAAACGAAAACCATGTAGCCCCTTTTATACATCCGCATGCATCGAACGCACCTTCACCTTGGACAGCATCTTTCTCGTTCTCAAAACGTTGACCAGCTAGTGTAGAAACTAACCACTGTTTCACATAAGTAAACTTCTCTTCAGCTTCAGCAAAAGCCACTTCTTCACCATTGTCATCATACACACTAATTTCCACATCACCTTCAGTAGCCATACGTGGTACTACACAATACAATATATTGTTCTTAACTGAAATGATATTAGCCTCTTTACCACCAACTATCACTTTCAATTTTTGGGGATCATTCCCAAAGTTTTCTCCATACAATATAATATTGTTACCAATACCACCCGATTTTGGGGAAAAATCTGTAATTACCACTGGCTTAGTAGGATCGAAAGGAAGATTTTCTTCATTGTCTTCATCCTTACAAGCAGTAAAGCAAAGTACGATCAATGGCAATACCACTGCACATAATCGGATAAACCGAGTTCTCCAATCACTTTTCTTTTTCATACATTAAATTTTAGTTTTACTTAGAAGTCTATATATTATCTATAGTTTCACACATATCAGTTATTAAATACCGGCAGTAAATCTCCCTTTGAAGGCACACATTTTTTAATGGTCGGCCAGCCATCTGCCGACCACACAATACGGTCGAGCATACCCAGACGTCCTCCAACCGCACCATTCTCTTTTACATAACTATGATATATCATCCAGTCCGTTCCTGCATCGTCCGGAATTATAATGGAATTATGACCAGGACCAAAGAACGTCTCACCGTCACCTTCCAACACCAGCGTCCAAGAATTGTCTAGCATATCTTTTCCTTTTCTATCTACATACGGACCAAGAAGCTTCTCCGAACGACCTACTACCACTTTATATCTACTATCTATTCCATCACAACAGTTATTAATCGATGCAAACAAATAGTAGTACTTACCTTTCTTATAAATATTGGTGCCTTCAAATGCCCTGCCGCAAACCTGTTTCTTCAGCACAGGCTTACCATCTGCTCCCCGTTTCACAGAAAGACCATCATCCGTAAGTTCCGTCACATAAATACCATTGAAGCTTCCGACAAACATATACTTCTTGCCATCTTCTTCATAATAGAACTGGTCTATACAATTGGAACCGAAATCATCTGTTATCAGCAACGGTTTAGCATTTAAGAAATCACCGACCGGACTATCTGAGGTAGCAACCGCCGTATAACTCTTACTCCCGTCTCCCCATTTTGCCCATGAGAAATAAAGCACATACTTTCCATTAATATGACGAATTTCTGGAGCCCAGAATGCACCTCCATCCGGAAGTACATCTTCGGTAGGTCTAGTTGCTTTTCTGAAAGCACTTCTTTTAAATTCCCAATTAACCAAGTCTTTAGAGAAATAAATAGGAATCCAATAGGAGTTAGTTTGAGTTGCATACAAATAAAAACCCTCATCAGTACGAATAACCGTAGGATCGGCTGCACTAGAAAAAGTTATTATCGGATTTGTATAAGTCATACCTATTTTGAAATAACAAATTTCATTATGAAGAGCAACGCTTTCATGAGAAGCCTCCCTTAGCTGTACAGGTAACAAATATTTTACAGCTTCCATACCTTCACGCTTCACTGTAATTCTTCCAGTAGCTTCATTCTCTCCAGCTTTAAAAGATATCCCTTCTCCTAAATCATAGTTAGCCGAAGGAAGAAGACGATAAGAAGTCTTATAATCCTCATTATACTTAGCAACCAATTCCTCCGCATTAGAAGGCACTGCTAATGTGCATGTAAAGTTCCAAGGATTAGTTTTTATTTCTCCGTCTGCCCTACAATTAAAAATAGCATCCACCGAAACCGGCATTGACATTTTACTAACACTAATTTCCTGTGATGGCATAAGCAAACTAACCGTTGGATAATCAAACGATATATGCAAAAGAAAATCGCTTTGACTTTTACGGACCTTGGCAACAGATGAAGTAAGTCTCAATGCAATAACATATTCCGCTCCATTTTTTTTAAACTCAGTGAATACTTTATCCGGAGCAAATTTCACCTCTACTTTCTTTGAAGTAATGCCTTGTTCGAGAGTAATCTGTGGCGCACTTATCGAATATAATGAAGAAGGCAACAATTTATAAGCTGTTTCTTCCTCTTTATTATATGCCTCCAGATCTTTTTCATTCCACGCTTCCAACTGTGCAGTAAGAGCGACACTCGCACTGCCCCCCTTCAATTCTACAGAGAAAGGGTACACAACTTGTGCCACATCACTACTGGAAACTTTAATTACATTTAGTCCATTAGGCTGTACTTGTAAATACTGGTTCGAATTGACATCCCCATCTTCACCAGAAACATCCTTAGTATCATCAGAGCCACATGACAAAAAAAGCAAAAGCCCTGCACTAAGAAACATTAGCCCAATTTCTCGAATATTTTTTTTAATTGAATTGTAATTCATTACATATAGATTTAAGTAATACCCTGTGTTTTATACTATAAAAACGTTATCCTTTGAACTATCTTTTTAACTGTATCTAAAAACTAAATTTCGTATTATATAATAATGATCATTATCTTTATAAAAGGTACTAGTGCCCCTATTGTGTGATACAAAAGTAGAGAATCAGGAGTATTTAAGATATTAAATATAGGTCAATAAATGAAAAATTAGTCCCAAACTAATCTAAAGTATTCAAAGATAACACAGAAGAGCATTTATTAGTATTTATCTGAACAATATCTTTCTTTTATTGGATAATTTCTTCTTCAACAATCCACTATTCTAAGATAATAACTATATCCTAAGCTAACAGCAAGCCATTTTTATCTAATTGCCTTCTTTATAACCGGACAAACTAAATCAGCATATCTCATCATACCTAAGTCTGTAAAATGAATACCATCTACAGTAGCCTCTCCATCCTCTCCCAGCATATTCTTTGATGAAATAAGAATGATATTTTTCTCATTTCTTTTCTTTAAATGATTGAATATCTCTTTCAACGTATCATTCTTTCGTCGTACTTCTTTAGCAACTCTTTCATCATAAAATGTATGAGGAAAAATAGGATCCTCTATAAAAATAATTGGTGTATCCGGATGTTTACCACGAATGATACGATAGAATGTTTCCATCCGTTCTTTCATCTTTGCAACAGAAGCATTAGGCACAAAGTCCAAAACGAAAACACTAGCTTCTACTTCAGCTATTACTTTAGCTACTTCCAAATCTAGAAATGCATTTCCACTGAATCCTAAATTGATACATTCACGGTTCAATCTTCTCGATATAATATTGGTATGTGCCATTCCTGGACGTGAAGCACAACCTCCTTGAAGAATGCTGGTTCCATAAAAAACAACAGGATTCTTACGAATTGGATAATCCACTAACGGCTGACTAATAGTAGCCAAAGAATCAACTCCGATAGACAGAGAAATAAGACCATCATACAATGGCAAATAAAGCATGTATTCTCTTTCTTCAGGATGCATATTTTTTATAATGGTAACCTGATTTGTTTTTCCTTTCGGACGGGCACTATTGACAAAACGCCATTCACCATTCTTCTGAAGACAGTAAAGATCCAAACCTTTTGCACCAGTATCAGTCATATGATTCATGTGGGTATTAAAAAGAGCCACCCATTTAGCTGCTATCGTAGTGGAATTACTACGGAAACGTATTGCCATTCCCGCAGAGTTACGGCTTAAATTCCATAATGGAGCACGAGAAATATTCTTTAATGAATCCGGGAACCTTTCATATCGTGCCCCAGCACTCTCTGTCGCCCTTCCTAATAGTGGAAAATTCGAAGCATCGTGGTATACTAATTGAGCATGTATATGAAACACTAAAAAAAGTACAATAAAAATACAAAATTCTCTTTTCATATTCAAGCATTATAATTTCAGACCCTTCAAAAATAAATATATGTTATGTTAAAAGCAACAATACACTATGAATAAAAAAACTCCTAGATCTGTATCCGGTCTTTTATTGTTTTATTTATTCAATAATGCATAAGCACACCATATTATCGGTGCCTGTCCATGATAATCACCGGCGATGCGGGGACGATCCATATAATATTGTTTACTGTTCTTCTTTCCGGTTCCAACACAAACCTCAGTAAGATCATTCTTGTCATTAATATAATTACATAAGCCAAGCCAAGCACGGCGTGCCACTGGAGCATATTCCTCTTTATTCAGCCAGCCGTTGTTGACACCCACAATCATGGCATAGGCAAACATTGCCGAGCCAGATGTCTCTGTCCAAAAGTCCGGTTCGGTAATCAGTTGATTCCAAAGACCGTCCTTGTTCACGTATTTCTTCAAGTTATCCATCATCAACAAGTAACCTTTCATGATACGCGCACGATTAGGATCCTTTTCCGGTAAGCTATAAAGCAACTCCGTCATACCGACAGCCATCCAACCATCACCACGTCCCCAATAATAAGGTACATCCGGTGCATGATAGAAAAGACCGTTGGGATGTTGCAATTCGTCCAAATACAGAACCATTTCTTTGGCAGCCCTATTTATGTACTTAGGATCACCAGTAGCTTTATAAGCCTCAGATTGCACAATAGTAATCATATACATATCATCAATCCAAAGACGAGTTTGCCAAGAATATCCCTTCTTATCCCATTTACGCTCCTCTTCATTCGCATTAGCAGGAAGTTCCCATTGAGTGTCAGCATAGGGTAGTCCAAGGTCCAAATAACGTTTGTCTTTCGTTATATTATAAAATCTCAGAGGTAAGCAACCAAACATATTTTGGTCTACGTGAATCGGCGGAGGTAGAAGTTCTTTTTCCAGATGAAACAATAATTCGAAACGATTTCTCAATAGTTTCATCAATTCTTTATTATTTGTTAATTCTGCAAAACGGAGAGCTCCGTACCATGTACACACCTCTGCATAATGTATTCCTCTATCAAAATACAGTTGATGTTTAGTTTCCATTAAGCGTCTGCTTAATTTATTTCCAACAGTCTTTGGATCTGCCTTCACTGGAAAATCTCCAAAATAATTTTGAGCAGAAATCACGTTTGAACTCAAAAAAACGGCCATCAATAAGGCATAAATCAAATAATTCCTTTTCATAATTGTGGTGTTCTATATAATTAATTATTCAATATTAAATTCTCCAAATCATAACCCAGTCACCGGTATCCAACGGGCCGTACTTGTAGACGCAACATCACAAATAGCGTCTACCGAATTCCGTTTTGTAACAGAAAAATTGACAAGTACCTGCCCGGAAGTTATAGTTAATTCAGAACGTGGAATAGCAATTTCAGCAATATATCCATAATTATCAATACGCCTCTCGTTTGTTTCATCGCAGACATAAGTTTTGACCTGGGCATCTAATTGCGCTTCTTTCCATGATGCATCATATATTTCACAATTTTTCAGTCCATTCATTGTTACTTGTATACAACAAGCACCTTTTGACAGCTTATTATTACTCACAGGAGATATGTATAAGGAAGCGTAATCAGAGACTAGCAAGTTTCGATCAAGTACTTCTAACAGGAAATAAATATTATCATCATCATACGAACAACGTAACGTTCCTTGTGCTTGTGACTTACTGCCCACAAAGAGTGCATGATCTGTATTTGCCCACTCTTTATTGTTACCATCTATCGTTACTTTTCTTTTCACGGCATCAATACGATGATTAAGTACAAACTGTGCCATCTGAACCGGTCCTTCTTTCGCTTTAACATTAGTTCCAACCAGAGTATGTGAATCAATAATACAGAATGATCCCCAATAACCACCAGAAAAAGGTTGATAAGCGCTACCGAAATTACGAGCAGTGGCATCTCCTATTTTAAGAGTATATTTACTTGACGATTCATACGAAAGGACGGTTTCTCCCGAAGGGAACTGTCCCAAATATGGTCCCATACCGGAGAAAACACAATTATTACTATCGGCAGGCCCTTCCTGATCGGCAGCCAAATATTCCCATTCGTCTTTATCTGCATAACAAAGCGAAATATGATATCCTGAATTATTGGTTTCCACAGCTGCAGCCAATCCTTTATTATCATTGAGTCTCACAACAGAAGGCATCTGATGATTATAGCCGACAATTCCATTTTTCTCCCATCTCATTCGCAATACATAATAAGGAGAAGAGCTAAAGTCCGGTCTCCATGTCTTTCCTCCATCAGTAGAAACAACCATTGCTGTACCTGTATCCGTGCCATGTCCTTCCAAACCAGTACGACTGCTATCTGTAAAGTAACAGTGTAATTCACCTGTAGGCAACTCCAACAAGAAAGGTTCCCAATTAACCCCCTGATATATCTTGACTGGTTCACTCCAAGTGACACCATTATCCGTACTACGCCTTAATTCAATTCCTGCATCTTCCGGTAAATCGCGATAACCGGAATTAGCCCTGCAAGATGCAACAGCCAATATATCTCCATTAGAAAGCACCAGTCCATCGCAATTAGCATAGCAATGTATATTCTTATTGCCTTTGCTATCAATAATGTCATAACTGTTAAATATCTCTCCTTTATTGATCCACGTTTTCAGATCCTTACTAAGTGCATAAACACAACGCCGACCAATATTATTATTAGCACTGCCATTGTGATAGAACAAAATATAGTCGCCATTCTTCATCTTTTTTATACGAGGATAGCGAGGATAAGAAGATTCCATAGTCACAAACATCCGATAATTCATCATCAATGAAGAACGTTTCGTAACATCTGTATGAGAATTTATAATAGGAGTCCCCTGATTCAATTCCCCTATAGATGTGATGCTACAGAGCACAGGTTCTTGGGATTCGTCGTCCTTTGGTTTCTCCGTATTCCCGTTATCGGTAGGTAAATTCTCATCATTCTCCCCACCGCCCCCACACGCTATAAATGAAATAGCCATGGAGAAAAATAACATAAAAAAAGTGTTTTTCATAGCTGTACTATATTTCATTCAGCTTACTATTTCCCCTGTCTCGTCGGTTGCGGTCCTAAATAAGAACGCTTCATTCCTCCGAAATCCAAAACAATCTTTTGCAGGACAGTTCCGGCATCGCCACATATAATTTTCACAGTGTGTTTACCCGGTTTGTCGATATGCAAAGTGGTTTTGTTTATTCTACAGTTCTTCAACACACTTTCGTACCAGATTTGTGCGTACTCAAAAGAAGAAGTGGAAGGGTTCATTACAGGACCTTCATCAATGCATACGCCATATTTCGTTTCCACATTCGTTGCTTCATGTCCGGCATATCCACGATCCTTACTTAGAGTAAATGCAGGTAGTACATACGTATAAACATCAACTGAACCTTGTTCGAATGTATAGAAATCATATTCCAGGCGAGGCGTACTGCGACCAGCAGTCCGCTGTGGAGCGGCTGTCGGATCACCTAGCTGAATAGCTGTATTTTCTATTCCCAAATTAGGAATCGTTCTCATTTGAATAGCTTTGTTCTCTACTTTCCGGTGGAAACCGGCAGCATCAATAGAAACATATCCATTGTGTTCTACAAATAAAGAGTCCATTTCGGCTAATGAAGGAGAGGAAGGGTTGAAAACAGAAATATAGACATTCTCCTTCTCACCACTACCAGATGCGATTTCCAATGTTCCGAATACTTTCTCACCAGTCGGGACCTTAGCCCAGTCGATTGAGACTTCGATACGACTTTCCGTGGCAGTTTCTCCGGCTTTCTGACTTAACAGAATCCAGTTATCTGAAACCGATGCTTTCCATTTCAAAGGAGTCGCTCCTTTATTGAAAACATCTACGTAATAGGATTGGCGGAAGTATGTGTTGAAAGATGGTAGTGAATGGAAACTCTTCTGCCCCTTCAAAATGTCTTCTCCTTCTGCCAATATACCTAAAGAGGCTGTAGGTGCCAGATTAACCTTCCGCAGAGCCGGGAGTTCAAAGTAGGCTGCGGCAAATCCCTGTTTCATGGTCATTACATGATCCCATTTACCTCCAAGTAATGAGTTATATCCTTTTGTGATTACTTCCAGACTATCATAACAAGCCTTAGTCATTTTTTCCAATTCAGCAGTAGTCGCTCTCTGTTGAACAGAATACCAACGATTTCTCTGTCCGTTGAGAATCATACGGTTCAATAGTTCACATCCTTTCACCGGATAGTATAATGATTGATAATAGCATGCTTTTTTATCTTCAGGCAAAGCTTTCAGGATTTTCTCTACCATATTCCCTATCCGTTGATATTCAGCCAGACGAGTATCCACTTCACGATAATTGGCAAGCGAAAAATCAGTATCTGTATTCCGTTCTCTTCCGTGTTTATCGGTAGCCCACTGATAACCCCATCCCATAAACTCCGGCTTACGCGCAAATGCCAATTTATAGAAAGAGTTTATCACATCCTGATATTCAACCCGATAGTCATCTCCCAACATGCCACACAACCATTCGGTACGATAGTTTGCCGCTCTTTCAAAACTGAATGAATCAATATCGAAAGCCATCGTCAGGAAATAATCAACAGCAAATTCACATGATTTGATGTCTCCGGCATTG
This sequence comes from Bacteroides sp. 1001136B_160425_E2, assembly GCF_015559655.1. Lineage (NCBI taxonomy): Bacteria > Pseudomonadati > Bacteroidota > Bacteroidia > Bacteroidales > Bacteroidaceae > Bacteroides > Bacteroides sp. 1001136B_160425_E2. The sequence goes on along the minus strand of NZ_JADMQH010000022.1, from coordinate 14,773 downwards.
AGCAGCCAGATACGATCAGCTGTCATGTCATAAGCTTTACGGAGTTCTTCATACATTAATGTGGGTGAAGTTGTGTTCATCCAAAGATGATCGTGAGGTTTACCCAGATAAGAAGAATGATAATATACTCCCGAACGTCCGGAACGTTTCTGTTCTTTCGGACTGCTCAAACGTTTCATATATCCATAATTATCATCCGGCCAGATAATAGTCACATCATCCGGAAGTTCCAATCCCTGATCGTATACATCCAGCACTTCCTTATAAGGAGTAAAGGCTTGAGGAATATCTTCCGCACGCTTGCCGATTGCATCCACCAACATTTGCCTTTGTGCCATCAAAGCTTCCTGAAGCATTTCCTTTCTATCGCTCATATTATTGCTTGCATTCATTGCCCGGTCATGCAATCCACGCAAAGCCAAGGTATATACATTTTCAAACGGAGCACATTCATCTACACGTGATTTCAACACTTTGTTGACTCCATCCTTATTATTGATATAGTCCCATTCACCCATTTTATCACGCTTCCACTCACTTGCCGTATTAAACAATAACGGTTCACAATGAGAGGATCCCATGACAATAGCAAAGCTATCCGCTACCAGGCGATTTTCAGGAATACGGTGGAATGCCATGGATGCGTCATGCATAGCCGGACAAAGATAATTAGCCTGAAGACGCAACAGCAGTTCACACACCTTTGCATACGTTCTCGGTCCGAAGTTTCCACGTTCTTTTTCAAAATTGCGTTTTGACCAACGATAAAGTCCCCAATCCTCATCATTGATAAATATCCCTCTGAACTTGACAGACGGTGTTTTAGAAATGAACTTATCAACTTTTACACTAACTTGTTTTTGCTGTTTGATTGGAGCATCCGCCCACCAGTACCAAGGAGATACTCCTATTGCTTTTGATATGGAAAGAAGTCCGTAAGCAGTACCACGCCTGTCACTTCCAGCTACGACAATTGCTTTCTTTATGCCCGGAACAGGATTATTGACCACTTCTATCATATAACGCTCCCAACTTCCGGCAATGGCAGCTGTATCTATTTTGTGTCTCGATGCCAAAGCGTCAATCCACTCGCTTTTTCCTATAGTACCGGCAATAATCACATACCGCGCAGATACTCTCCCGGGCTTGCTTTCATCTATTCTCAACTCTTGTCCCGTCACACGACGAACATCATCCACAAAAAGAGAAGCGCTTTTACGTACTACAGTTGCATCTTTTCCATCAAAACAGATAACTGCATTCGTTGATGAAGAAACAATAGGAAAACTATTCTTTCCGGTTCCTTTGTCGAGTAAAACTTGTGCTTTTGCCGAAATCAGGCTACAACAAAATAAGCCCAGCAATAAAATTTTATTTTTCATATATACATTAGATTGACTATTGATAACGCAAAGTAAGGCAAAAAGCAATAAAACGAATAAAAGAAACCGACCTATAAATAGCAGAATATGTTCAAAAGGGGCGTCAGATATAGTTAGATAGTATCATTGGATATATATGACCAATATAGTATGGTGGATATATATGACCAGCACGGTGAGTATATATATTCAGCACGGTGGATATATATATACACGACATTGTGCATATATACCCATCAAAGCTCTACGCTGTTCGCCGTCAGCAGCAAACAAAGCGGTAGACAATATTTCTCCTATCGCTCCATCGGGTGTAACCACAGCTATCTGTTGAACGCCTTCCACCAATTTCCCGTTTCGAGGAGAAACAATATGCCGACGTTCAGGAGAGTCATTACCGGAGGTTGTAAGACACTCATTATGAAGAAGTATATTATTGACTTTCCATCCCGATCCTACCGGATGATTACCTAAAGCAAGGACGGAACTGTTTCCTATATTTATCAATGCATTCTCTATCAAAAACTCATTCAGTATGCTTTTAATTGTATCCAAAGCATACCCTTTAAGAAAGCCGGATAAGTTGACAGTAACTCCCGGTTGTGAGAAATAGATGCTATGATCTTCGACTGATAAATGAACCGATTGTATCGTGTTCTGATTGTAATTTTCCGAATGGACTGTAATATCAAAACACCCCAGAGTCTTCCCGTTATATTTCAGGCATAAATCAATCATTGAATAGAGTTCTTCGCTAAGAACAACTGGTGAAGTCGGAGCAGTTCGGTTGACAAAAGACAATTCGCTGGCCGGATCATAAAAGTTCGCCATCTTTTCCAACCGGCACAATGCATCATAAATACGATTAACCACAAGCAACAATTCTCTTTCCGTTTTCTGGCTATACAGGATAATATCCACCCGTGTATGCATGGAAAGAAACCAGGCATAAAGCAGTCCATTACCTTCATGGGATGGTTTATACATATGTTGAATAGGGACTTGCATCGTATAGTAGGACAAATTAGGCACAGATTACACGGATTTTACGGTTGTTCCAATGAAATAGCAACCGCGTAATCCGCGTAATCCATGCCTGAGTAAAAATCATAAGGAATTTTGACGTATCTCCCACAATAACATGGAATACGCCTTATTTCAGTTCTTTAATCTTCACATTTTTGAACCATACTTCGTCTCCGTGGTCCTGAAGAAGTATATTTCCTTCCTCCGGATTTCCGAAATTAGGCCAGTTTTTATATTTACTGTATGCTACCAATGCATTCCACATATCATTGTTACGATCATATTCAATCAATTTAACGCCGTTCAACCAATGTTCTACATGGTTACCTTTTACGATAATGGTAGCTGTATTAAATTCTTTCTTGTTGAAAGGTTTATTCTTAGGAGCCGGAATCAAATCATACAACGACCCTAGCTTTCTATTACCTTTCACACCCAGTTTTGCATCAGGATGTTTGTCATCATCAAGAATCTGGAATTCACAACCGATAGCAGAACCTGCACCTTTATTCATATCCGGGTTTACGAAATATTTAATTCCGCTATTTGCACCTTCAGTAATCTTAAAATCTACTTTCAGAATAAAGTTCTTGTATTTACGGGTAGTCACAATATCACCGCCATTAGCTGATTCAGCACCACCACTCTTCATTACTTTCAGAATACCATCTTCTATCTTCCAGCCTTTTGCGGGGAAAGTAGAAAGTTTAGCTCCTCTCCATCCATCAGTAGTCTTGCCATCCCATAATAGAGTCCATCCTTCTTTTGCTTCGTTCGGAGAAATCGTATTGGCAATCAGGTTCACTTCCGGTGCAGCTTGCGCTTCCGGTGTCTGATAGCGTTCTACGTCCGTCGTACAAATGCGGATATCTTTCCAACTAACTGTTTTACCTTCATCTGCCGCATTTCCAATGGCGTGCACTTGCAAAGCAATGAAGCCCACAGGAGTCATATCATCCCAGATATTAGCACAAGGTACTCCGTTTATCCAAGTACGAATTGAGTTACCTACAGCCTCAATACGGGCTTTATTCCATGCGTTATTCTTAAAAGCGGTTTTTGCCGACGGATTCAGCGTCAAAGGATAAAGCCAGTTTCTACGTGCCTCATCATAGATACCACCTGACCAAGCGCGTTTGGAAGGATCGATCTCAAACTGATAACCGTGTACACGACCTTTCTTATAATCTTTCTTGCTTTCACTGCGAAGCTGTACCCCGGAATTTAAACCATCATCTACCTTAAAATCAAACTCAAGGATAAAGTCACCATAATTCTTTGTCGTTGCTAAAAAAGTATTGGGTGTTCCCATCTTAGATACACCGACAATGGCACCATCTACAATTTTATACTCGGCTTTGCCATTCAATTTCTTCCATCCTTTCAGGTTTTTTCCATTGAAAAGAGGCTCCCAATTCTGTGCACCTAAAGAAGCGGCGCAGAATAAAAGTAAAGTTAATACGATATTCTTCTTCATAATCATTGATTAGTCTTTCCCCATCCCCTTACATTCGAAAAAGGGATGGAAAAAGCCATTTTCTATTTATAATTTATAAAATTCATCCCAGCCTTTACGCGGCGGAAGTCCCGCCAACATTGCATTAGCAAACTCATTATTTGTAATTTGCTTCGTACGAGGATCAAAGAACAACTGTGTATTAAGTCGTTGAGCCATCACACCCAGTGAGAATACCTGACTCAACACACCATTGATTTCGAACGGAGAACGCGTCTTTTCAATACCGTTACATGCCAACAAGAAGTTTTCGAAGTGATTGGAAGGACTTTTAGGAACTTTCGGCAACTTGTCTGCCATCTCTTTTGCTTTCTCCTCCGGAATAATAGACAAAGTGCTTCCATGACTACCACCCTTGAAGATCAAATCCTTAGTATAAATGATCTTTCCGGGATTCAACTTAGATTTCGGAGTATCTCCCTGATTAGTTACCGGGATGTTCGGATCTAGTCCCGAAACTCCATAACCGGCAGGAATAGGAGGAAGATTATCCAGACCATCATACCAGGTAATATCTACCGGTGGCATTCCTTTACGTTGCGGAAAACGGAAGAGAATCGTGGAAGAATATGGGAAGAAATAATCATTATGCCCTTTTGCGTATTGCATAGTGACTTCGTATGGCAATCCCAGTTCCAGAAATTCGTGAGCCGTATCAAGGATATGTGCTCCCCAGTCGCCCAATGCACCCATACCAAAATCATACCAACAACGCCATTGTCCCAAATGATAATCTTTATTATACTCGTGATAAGGAGTAACTCCGAGCCAAGTGTCCCAGTCCAGATCTTTCGGCAGTTGCTGTCCCGAAGGAAGCTTATAGATATTAGTGTCCCACTTATGCCAACGACGTGGGTTATTCATGTGGGCAGTGATAGCAGTAACGTCTTTGATAATTCCCGCATCCATCCAGGCTTTAAACTGAAAATAGTTTGCTTCAGAATGTCCCTGATTTCCTACTTGAGTAACCAGGTTCGGACGTTTAAGCGCAGCTTGCATCAACAGTTCCGCTTCATAGAAGGTACGTGCCAGCGGTTTCTCTACATATACGTGCTTTCCAGATGCCAAAGCCAACATACTGATCGGGAAATGCGAATGGTCGGGAGTAGCAATTGCTACGGCATCAAATTCGTTACCGGCCTTATCAAACATTTGGCGGAAATCCCTAAACTGTTTTGCTTTCGGATATTTAGCCATTATCTTTTGTGTATGTTTGGCACCCATATCTACATCACATAAAGCCACCACTTCCACCATACCTGTCCGTGCAAAGTCTTCAATAATCTGCTCTCCACGGTTACCAATACCGATATAAGCAATCTTCACTTTGTCACCTCTTCCTTTTTTAGGTGAAGCGGTTTGCGCATGTAATAAATCACCGGTTCCCAATGCCAATCCGGCTGAAGCCATCGACATCGTTTTCAAAAAATCCCTTCGTGTTACCATAAATTATTTATTTTCATTGATATTGATTAAGTTCTTCTTTAAAATTATGCAAGAAAACTATCAACTCCTGCTTTTCTTTTTAAACAGTGCTTGCATTCCATAAAACAAGAGACGCAAAATCCCCCAGAAAGCATAAAGCACAAAAGTAAATATAATTATATAAAAAATAGACGTTATCATCTCCGTAAATGGCGCATGATAAGCAATAATTGCATAAAGATGTATCAAATTAGATACTACGAAACAAACGAGTAAAGTGATTAACTCAATTTTCTTACGTCGTGCGGTTACAATCGTGTCTTTCATATTGCTTCGGGTGTTTTTACAGATTGATGGTTCAGATAGTCTATTTTATACTCATCAGGGAAATAGAGCGTCCGTTCTTCTTCCAATGCCTGATGTCCCAACAAACAGAGCATACTTGCATAATATCCTTCTTCCGCGATGTTTTTAGGTTGTTTTTGTGTTATGACGGCCTCAACAAAAGCTTCCAACAACAATGATGTGCCATCGCTCTTGGGACGTTCTCCGATAATGAATTCTCCTTTGTTTTCGTTTGCAGTTTCCGGTGCCCAGCTTGTTCCGGCAAAAGGCAGAGAATCGAATACCTTGTTCTCCCAGTCATTCACCATCTGCAGGAAGGCCGGTGCAGGAGCTACACTCTCAAAGTAATATTTTCCCTTTTCCGGTTCTACCGTTCCGAGATTACCCATGATCTGTTCTTCCAGTCCATAGAATTTATTGGAAATGACAGAATCGAATGTCATCTTTACCCCATCATCAAACACATATACACAACTCACATTGTCATACACATCCCTGCCGTCTTTCCAATAAGTGATGGCACCGTGTCCCATCACCTTTTCGGGTATCTTACGCAAAGCCCAGCTTCCGATCTGAAGCTGATGGCAAGCGAGTTCCGTCATCAATCCTTTTGAGAATTCCTTGTAAAGACGCCAGTTTATCAGACGTTCCAGATTGGGTGAAGGCACCGAACGTCTCCAATCCCCATTCCGGTTCCAGAAGGTACGGATTGCATTTATTTCACCGAAGGTACCCGCATGAATCATCTCCATTGCTTTAATGTAACGAGGATCGAACAGACGCTGTTGCCCTGTGAAGAATATCTTTCCCGTGCTACGGTGTTTCTGATACATACGATAACATTCCTCCATCGTGAAACCTATCGACTTTTCGCAAAAAACGTGCTTTCCTGCGTCAAAAGCATCCAGCACTATCTTACAATGCGAACTAAGAGGAGTAGCCACGAGTATGGCATCTATCGACTTATCTTCCAACACTTCTCGATAGTCACCGTACACCTTGGCATTAGGAACGAGCTTCAGTGCTTTTTCAATAGACGGTTTATAAATGTCGCACAATGCAACAATATCGACTTTAGGATTTTTAGTCAGAAATCCCATTAAAAACTGTCCCCGGGAACCGGGACCGATAATTGCCAAACGACACTTTTCGTTTGAGGTGTTCATCACCTCCGAAAAAGCAGAAAGCCAAGGGCTTGCTGCAAGAAGAGTGCCAGCCCCGGCTATGCCTAAATTCTTTAGAAAATCCCGCCTGCTAATAGGGGTATGTTTCATGCTTGTGGTATTTAAGATTATAATTGTTTTATCTGGAAATCAGTTATTAAATATAGGTGCTTTTTGTGTTTCGTAAGAAGGAGATCCTCCCTCTACATAAGGCCAACCCTCTTTATCCCACTTAATCTGGTCCAGCAACAGAATACGTCCATTCTCCGGAGCCGATCTTGCAAAACCATGATACAGAAGCCAGTCCTGTCCGGCATCATCCCGGATAATCTGTGAACCGTGCCCATTGCCTACAAAATGATCATTCGCACCTATCACCAAAGAATAACCATTCTTCAACATCGGTTTACCCGTCTTATCTTTGTACGGCCCCCATACCTTTTTAGAGCGACCCACTACGACCTTATATGTGCTTTCCACTCCTCTACAGCAACTTCCGATAGAAGCAAACATATAATAATAACCGTCGTGCTTATGAACATAGGCAGCTTCAAAAGCTGTTCCTGCTATTTTCTTTTTTTCCGCTCCCGGCATCAACGACAAGCCATCCACAGTCAGTTCAATAACATATATCCCCCGAAAGCTGCCCCATACCAAATAGTTTCTCCCCTCATACTGCAGGAGACTGGGATCAATCGAGTTCTGCACACCGATCTCATTACTGCGGAACATCTTACCATGATCCGTAAAAGGTCCTTGCGGAGAATCGGCAGTAGCTACTCCAATGCCGCACGTTTGTTCTCCTCCCCACACCGACATCGCATAATAAAGCACATATTTACCGCTAATATAATTGATGTCCGGTGCCCAAATTCCAGCTTTAGGTTCAAATCTGGGACGAGTTTTATTCGTGAATGCCGTGTTGCAATACGTCCATTCCACCAAATCTTTCGATTTCATTATCGGAACATTCCTGGTAGATTCGGTAGCATACACATAAAAATAACCATCCGCAGCCTTAATCACCGTAGGGTCGGGCATGGCAATATCCACAACCGGATTCTTATAACTCATCGCAGACTTTGTCTGTGCTTTTCCCTGTGAAAAACAAACACCTATCATGAATACGAAAACGAACAAATTTACATACTTTTTCATCAAATCATTCTTTTAAAAGCTCCTTTTTACCTAATCTTTATAGCTATAAATTAATATTAACTTACAAAATCTTTGGGTAACACTCCAAATTGTTTCTGGAAACACTTGGCAAAATAAGACGGAGAATTAAACCCTACCATATAGCAAATCTCATTCACCCGGTTTTCTCCTTCTTTCAATAATTGAGCAGCCCTCTTCAAACGTTCCAGTCGGAGATACTCATTCGGACTCAAATCCAAGACACCCTTTATCTTCCGATAGAAATTGGAACGACTCATATTCAGGCTATCCGCCATATCATCCATACTAAATTCCGGATTACTATAATTCACCTGGATAACCTCATTCAGTTTCTTTATAAAATCTTCGTCAGCTTTTGTCAACGCCATCGTATTGGCCGCCACAAAAGGAGACTGTGCAAAAGCCTTACGTAATTTCTCTCTATTCTGAATAAGGCTGGAAGCACAAGCCTGTAAATATTCCACAGAGAAAGGTTTCTCCAGATAAGCGTCTGCTCCCAATTCCATTCCCTCTATCTTAGACTGGATATTCGTCTTCGCAGTCAACAGTATAACGGGAATATGGCTATAATTCAAATCCGACTTGATCGTCTTACACAGTTCAAAACCATCCATCACAGGCATCACAACGTCACTAACCACTAGATTCACATAATTACCGTCCAACACTTGCAACGCTTCCGCACCATTAGTGGCAGTCAATACAGTATATTCTCTCGCCAACTGACGCACCACAAAGGCAAGCATATCCGGATTATCTTCCACAACCAATACCGTAGGACGGTTATCCTTCTTTTCCACCTCTCCCGCAGGAACTTCGCTCATCCTGTCTATTTCAACTTCCGGTTCCGGTGTTAAGGTTATTGTCATATCCTGAACTATCGGCAAAGTCAGACAGAAAGTATTATTTTCTTCCCCTTCTCCCATAGCCAGAGTTCCTTGATGCAGTTCTGCCAACGAACGGGAAAGAGCTAAGCCGATTCCTGTTCCAGTGGTCACCTTTCCATCTTCTTTTTCATTGAAACGAACGAAAGGTTTAAATATCTCCTCCTTCATTTCATTGGAAATAATCACTCCATCATTCTCCGTACGAATACAGAATGAATTATTCTCATCCGCTTCCGGCACCTCCAAAGATATGTGTACGTAACTTTCAGCATACTTCACCCCATTGTTCAACAAATTACTGATAATCTTCGTAAACGCCTCCCGGTTCACATGTGCATAAAAGTCCTTCTCAGGCACTTGCAAAGTGAATTCCAAACCTTTCTGTTTGGCAAGGGAAGTGAAACGCACATGAGTCTCTTTCAGTACCTCCGTCACATTGCATTTCGCAAAATTCAACCGGAATCCCTGGCTTTCCGTTTTACGGAAATCAAGCAACTGATTAGTCAGATTCAACAATCGTTCTGTATTCTGTTTCATTACGTTCAGGTCCTCCCGTGTTTCCGCATCAACCTGTTTCTTCAATATGATGTTTTCCAACGGACCTTTAATCAATGTCAACGGCGTACGTATTTCATGGGCTACATTGGTAAAGAAATCAATCTTTGCATGGTAAACCTCGCGCTCCTTCTCCTGCTCGAATTTTTCCATCTGCCTGCGGTGCTTGCTATTACTGCGTCTCTTGAAATACATAACTGTATATAAAGAACAGCCGATGATCAGCAAAGCATACACGCAATACGCCCATATTGAAAGATAGAAAGGAGGAAGAATATGCACTTCCAATGACACTTCATCGTCACTCCATACTCCATCACTATTGGCAACTTTCACCTGGAAGGTATAATCACCATATCGAAGATTGGAATAGGTAACAATAGGGCTTTCACCAACTGTCAACCAGTCTGTATCAAAGCCTTCCAACTTATACATAATCCGACTTGTCTTGGGAGCCTGGAAATCCAGCGCGGCTACACGGAAAGAAAAAGAATTCTGATTAGACTGGAGAACAAGCTGGTCAGAGAAAGTAATACTCTTTTCCAGCGGGGAGCCCGGCTCACCAGCATATACTTCCTTTCCAAACAGAAAGAAATCTGTAATTACAATAGACGGGAGAAACTTGTTTTCCGAAAAATTCTTGGGATTAAAAGCTATAAAGCCATCGATACTACCTAAATAAATCGTACCATCCTCGACCTCAAAACTCGAACGATAATTAAACTGGTCGCCCAACAATCCATTGGAGGTAGTATATACTTTCATGACTCCAGTTGTGGGTTGGAAGCAGACCAGACCATTATTGGTTGTCAACCACAAAAGGCCGTTCTTGTCTTCCACAATCTGATATACAACATCATTCGGCAAGCCGGAAGATAAATTATAGTTGGTAAATGTCTCCGTATCCGGCTGAAAACGGCAAAAGCCTCCTCCTTGAGTAGTCAGCCAGATTTGCCGGTGAGAGTCTTCAAAGATACTTAATACCTTGTCGTATGGAAGACTTTTCGGGTCATTTTCATCGTGCAAATAATTCTTCCATTTCTTCTCACTCACATTGTAGCAATAAGCTCCATTTGCATAAGTTGCCAACCATAGATTCCCTCCGGAGTCCTCCTTTATGTCATACACAAACCGACCGTTCAGTTCCGGTATCCGGTCGAAATCATCAGACTGTTTATTATATCGGAGCAAGCCGAACAAAGTTCCCAGATAAATATCACCTGTCGTTGTGCAGCAAATAGAGAAAACACTATTATCTATCAATGAACGAGGAGAATCTGTTTTCTGATAAGTTTTCACGATAGCTCCCGTACGCGTATCTACTACTTTCACTCCTTTTGAGAAGGTTCCCACCCAAAGATAATCGCCAATTAAACACAAACCATGCACATTGGTAAAAGCACTGCTGGGCGTAAAAAAGGAGAAAGTTTTGGTCTTGGGGTTGAAACGGTTCAAACCACCGTCTTCCGTACCAATCCACAGGATACCTTGATTATCCTGACAGAACTCACGTACTCGCTTCCCACGCAAACCATTATCAGTCCCTTTGGGATAATATTTCTCGAAATACGTATAAAAACGAGGATAGTAATTCACACCGCCAAAATAAGAACCAATCCAGATACCACCCTCGCGATCCTTACACAATGAATAAATAGCATTGTCGGATAAAGAATAAGGGTCGTTGATCGAACTGCGCAAATGAACGTATTTGCCCATTCGGAGATTATAGATATAAAGTCCCGACTCTGCACCAATCCACAATTCGTTGTCAGAAGCGACCAGCAATTCACGACAAAAAACAGACTCTCCATTTTCATCTTCAGAAAGTAAGTCATGCAGTTTGTTAGAGGTCAGGTTCAGTTCTTTCACTCCTCCCTTTAAAGAGCCCACATATAGGCAGTTATATGCTCCTTTCACCAAGGCTATCACGACATCATTGGCATAAGTTTTCTGATTGTCTACAGGTGAGATATAAGGATGAAGGGTTTGCAGACGGTCTTTCGAATAGAAAAGTCCATCACCATAACAGCCAATCCAGAGAGTTCCGCTATTATCAAAAACAAAAGACTGGACATTGGTGGAGATAAAAGAAAAGTTCTTCAATGTGTGATTCCGGAGTTTTCCTTCCTCCAGGTCATAACAAAATAATCCCTGTGACTCTACCGCTACCCAGACACATCCTTTGTTGTCTCCGGAGATTGCAGTTACGGTATGTTCTATTTTCGTGTTTTCTGCGCTCAATTCAGCAAAATGCCGGAAAGAATCTTTCTCCGGATTATAGATATAAAGTCCTACATCCGTACCTACCCAGATATCTCCTTTTGCGTCCTCATAAAGCGCTGTGATAAAATTATTACCAATGCTCCGCCGTGTGCGGTCATCATGTTTGAATTTGCGGAATGACAAACCGTCATATCTATTCAGACCATCTTTTGTGCCGAACCACATAAAGCCCTGCTTATCCTGCAAAATCGCATTGACCGTGTTCTGAGATAATCCGTTCTGTACACTAAGATTTTTGAAATAATAATGCTCGTCCGCCATTTGCGCATGGCAGCCTATCTGACAACTTATTAAACAGATTAAAAGTATTAGAACTTTCTTCATAAACATACGCATTTTCTATCCTTCCGTTTGAGTTACCAAATGTAGGCAAAATCACAGCGGAAAGATAGTAAATATGTCTCAATGAATGAAAAAATAGTCCTATTTTTCTATCCTGATGCGTGCGTCAACTGCTATAACGGCCTTTTGTGTTGCTAAGAGCGGATTTATATCCATTTCTTTGATCTCTGTAGCAAAACGTAGCAAAGTGGACAAACGGACAATAATTTCAGCAAATTTATCTTCGTTGACTCCCTTTTGCCCACGTGTTCCCTGAATGATTTTATAAGCACGCAAAGAATGAATCATTGAATAAGCTTCTTCATAAGAAAGCGGGGCGAGACCGGAAGACACATCTTTCAGCACCTCCACAAAAATACCTCCCAAACCACAAAGAACCACGTGTCCGAACTTCTCTTCATATTTTGCACCAATAAACAGTTCCGTGCCTTTCAGCATCGGCTGTACCATAATTGCCCTTGCTTCAGGAATCTGCATCATACGATCGAATTCCAATGCCAGATGTTGCTCGCTTTTGATGTTCAGCACTACACCACCGACATCTGATTTATGCACAGGCCCCACCACTTTGGCCACTACCGGGAATCCGCATCGACGGGCAAAAGCTACTATCTCCTCTTTATTATCGGAAACAAATTCATCTACCAACGGAATACCGGCAGCGTGCAACAATGCCTGTACATAATTGGGAGCGATATAACCATTCTCCGGAATAGAATCTATGATGCGACGAATCCTCGGAACGTCTACTCCGAACAGTTCTATTTCAGGAACTGCCGGTTTAGAAACATTGACAATGCGTGAAAGGGCAGTACCTAGAGTCACTTCGTCCGCAAAGTTCACGTGTCCTTTTGCCAGGAAGGCGGCAACCTCTGCCCCGGCTGTATTAATCGAAGGAAGAATGGGGAAAATCGGTTTCTTGCAAGTCTGCATCTTTTCGTGAAGCACATCATACATTTCAAACATAGTAACCAATCCCGGAGTTCCAAAAATGGCCATCATGGCGTCTATATTGTCAAGCTTCTCCTCGCAATAGTCAATGCAAAGGCGCAGATGTTCCGGTGTTCCGGTAGCCAGAATATCAATAGGATTCCCAACGGCAGCACCGGGGAATAGTTGGGCTTTTAGTTCTTCGGCTACTTCTCCTTCCAACTTAGGTACATTCAGCCCACCTTTACTCAACGCATCTGTCAACATCACTCCCGGTCCTCCGGCATGGGTGATAATGGCAAAATTCTTTCCTTTCAATTCGGGCAGAGTAAACACGCAACCTACAGTAGTCAATTCTTCACGGGAGAAGCAACGTACAATCCCCGCTTTACGGAACAAAGCCTCTACTGCCGAATCGGAACTGGCAATTGCTCCTGTATGGGAAGATGCTGCCCGGCTTCCGCTCTCCGAACTTCCGGCTTTGATTGCCGCAATCTTACACCCTTTCCTAATCAAAGACGAAGCATGAAATAACAACCTGTCCGGATTCTGAATACTTTCAATATAGAGTAGTTTCAGATGAGAATCTTTTTCGGGATCGAAGTTCTCATCCATAAATTGCAATACATCTTCTACACCAATCTGCTTGGCATTTCCCACCGACCAGACTGAATTGAACTGCAAGCCTTTTGTTACGGCACTTTCGAGAATAAACACCGCCGTAGCACCGGAACTGGAAATCAAGTCCACTCCTTTCGAATTCAAATTAGGAATCGGCTGGCTGAACACGCTATGATGCCATGTGTTCATCAATCCAATGCAATTAGGACCAATCAACGAAGCCCCGTATTTATTGACTGTTTCCAAAATACGTTCTTCCAACAGCGCCCCTTCGTGGGTTTCTTCACCAAAACCAGCCGAAAGTATGATAAATGCCCTGGTTTGTTTCTTGCTAGCCAATGTTTCCACCATATCAGGACACATCAAGGCAGGCACAGCCAACACCGCCAGGTCTGTATCCGGCAGATCGTTCACATCCGCAAAAGCGGGAACTCCCTGCACTTCCTTTTCCTTCGGATTCACAGCCCGAAGTTCTCCCTGATAACCTCCATTTATTAAATTCTTTAATATTGCGCCACCCGGCTTATGTACATTATTCGATGCCCCTACTACGACAATGCTTTCAGGACGAAGCAACTGGGTTGTTATCATATCATGCTTTGGTTTTCGTTTAACTAAGGTACAAATATATTCTTTCTTATGAGAAAAAAGAAAGAAAAAGGGGAGAAATATAAGAGAAAGTACAGGATAATGGGAAGAAAGACAAAGAAATCAAGTGGATTATGCTGACTTATTGATTTAGTTAGAAAATTACCCCGATATAAATTGTTTTTGGTCAACTTATGCCAGGGCAATACACGTAAAGATAAGTTATCAAAAGTCGTTTTAAAAAAGGTAGCCATTCTTTTTTATTCATAGAATGACTACCTTTTTAATACTCATACGGTTATTTATTTAATTCCGCCAACGGGTTATTTTCATATTTATCCACAATTGGAGTAAAACGAAATACTACAGTGTTAGGAATAGAGCTAAGCCCAATACATACTCCGCCAATAACCCCTTCGACTAGACACTGTCCACAATTTTGTGTAAATGGAAACAGGATTCAGTTGTAAGTTTCCTCTTATATCTGTATTCTGTTTTCAAAAATAAGCATAAATTGGTTCATAATCAATC
>NZ_JADMQH010000021.1:0-109653 GCF_015559655.1 Bacteroides sp. 1001136B_160425_E2 | reverse complement strand
CAGAGAAGTTAAGCCTCGTCACGCCGATGGTACTGCGTAACAGTGGGAGAGTAGGTAGCCGCCGTTTTTAAGAAGCCCCTTGATTCAACTAAGAATCAAGGGGCTTTCTGTGTTTTGGTACTTTGCAAAAAAAGTACTATATTTGCGACTGACAATTATTTTATTAAACGTTTAAAGCAAATTTGAAAGGTATGAAAACTAAATTATTTTTGGCTGCTGTAGCAGTAACATTTTCTTTTGCAATGATGTCTTGTGCTGGTAACAAAACTACTAACGCCGCTTCTGAAGGTGAAGAAACAACTGTAGAAACAGTAGAAGCTGTTGTTGAATCTGATTCTTGCTGCCAGGCTAAAGATTCTTGTGCTAATGCTTGCGATAAAAAAGCAGATTGCGCAGAAAAGAAAGAATGTTGTGATAAGAAGTAATCTATTGATTTAGAACAATAAAGAAGATGAGGGAGAGAATGCTGAAAACATTCTACTCCCTCTTTTTATTTAATGAAATACAGACCTTTATTCGTGATATATTTTTGGTAAAAAACGGCTTTAACTTATGAAATGATATTTTTTTCGATAAAAAAGTAACGTATTATTTGGTGGTAAGGAAATAATCCATACCTTTGCACCGTCAAACTATAAAAGAGACAAGAAATGAACCAGATGTTTATACATATTCTACTATGCGGTATTATTATTCTACTATCAAAGGTTAGTGGAAGTGAGTGCTGTGCGTAAATGTGTATAAATGAAAATATACGAAAGCCTTTCTCACTTCCAAGTGTGAAAGGCTTTTTTTAATGCTAATAATTATATAATATACATTGAATATGGACAATAGGTTATTTATTTTTGATACCACTCTTAGAGATGGTGAACAGGTTCCGGGATGCCAGTTGAATACAGTAGAGAAGATTCAGGTAGCAAAGGCATTGGAAGCGTTGGGAGTAGACGTGATTGAAGCCGGATTCCCCATTTCGAGCCCGGGAGATTTCAATTCTGTAATTGAGATTTCAAAAGCGGTGACTTGGCCTACTATCTGTGCTTTGACACGTGCCGTTCAAAAAGATATTGATGTTGCTGTAGATGCGCTGAAATTTGCTAAACATAAACGTATTCATACCGGTATCGGTACTTCTGATTCGCACATTAAATATAAATTCAATTCGAATCGTGAAGAGATTATCGAACGTGCGGTAGCTGCCGTGAAGTATGCCCGCCGTTTTGTGGACGATGTAGAGTTTTATGCAGAAGACGCAGGCCGTACGGATAATGAATATCTGGCACGTGTGGTGGAAGCTGTTATCAAGGCAGGAGCTACCGTAGTGAATATTCCTGATACAACGGGTTATTGCTTGCCTTCAGAATATGGCGCTAAGATAAAATACTTGATTGACCATGTAGACGGCATTGATAATGCCATACTTTCTACTCACTGTCACAATGACTTGGGTATGGCTACCGCCAATACGATAGCCGGTGTTTTGAACGGCGCACGTCAGGTGGAAGTAACCATCAACGGTATCGGCGAACGTGCAGGAAATACTGCCCTCGAAGAAATCGCCATGATTATCAAGAGCCACCACGAAATAGATATTCAGACCAATATCAATACACAGAAGATTTATCCGACCAGCCGCATGGTTTCCAGCCTGATGAATATGCCGGTGCAGCCGAATAAAGCAATTGTTGGACGTAACGCTTTCGCGCACTCTTCAGGCATCCATCAGGATGGCGTGTTGAAGAATGTACAGACGTATGAGATTATTGATCCGCATGATGTGGGTATTGATGATAACTCTATCGTATTGACAGCCCGTAGCGGACGTGCCGCATTGAAAAATCGTCTTTCTATCTTGGGAGTTGACTTGGATCAGGAAAAGCTGGATAAGGTGTATGATGAGTTCTTGAAATTGGCTGATAAGAAGAAAGATATTAATGATGATGATATTTTAGTATTGGCAGGCGCAGACCGTAGCCAGAACCATCGCATCAAATTGGATTATTTGCAGGTGACGAGTGGGGTTGGCGTTCGTTCGGTAGCTAGTTTGGGATTGAACATTGCCGGTGAGAAGTTTGAGGCTTGTGCCAGCGGTAACGGTCCGGTAGATGCAGCTATCAAAGCATTGAAGAAGATTGTAGAACGCCACATGACTTTGAAAGAGTTTACTATTCAGGCTATCAGCAAGGGAAGTGATGATGTAGGTAAAGTACATATGCAGGTAGAATACGATAACCAGATTTATTATGGTTTTGGAGCTAATACAGATATTATTGCTGCTTCCGTAGAAGCTTATATTGACTGTATTAACAAATTCAAATCATAAAAAAGAGGCTGACAGTTGTATCGGCATTGTAGAGATTGACTAAAATAGTAAATAGTAATTAGTAAAATAGTAAATAAACAGATGAATACATTATTTGATAAGATATGGGATGCCCACGTGGTGACTACTGTGGAAGATGGCCCTACACAACTTTATATTGATCGCTTATATTGTCATGAAGTGACTAGTCCGCAAGCTTTTGCCGGATTGCGTGAACGTGGAATCGGAGTGTTGCGTCCGGAAAAGGTATTTTGTATGCCCGACCATAATACACCGACACATGATCAGGATAAGGAGATTGAAGATCCGGTTTCTAAAATGCAGGTCGACACACTGACTAAGAATGCGAAGGATTTTGGTTTGACACACTACGGTATGATGCATCCGAAGAATGGAATTATCCATGTCGTAGGTCCCGAACGTGGTTTGACTTTGCCGGGAATGACGATTGTCTGCGGTGACTCTCACACCTCTACTCACGGTGCGATGGGAGCAATCGCTTTCGGTATCGGAACAAGCGAAGTGGAAATGGTATTGGCTTCACAATGTATTCTTCAGTCAAGACCGAAAACAATGCGTATCACGGTAGACGGTGAACTGGGCAAAGGGGTGACTGCAAAAGATGTAGCTCTGTATATGATGTCCAAGATGACTACCAGCGGCGCTACCGGTTACTTCGTAGAATATGCGGGTTCGGCCATCCGCAATCTGACAATGGAGGGACGTCTTACTCTCTGTAACCTTTCTATTGAAATGGGGGCACGTGGTGGTATGGTTGCTCCGGACGAAGTGACTTTTGAATATATCAAAGGACGTGAAAGTGCTCCGCAAGGCGAAGCATGGGACAAGGCTTTGGCATATTGGAAGACATTGAAGAGTGATGACGATGCCGTATTTGACAAGGAAGTCCGTTTCGAAGCTGCTGACATTGAGCCGATGATTACATACGGAACGAATCCGGGTATGGGTATGGGCATCACACAGCACATTCCTACTATGGAAGGAATGAGTGAAGTTGCACAGGTTTCATTCAAGAAATCAATGGACTATATGGGATTCCAACCAGGGGAATCTTTGTTGGGTAAAAAGATTGATTATGTATTCCTCGGAGCTTGTACAAACGGTCGTATCGAAGATTTCCGTGCATTTGCTTCCATCGTGAAAGGCCGCAAGAAAGCGGAGAATGTAATTGCATGGCTGGTTCCGGGTTCATGGATGGTAGACGCACAGATCCGTAAGGAAGGAATCGACAAGATTTTGACGGAAGCCGGATTTGCTATTCGTCAGCCGGGATGTTCTGCTTGTCTGGCAATGAACGATGATAAGATTCCTGCCGGAAAATATTCGGTATCTACCAGCAACCGTAACTTCGAAGGACGTCAGGGACCTGGTGCACGCACCTTGTTGGCTAGTCCGCTGGTAGCCGCTGCTGCTGCGGTGACTGGTGTGATTACCGATCCGAGAGAACTGATGTAATTTCAATCGTAATTCGTAAATCATTAAATAGTAAATATCAAGATGGCTAAGACAAAATTTAATATAATCACAAGTACTTGTGTTCCTCTTCCTTTAGAGAACGTAGATACCGATCAGATTATTCCGGCACGTTTCCTGAAAGCAACCACTCGTGAAGAAAAATTCTTTGGTGATAACCTTTTCCGTGATTGGCGTTATAATGCAGATGGTTCTTTGAACAAGGATTTTGTGTTGAACAACCCTACTTACAGCGGACAGATATTGGTGGCAGGTAAGAACTTCGGTTCGGGTTCCAGCCGTGAACACGCAGCCTGGGCAATTGCTGGCTACGGTTTTCGTGTGGTGGTATCCAGCTTTTTTGCCGATATTCATAAGAATAATGAGTTGAACAACTTTGTGCTTCCGGTGGTTGTAACTGAGGAGTTTCTGCAAGAATTGTTCGATTCGATAGAAGCTGACCCGAAGATGGAAGTGGAAGTGAACCTTCCCGAACAGACCATCACCAACAAGGCGACAGGTAAAAGTGAACATTTTGAAATCAATGCTTACAAGAAACTTTGTTTGATGAACGGATTGGACGATATCGATTTCTTGTTAAGTAATAAAGATAAAATAGAAGAATGGGAAAAGAAGGCGTGAAAATAGAAATCATGGACACAACGCTTCGTGATGGTGAACAAACCAGCGGAGTGTCTTTCGTGCCTCATGAGAAACTAATGATCGCCCGTTTGCTATTAGAAGATTTGAAGGTAGACCGGGTGGAGGTTGCTTCGGCGCGTGTGTCGGACGGTGAATTTGAAGCCGTGAAGATGATTTGCGATTGGGCGGCCCGTCGTAATCTGCTCCATAAAGTGGAAGTGCTCGGTTTTGTTGACGGGTATACTTCTGTCGACTGGATTCAGCGTACCGGTTGCCGTGTGATTAATCTTCTTTGTAAAGGTTCACTGAAGCATTGTACGCAACAACTGAAAAAGACACCGGAAGAACATCTGGCGGATATCATTAATGTGGTGCATTATGCCGACGAACAGGATATAACCGTCAATGTTTATCTGGAAGATTGGAGTAACGGTATCAAAGATTCTCCCGATTATGTATTTCAGTTGATGGATGGATTAAAAGAGACAAGCATCAAGCGTTATATGTTGCCTGACACGCTGGGTATCTTGAATCCCTTGCAAGTGATAGAGTATATGCGGAAGATGAAGAAACGTTATCCGAATACTCATTTCGATTTTCATGCGCATAATGACTATGATTTGGCAGTGAGCAATGTTCTTGCAGCCGTATTAAGCGGTGTCAAAGGATTGCATACAACCATCAACGGACTGGGCGAACGGGCAGGCAATGCTCCTCTCGCAAGTGTGCAGGCTATCTTGAAAGACCATTTCAATGCGGTGACCAATATCGATGAGAGCCGTTTGAATGATGTCAGCCGGGTAGTGGAGTCTTATTCGGGGATTGTGATACCTGCCAATAAACCGATTGTAGGTGAGAATGTCTTTACGCAAGTGGCAGGAGTGCATGCCGACGGGGATAACAAGAATAATCTCTACTGTAATGATTTGCTTCCCGAACGTTTTGGCCGCAAGCGCGAATATGCATTGGGTAAGACAAGCGGCAAAGCTAATATCCGCAAAAATCTCGAAGACCTCGGATTGGAGCTGGACGAAGATGCTATGCGCAAGGTGACGGAACGCATCATCGAGTTGGGCGACAAGAAAGAGCTGGTTACCCAGGAAGATTTGCCGTACATTGTTTCGGATGTGTTGAAACATGGAGCAGTGGGGGAGAAGGTCAAACTGAAGAGTTATTTTGTGAATCTGGCTCATGGGTTGAAACCGATGGCAACGTTGAAGATAGAAATCAACGGAAAAGAGTACGAAGAGAGTTCAGGCGGCGATGGTCAGTATGATGCTTTTGTTCGTGCGCTGCGTAAGATATATAAGGTGACATTAGGACGTAAATTCCCGATGTTGACCAATTATGCGGTAACCATCCCTCCCGGTGGACGTACAGATGCATTTGTGCAGACGGTAATCACGTGGAGTTATGATGAGCAGGTGTTCCGTACCCGTGGACTCGATGCCGACCAGACAGAGGCTGCCATCAAGGCTACTATGAAGATGTTGAACCTCATCGAAGATGAATACGAGAAGAGCAAATGAGAAACAACTTGCCCGAAGAATGTTTTTTATAAGAATATATAAATAGAATAATAAACGATTATGGATTTTAAAATTGCTGTATTAGCAGGCGACGGTATCGGACCGGAGATCTCTGTGCAAGGTGTAGATGTGATGAGTGCCGTTTGCGAGAAGTTTGGCCACAAAGTAAGTTATGAATATGCAATCTGTGGAGCTGATGCGATTGATAAAGTAGGCGATCCGTTTCCGGAAGCAACCTATCAGGTTTGTAAAGATGCGGATGCTGTTTTATTTTCTGCCGTAGGTGATCCGAAATTTGATAACGACCCTACCGCTAAGGTACGCCCGGAACAAGGCTTGCTGGCGATGCGTAAGAAACTGGGACTTTTCGCTAATATCCGTCCGGTACAGACATTCAAATGCCTGATTCACAAATCTCCGTTGCGTGCGGAACTGGTAGAGAACGCAGATTTTATCTGTATCCGTGAGTTGACCGGAGGTATGTATTTCGGTGAAAAGTATCAGGATAATGATAAGGCGTATGATACCAACTATTATACTCGTCCGGAAATCGAACGTATCTTGAAAGTGGCTTTTGAATATGCGATGAAGCGCAGAAAACATCTGACGGTGGTAGATAAGGCAAACGTGTTGGCTTCTTCCCGTCTGTGGCGTCAGATTGCACAGGAAATGGCTCCGAACTATCCGGAAGTGACAACTGACTATATGTTTGTGGACAATGCTGCAATGAAGATGATTCAGGAACCTGCTTTCTTCGATGTGATGGTAACGGAAAACACCTTCGGTGATATTCTGACTGACGAAGGTTCTGTAATCAGTGGTTCTATGGGCTTGCTTCCTTCTGCTTCCACAGGCGAGAGTACTCCGGTGTTTGAACCGATTCACGGTTCATGGCCGCAGGCTAAAGGACTGAATATTGCTAATCCGTTGGCACAGATTCTTTCCGTAGCTATGTTGTTCGAGTATTTCGATTGCAAAGAAGAAGGTGCGCTGATTCGTAAAGCAGTAGACGCTTCTTTGGATGAGAATGTACGTACACCCGAAATCCAGGTGGCTGACGGTGCTAAATACGGAACGAAAGAAGTAGGACAGTGGATTGTTGATTATATCAAGAAAGCTTGATAAACTAGACTAAAAAGTAAAAGCCTGGCATCGGATACGCGGTGTCAGGCTTTTACTTTTTAGCTTTAAATAATGTATGTTTTACCAGCTTTTAATAGTGGAATATAGAACAATACCGAGTACGGTCAGCAATCCTACATAAATAGTGACTGACCATTGTTTTATTTCCTTTCTCTTTGTGCGGGTGGAAGGTTCCAAATAGATGGCTGCTTTGTGAGCGATAGTGCAGAATAGCCAACCGCCGAATCCTCCGATAATACCTCCTACGAGTAAATCACCGGGATAATGTACACCTAAGTATATACGTGTATAACAATTGAGAATTGCCCAGGTTATAATGAAAATACTTAGCCAGCGTTTGCGGAACAGGAATACTACAAACATGGCAAGGCCCAATGAGTTGGCCGCATGGCACGATGGGAAACCATAACTTCCTCCGCGATACCCGTTCACGATATATACCATATCTACAATCGGGTTGTCCGGATTGGCGGGACGCAGGCGTGCCATCACCGGGCGGATAATACTGCTGCACATTTGGTCGGCAAAGGTAATCGTGAGCGCGATGGCTGCCACATAACATAAGACTACCTTCCAGTGGAAATTTCTTAATAATATGTATAATATGGTGGCATACATGGGAACCCAGATTATTTTACCCGTGAAGGAACTCATGAAATAATCCCAGAAAGGGGAGTGTATACCATTGAAAGATAAGAAGATATTTGTATCTATCTCTGAAAGGAATTGGACGATTTCGCTATGTATCATCAGGCTTTATTGATCTATTTTTAACGTCACAAATATACAATAAAGAATAGTAAATGTCCTATATTGCCTTATAAATATTCCATATTTCTTAATTATTAGCGTTTAGCAAGATCATCGTAGAGCTTCTGTAGGAACGCTTTTCCTTTTTCCAGGTTAGCTCCTTTGGCGGTGCCTTCGTCCAGTTGTACGGTATTGGCGTCGAGGTTGTACACCAATTGGTTGTCGGCGGTAATCATTCCGAAATAATTCGGTCGGGTAAAATACGCGAAATGAGGAGAGTCCGGATTCATGATATTCTTGCTGAAAGTAAATTCATCATGCGGCAATCCTAATTGAGCGAGCAGGGTAGCGGCAATGTCAATTTGTGAAGCATAAGTATCTACTACAAGAGGTTGTTTTATTGCGCCTCCGATTAAAATCAGCGGAATGGTTTGTCCGTCCAGCGGATTTTCTATCGGGTATGGGTATGCGCCCTGATGATCGGGAACGAGTACAAACAGTGTGTTTTTCCATAACGGTGTTTCCTGATACTGTTTCACGAAATCTCCCACGCAACTGTCGGCATACGCAAAAGAGTTGAGGACTTTGTCATCCAGCCTGTGGAACGGAACTTCAAATGGTTCGTGGCTACTTGATGTCTGAACCAGTTTCAGGAATGGCTCCTTTTGTTTTTCTTCTTTCAGGTCTTTCATCAGGCGTTGGAACAAAACGTGATCCTGTGCTCCCCATTTTCCGGTACGTTCGGACAGAGGGAAATCTTTATCGGAAATAATTTTCTCAATGCCGGAAGATACCAGGTAAGAACGCATATTGGTGAAATCGGCATCTCCTCCATAGTAATATTCCAGGCTGTATCCCGCATTTTTCAAGCTGCGGGGGATGGAAGGAAGTTTGTCCGTCTTTTCGGGATATTTCATAATGCTGGTACTCGGCTGTCCGGGATATCCGCTGATGATGGATGCCAGTCCGCGGTCTGTGCGGAAACTGCTACCGTAGAAGTTGCTGAATAATACGCCTTCTTTGGCGAATTTATCCATGTTGACAGCCACATTGGGTTGTCCTCCGAAAGTTTCCATCAAGTGTGTGGAGAAACTCTCAAGGATAATGAAAATAATGTTCGGGCGTTGTGTATTCAATAATTGGGGGATGCTGTCTGTTGCTGTGACGGGTTTGTCTATCATCTCTGCAAATAATTCGTCGGCTATTTTCGGATCCATGAAGCGATACTGCTTATCGAAATTATTTTGATGGGTGGCAGAATACATGAAGCTGAATGCCGGATTAATGGCAGCATGATTCATGCGTTGGTCCTGACTGAAATACACTTTGCTTAAATTCATGGTCGATACGCTGAATCCGCCCCGGATAGGGATGAAGAGTGCTGCTGTGAGTAAAAGGAGTGCAAGAGAGACATTCTGACGCCGATAGGGTATTTTCAGAGGCTTTTTCTCCCGGATAAGGAACCAGTAGAAAATACAGTATAGAATTGCTGCATAGATCAGCATAGCCAGAATTCCAAGTAGAACAAACCAAAAACTGACACTTGCCATAGCGTCTTTGGGAGAAGAGAAGAAATAGAAAATTGGGGTGGCGTCCAGACGGAATCCCCAGAAGCCGTACAATCCTAGGTCGATGATAAAAAGACAGGCCATGACAAAGGCTATTAATCCGAAATATCCTTGCCGGATGCGGCGGAGTATGGATGAGTTTGTCCAGGCGGAAGCGATGAGCACTAGGCCGGGGATAGCAGTCAGATAGCCTGCAAGAGATAAATCCAGCGGTAATCCGTGCCACATGACGCGGAAGTAGTCACCCAAAGATGCATCGGTATATAAGTCATGGTAGTAAACCATGAAGATTGGTTTCTGAAGAACGAATAAAAGAACAAATAAAAAATAGGTCGTGAGAAATTGTATAATTCTCTTTTTCATATATGTAAACTTAAAAAGATTGAACGGATACAAAGTTACTATACTTTTCCTTATCTTTCTCATGATGTGATATAAAACATACCTTTTTTTCCATATCTTTGTCGTGTCTGTGACAAAAATGAAGTAATAAGATGGCAAAGATTGCAAAGAAACTAACAGATTTAGTGGGGAATACCCCTTTGATGGAACTTTCCGGTTATAGTGGAAAGTATGGTCTGGAACAAAATATTATTGCCAAACTGGAGGCTTTTAATCCGGCGGGAAGTGTAAAAGACAGAGTAGCTCTTTCGATGATTGAAGATGCGGAAGCTCGTGGAGCATTGAAACCCGGTGCAACGATTATTGAGCCGACAAGTGGAAACACAGGTGTAGGGTTGGCAATGGTGGCTACTATTAAAGGGTATCACCTGATATTGACCATGCCCGAAACGATGAGCCTGGAACGGCGGAATCTGTTGAAAGCGCTGGGTGCGCAGATTGTATTGACAGATGGACTGGGAGGAATGGCAGCTTCCATTGCCAAAGCGCAGGAGTTGCGTGATAGTATCCCCGGTTCGGTGATTTTGCAACAATTTGAAAATCCGGCCAATGCTGCTGTTCATGAACGGACAACAGGTGAAGAAATTTGGCGGGATACGGACGGTGAAGTGGCTGTTTTTGTAGCCGGAGTCGGTACCGGGGGAACGGTCTGCGGAGTAGCCCGTGCTTTAAAGAAACATAATCCGGATATTTATATTGTCGCTGTGGAACCGGCGTCGTCTCCAGTGTTGGCAGGGGGTGAGGCGGCTTCACATCGTATTCAAGGTATTGGAGCGAATTTTATCCCGAAGCTTTATGATGCTTCGGTGGTGAATGAAGTAATAGGTGTGCCTGATGATGAAGCGATTCGTGCGGGGCGTGAGTTAGCGGCAACAGAAGGTTTGTTGGTCGGTATTTCTTCGGGAGCAGCTGTGTATGCCGCCCGTCAACTGTCACAACGTCCGGAATTTAAGAACAAAAAAATAGTAGCATTGTTACCTGATACGGGAGAGCGTTATTTGTCGACCGAACTGTTTGCTTTTGACGCATATCCATTGGATTAATTCATTAACTATAAAAAGACCTGAACCATGGTAAGAATAATTATAGCTTTGCTTTTTTGTTTTCCGGCTGTTGCCTTTGCGCAAACCTATCAGCAATTGTCTGAGAGAGCCATTGAGTGTATCGAGCAAGACAGTCTTCCTCAGGCAGAGGAACTTTTGCTTCAGGCTTTGAAGTTGGAACCGAAGAACGCTAAGAATGCATTGCTTTTTTCTAACTTAGGGTTAGTTCAGCGCCGTTTGGGTGAGTTTGATAAAGCATTGGAATCTTATTCTTTTGCACTGAACTTTGCTCCTTTGGCAGTCCCTATTTTGCTTGACCGTGCCGCCATTTATATGGAAATGGGAAAAACAGACCGTGCTTATACGGATTATTGCCAAGTGTTGGACGAGGACAAGCAGAACAAAGAAGCTCTGTTGATGCGTGCTTATATTTATGTGCTCCGCCGCGATTATCCGGCTGCGAGAATAGATTATAATCGTTTGTTGGAACTTGATCCGCAGAGTTATAGTGGACGGCTGGGATTGGCTACTTTGGAACAGAAAGAAGGAAAATTCCGGGAAGCTCTTGAAATATTGAATAAGATGCTTGCGGCCACTCCTGAAGATGCGACACTCTATATTGCCCGTGCTGATGTGGAACGTGAGATGAAGCATGAAGATTTGGCATTGGTTGATTTGGAGGAAGCCATCCGGTTGGATGCTGCCTCGGCTGATGCTTATCTGTTGCGTGGCAATATCTACCTGGCACAGAAGAAAAAAGGATTGGCAAAAGCTGACTTTGAGAAAGCTATTTCATTGGGAGTGCCTCCGGCTGATTTGCACGAGCAATTGCGGCAATGCAAGTGAAGTGATCAATAAGGCAACTATATCTTTCCGGTTTACATAAGTTAGAGCCTTTTGTTATAGGCATTAGTTCGTTCCACAGCTGTTTCCCTTTAGTTCTACCTATGTGGAACTAAAGGGAAACAGCTGTGGAACGAAAAGATAACCCTGGTGGAACGAATAATAATTAGTCAGGTGACTCGTTAATATATACTATTAAAGAATTTCTTTTATTCTACGAACTGTCTAATCAGATTTACGAAATCCTTTCCATATTTCTTTTTCTTGTGTTCTCCGATACCGCTGATTTCTCCAAACTCTTCGATAGTGGTGGGACGTGAGATGCAAAGCAGATGCAACACTTTGTCTGACAAGACGATATAGGCGGGCAAAGCTTCCTGATCGGCAAGCTGTTTTCTTAATCCTCGCAATGCTTCAAACAAGTCTTGGCTTTCGCCGCCTGCCGCGCCGAAGGGGAGTTCTTTGGCGATAACCACTTTTTTCTTTTTTCCTTTTCGGATAACGGCTTCCTCATGTTGGATAACTACCAATGCCGCTTGTGTCCTTCCGAAAAGAACATTGCTTCCGCTTGACGTTATCTTGAGATGATTATTCTCATTATAAGCTATTTCGAAGTAGCCGAGTTGCAGCATTTGAAGCAGATAGTCTTGCCAGTCACGAGGAGGAATGTCGCGTCCGGCACCGAACGTTTTAAGTTCCTGATACCCTTTCCCGGTTACTTCCGCTGAGTAGTTTCCACGAAGAATATCAATCAACACTCCTGTGCTGATTTGCTGTTCCGTACGTGCGATGGCACTTAATGCTTTTTGCACGATGACTGTGCCGTCAAATCGCTGAGGAGGATTTTTACAAACATCGCAGTTGCCGCAATCCTCTGTTGTTGTTTCTCCGAAGTAGCTTAATAAGATTCTGCGTCGGCAAATGTCGGCCTCTGCGTATTGCTGCATACGTTGAAGCTTTTCCAGGTTGATGTTTTGCTGATTACTTTCCGAAGCGAATTTAGTTAGTAATATTAAGTCTCCTAATGAATAAAACAGGATGGTATTGCTGGGAAGTCCATCACGACCGGCACGCCCTATTTCCTGGTAAAAGCTTTCTATGCTTTTAGGCAGATTATAATGTATCACCCAGCGGACATTTGATTTATCAATCCCCATTCCAAAAGCAATGGTGGCACATACCACCTGTATGCGGTCGTTAATAAAATCATTCTGTGTTTCGTCCCGGTGTTGAGTGGATAATCCGGCATGATAAACACCGCAACGAATACCCTGCTTCTGTAACATCTGTGCGACGGTTTCCGTTTTACTCCGGCTCATGCAGTAAATAATCCCACTTTCTCCTCTGTGACGGTGGATAAATTCTAAGATGGCCTTGTTTTTCTCCTTCGCTTGGAAACCACGTTTTACAGTCAGACTGATGTTGGGACGGTCGAACGAGGAGATGAAGACACGGGGATGGTTGAGGTGCAATTGCCGTATGATGTCTTGACGCGTGATTTTATCCGCGGTGGCAGTTAGTGCGACAATCGGTATTTGCGGAAATTGTTGATGGAGTACCCCCATTTGTGTGTATTCCGGACGGAAATCATGTCCCCATTGCGAAATACAATGAGCTTCATCAATAGCAAACAGAGAGATGTTCATATCCCGCAACAAATAGTCCTTTTCTGCTAAAAGTTTTTCCGGTGAAATGTAAAGCAGCTTCAGCCGCCCTTCAATGCAGGCACGGCGCAGGTTCGCATTTTCGGTTTCGTCATTACTGCTGTTCAGTGCTCCGGCAGCAATGCCGTTTGCCAGCAATGTTTCCACCTGGTCTTTCATCAACGAAATCAGTGGAGAAACGACAACGGCGGTACCTTCGCAAAGCAGTGCGGGAAGTTGGTAGCAGATCGATTTTCCTCCACCAGTAGGCATTAATACCAATGTATCCTGTTTATTCAGGATGTGGTGGATGATTTCTTCTTGCAGAGGACGGAAACTATCGTACCCGAAATATGTCTTTAGAGTCTCTCTCATTGATGCTGATTTATCCATGCTGCAAAGGTACATTTTTCTTTGGCATTTTTCCATCATGTGTAGATTTCTGTTTCTGATATGAATTATAAATAGGTTAAAGTTTCTTATTATTCGGACCCATTCCTTCTTTTTCAAGGTTTTTGATTGTTTATTTAGAAAAATAATGCACAAAATAATTGTGTGTTTAAAAAAAAAGTAAGACATTTGTAACATGTTATGTTGCAAATGAGCAATTATTAACAAATGAACAAACCCTAACCAGTTAATTCAATGAGTGATTTAGAGAACAAAAAAACGGAAGAAACTCCGAAAAAACGTCCCTACAATTTGAGGGAAAAGAAAGAAAAGAAGGCTACATACAGGTCTTTGATTAGACCGGAATTGGCAGACGAGTTGTATGACAAGATCTTGAATATCATCGTTGTACAGAAGAAGTACAAGGATCCTGATTATTCAGCTAAGGACTTGGCGAAAGAATTGAAGACGAATACTCGTTACCTTTCTGCAGTAGTAAACTCACGCTTTGGCATGAACTATTCTTGCCTGTTGAATGAATACAGAGTAAAAGATGCTTTGCATTTATTGACTGACAAACGTTATGCCGACAAAAATGTGGAAGAAATTAGTGCCATGGTTGGCTTTGCAAATCGTCAATCTTTTTATGCTGCATTTTACAAAAACGTGGGTGAGACTCCTAATGGATATCGCAAAAAACATCTCGAAAATAAGAAATAATTGCGCGTTCCGAAAACTGACCAAAAGGAATTACCTCTAAATGAAAGATTTTGGAGATAATTCCTTTTCTCATTTTAATTAATCAATGCTAGCATTATGAAAAAACATCTGATTTTAATGACAGTGGCCGCTACGCTTTTAACATCGTGCGGAGGAAGTAAAACAACAACTGCTGAAGCAGACAAATTTGATTATACAGTGGAACAATTTGCTGATTTACAGATATTGCGTTATAAAGTTCCCGGATTTGAGGAACTGACGCTGAAACAGAAAGAACTGATTTATTACCTGACAGAGGCTGCTCTGGAGGGAAGGGATATTCTGTTTGACCAGAATGGAAAATATAATTTGAGAATCCGTCGGATGCTCGAAGCAGTATATACAAACTATCAGGGAGATAAAACAACGCCTGATTTTAAAAATATGGAGGTGTACCTGAAAAGGGTATGGTTCTCCAATGGTATCCATCACCACTATGGTACGGAGAAATTTGTGCCCGACTTCTCGCAGGAGTTCTTGAAACAGGCTGTACTCGGTATAGATGCCAAGTTGCTGCCGCTAGCGAAAGGGCAGACTGCCGAACAACTTTGTGCCGAACTGTTTCCGGTGATTTTCGATCCGGCAATCATGCCAAAACGGGTAAACCAGGCAGATGGCGAAGATCTTGTTTTGACTTCTGCTTGTAACTATTATGACGGAGTGACGCAGAAAGAGGCGGAAAGTTTTTATAGTGCCATGAAAGATCCGAAAGACGAAACACCGGTTTCTTATGGACTGAACAGTCGGTTGGTCAAAGAAAACGGAAAGTTGGAGGAGAAAGTCTGGAAAGTAGGCGGACTCTATACACAGGCAATAGAGAAGATTGTTTACTGGCTGAAAAAAGCGGAAGGCGTAGCAGAGAATGAGGCACAAAAGGCCGTTATTACCAAGCTGATTCAATTCTATGAAACTGGCAATCTGAAGGATTTTGATGAATATGCCATTCTCTGGGTGAAAGATCTGGATTCACGAATCGACTTTGTGAATGGATTTACTGAAAGTTATGGTGATCCGTTGGGGATGAAAGCGAGCTGGGAATCTTTGGTGAACTTCAAGGACGTGGAGTCAACACACCGCACGGAGATTATCAGCAGCAATGCGCAGTGGTTTGAAGATCATTCTCCGGTAGATAAATCTTTCAAGAAAGAAAAGGTAAAAGGAGTATCGGCAAAAGTGATTACTGCCGCTATCCTTGCCGGTGACCTTTATCCGGCAACAGCTATCGGTATCAATCTGCCGAATGCTAACTGGATTCGTGCTCACCACGGTTCTAAATCGGTGACAATCGGAAATATAACAGATGCTTATAATAAAGCCGCTCACGGAAACGGATTCAACGAAGAATTTGTTTATAGCGATGCGGAAATACAACTGATCGATGCCTATTCTGATTTAACGGATGAACTGCATACGGACTTGCACGAATGTTTGGGACACGGTTCCGGTAAGTTACTGCCGGGGGTAGATCCTGATGCTTTGAAAGCATACGGCTCTACCATCGAAGAGGCGCGTGCCGATTTGTTCGGATTGTATTATGTGGCTGATCCCAAGCTGGTGGAATTGGGACTTCTCTCTTCTCCCGATGCTTATAAAGCTCAATACTATACTTATCTGATGAATGGTCTGATGACGCAGTTGGTACGTATCGAACCGGGAAATACTGTGGAAGAAGCTCACATGCGCAACCGCCAGTTGATAGCCCGTTGGGTATTTGAGAAAGGGGCTGCTGATAAAGTGGTGGAATTGGCGAAGAAAGACGGAAAGACTTATGTGGTTATCAATGACTATCAGAAGGTACGCGAACTTTTCGGCGAATTGTTGGCTGAAATTCAGCGGATCAAATCGACAGGCGACTTTGAAGGTGCCCGTTCATTGGTAGAAAACTATGCCGTAAAAGTAGATCCGGCTTTACATGCAGAAGTCCTTGAACGTTATAAGAAGTTGAATCTGGCCCCTTATAAAGGTTTTGTGAATCCGAAATATGAACTGGTGACAGATGAAAACGGAAACGTTACGGATGTCACAGTTTCCTATGATGAAGGCTATGTGGAACAAATGTTGCGTTACAGCACTGATTATTCTCCGCTGCCTTCCATAAACAACTGATCTGAAATGGATATTAAAGAACAATTGAAAGATATCAAGACACAGCTCCGTCTCTCTATGAACGGGGCTGTGTCCCAAAGTATGCGCGAGAAAGGGCTGGTTTATAAACTCAATTTCGGAGTGGAACTGCCTCGTATCAAGATGATTGCCGAAGGTTATGAAAAGAATCATGACCTGGCGCAGGCTTTATGGAAAGAGGAAATTCGTGAGTGTAAGATTCTGGCGGGTATACTTCAGCCGATTGAAACGTTTTATCCCGAGATAGCCGATATTTGGGTGGAAAACATCCGGAATATCGAAATAGCCGAACTGACCTGCATGAATCTCTTCCAACATTTACCGTATGCTCCGGCTAAATCTTTTCACTGGATTGCCGACGAACAGGAGTACGTGCAGACTTGTGGTTTCCTGACTGCCGCCCGTCTTCTGATGAAGAAAGGGGATATGACCGAACGTGCCTCCGGCGAATTGCTCGACCAGGCGATTTGTGCAGTACATTCCGACAGCTATCATATTCGTAACGCTGCTTTGCTGGTTATCCGCAAATATATGCAGCATAGCGAAGAACATGCTTTTCAAGTATGCCGCCTGGTGGAAGGTATGGCTGATTCTACCTCGGAAGGAGAGCAAATGCTCTACAATATGGTGAAAGAAGAGACGGAAGAATAAACAAGTAACAGGTAATAAGTAATGCCGTAATTGCATAAATATGTATAATCTGCATAAGCATTGCCTATTACCTATGTCTATCTACTTATTACTTGCTACTTATTACCTATTACTTATTTACCTGTCACTTATTTCTAAGAATTTCTTTTGCTTTCCGCAAAAAAGGCTTAACTTTGTTCGCGCTAATTTTGGCTGATGATGGAAACTCAAAACGTGAAAGATACAGTAAGGCAGATATTCACGGAATATCTCACGGCGAACGGGCATCGTAAGACTCCTGAACGCTATGCCATACTCGATACTATTTATTCTATTGACGGTCATTTCGATATTGACATGCTTTATTCACGGATGATGGACCAGGAGAATTTCCGGGTGAGCCGGGCGACTCTCTACAACACCATTATTCTTCTTATCAATGCACGACTGGTCATTAAGCATCAGTTCGGTACTTCTTCCCAATACGAAAAATCATATAATCGCGAGACACATCATCATCAGATATGTATTCAATGTGGTAAAGTGACCGAGTTTCAGAACGAGGAACTGCAGCAAGCCATTGAAAATACGAAATTGAGCCGCTTCCAGCTTTCGCATTACTCCTTATATATATATGGAGTATGTAGTAAGTGCGACAGAGCTAACAAACGGAAAAAAGTAAATAACAACAATAAAAAAGAAAAATGAAAGTAGATGTTCTATTAGGATTACAATGGGGCGACGAAGGTAAAGGAAAAGTAGTCGACGTTTTAACACCTAAGTATGATGTGGTTGCTCGTTTTCAGGGCGGCCCGAATGCCGGTCACACGCTTGAGTTTGAAGGACAGAAATATGTACTTCGCTCGATTCCTTCCGGTATTTTTCAAGGAAACAAGGTAAACATCATTGGTAACGGTGTCGTACTTGATCCGGCATTGTTTAAGGCAGAGGCAGAAGCACTTGAAGCATCAGGCCATCCGCTGAAAGAACGTTTGCACATTTCAAAGAAAGCTCATCTAATTCTTCCGACACATCGCATCCTGGATGCTGCCTATGAAGCAGCCAAAGGAGATGCTAAAGTGGGAACTACCGGTAAGGGTATCGGTCCTACTTATACGGATAAAGTGAGTCGTAACGGTGTTCGTGTAGGTGATATTCTTCATAACTTCGACCAGAAGTATGCCGCTGCGAAAGCTCGTCACGAACAAATTCTGAAGAGCTTGAATTATGAATACGATCTTACTGAACTGGAAAAAGCATGGTTGGAAGGTATCGAATACCTGAAACAATTCCATTTCGTAGATAGCGAACATGAAGTGAATAACCTGTTGAAGGATGGTAAGAGCGTGCTTTGTGAAGGAGCGCAGGGTACTATGCTTGATATTGATTTCGGTTCATATCCGTTTGTGACTTCTTCCAATACCGTATGTGCGGGAGCCTGCACCGGACTTGGAGTGGCACCTAACCGTATCGGTGAAGTATATGGTATCTTCAAGGCATACTGTACTCGTGTCGGAGCAGGTCCGTTCCCATCAGAATTGTTTGATGAAACAGGCGACAAGATGTGTACGTTAGGACATGAATTCGGTTCTGTAACCGGACGTAAACGTCGTTGCGGATGGATCGACCTGGTAGCGTTGAAGTATTCCGTGATGATAAACGGGGTTACCAAATTGATTATGATGAAGAGCGATGTACTCGATACTTTCGAAACAATCAAAGCGTGCGTTGCTTACAAAGTGAACGGTGAAGAAATCGACTACTTCCCGTATGACATCACAGAAGGCGTAGAACCTGTATATGCAGAGCTTCCGGGCTGGCAGACAGATATGACCAAGATGCAGAGCGAAGATGAATTCCCGGAAGAATTCAATGCTTACCTGACTTTCCTGGAAGAACAGCTTGGTGTAGAAATCAAGATTGTATCTGTAGGACCGGACAGAGCACAGACCATCGAACGTTATACTGAAGAATAACAATTGATTTATTATATGGAGGAAAGGCGGAGATTGAAGAAAAACTCCGCCTTTCTTGTTCAATCCTTTGTATAGTCTATCCTAAACACACAAAAATAATGTATGCCTTATGAAAACACGTTTTATAACTTTCCTTTTGTTGTTCGTAATGAACTTGGGAGTATTTGCGCAATCTTCCTATCAGCCTACCGAAGAGAATCTGAAAGCACGGCAGGAATTTCAGGACAATAAGTTTGGTATTTTTCTTCATTGGGGGCTATACGCTATGCTCGCTACCGGTGAGTGGACTATGACAAACAATAATCTGAATTATAAAGAGTATGCCAAACTGGCAGGCGGATTTTATCCTTCCAAGTTTGATGCGGACAAATGGGTGGCAGCTATCAAAGCTTCAGGAGCGAAATATATCTGTTTCACTACCCGTCATCACGAAGGCTTTTCTATGTTTGATACCAAATATTCGGATTACAATGTAGTCAAAGCTACTCCTTTTAAAAGAGATATTGTGAAAGAACTGTCAGCAGCCTGTGCCAAGCAGGGCATCAAGCTCCATTTTTATTATTCACATCTTGACTGGGCGCGCGAAGACTATCCCTGGGGACGTACAGGGCAGGGCACAGGTCGCTCGAACTCAAAAGGAGATTGGAAAAGTTATTATCAATTCATGAATAACCAGTTGACAGAGTTGTTGACGAATTACGGTTCGATAGGTGCCATCTGGTTTGACGGATGGTGGGATCAGCCCAAAACTTTTAACTGGGAATTATCGGAACAGTATGCTTTGATTCACAAACTCCAACCGGGTTGCCTGGTGGGCAATAATCATCATCAAACGCCTTTTGATGGGGAAGATATTCAGATTTTCGAACGCGATCTGCCTGGCGAAAATGCTTCGGGGCTTTCCGGACAGGAGGTGAGTCGCCTGCCTTTAGAGACTTGTGAAACAATGAATGGTATGTGGGGATATAAGATTACCGACCAGAATTATAAATCGACAAAGACATTAATTCATTATCTGGTGAAGGCAGCCGGTAAAAATGCCAATCTTTTGATGAATATCGGCCCTCAACCTGATGGGGAACTTCCTGCGGTAGCTGTACAACGCTTGGCAGAGATGGGAGAGTGGATGAAACAATATGGTGAAACGATTTATGGAACACGAAGCGGTGCAGTTGCTCCGCACGATTGGGGAGTGACGACACAAAAAGGAAATAAGCTCTATGTGCATATTCTCGACCTGAAAGATGTGGCTTTGTTCCTGCCGTTGACGGACAAGAAGGTCAAGAAGGCAGTCTTGTTTAAAGACCAGTCTCCGGTTCGTTTCACAAAGACGAAAGCCGGTGTTTTGCTCGAATTCGCCGAGGTTCCGAAAGATATTGACTATGTGGTAGAACTGACAATTGACTAATTTTTAGCTAATTCTTCATAAAAGCAAGGGGAAACTATTCTGACATTGAACGTTTCCCCTTATTTTTGGCAAACAATTTGTTTATAAAGATATAGAGTAATAATTAAAATTGAAAAGTATATGATGTCTTATTGGGTATTATTTATAGGAATCGCTGTTGTAAGTTGGTTGGTACAGATGAATTTGCAAAACAAATTCAAGAAGTACTCTAAGATTCCTACAGGAAATGGAATGACAGGACGCGACGTTGCTTTAAAAATGTTGCATGACAATGGAATTTATGACGTACAGGTTACACATACGCCGGGACGGTTGACCGACCACTACAATCCTACTAACAAAACGGTGAATTTGAGTGAAGGGGTGTATGAAAGTAATAGTATAATGGCGGCTGCCGTAGCAGCTCATGAATGTGGACACGCTGTGCAGCACGCACGCATGTATGCTCCGCTGAAAATGCGTAGTGCGCTGGTTCCGGTTGTGAACTTTGCCTCTTCCATTATGACATGGGTATTGTTGGGTGGCATCTTGTTGATAAACTCTTTCCCGCAGTTATTGCTGGCAGGTATTATCCTGTTTGCCATGACTACACTGTTCAGCTTTATCACGCTGCCGGTGGAAATTAATGCAAGTAAACGTGCGTTGGTATGGTTGAGTTCATCCGGCATTACTAATTCGTACAATCATGCACAGGCTGAAGATGCTCTTCGTTCTGCAGCTTATACATATGTAGTTGCTGCATTGGGCTCATTGGCAACATTGGTATACTACATCATGATCTTCATGGGTAGAAGAGACTAAGAAATGAAAAGGGAGAAAAGTGCGTTTATTAACTTCTCTCTATAGAATATAAAAGGATCTTCCGCAGTCTTTCCGAAGACTATGGAGGATTTTTTGTATTGTTTGAGGGACTCGCTTGAGTATTTCTTTATGATATTGATAGGGGATGGACACAATACAGGTGATTTTTTCAAATATATGTAAGCATTGCTCGGAAATTTGCAGTAAATTTGCGCAATTAAAATTATAAACAGTAATATTATGGCAGCAAAACCAAGTATTCCTAAAGGAACTCGTGACTTTTCGCCGGTAGAAATGGCGAAGCGTAATTATATATTCAATACGATTCGTGACGTATACCATCTGTATGGTTTCCAGCAGATAGAGACTCCGTCTATGGAGATGCTTTCTACATTGATGGGAAAATACGGTGATGAAGGAGATAAACTACTCTTTAAGATTCAGAATTCAGGAGATTATTTTTCCGGGATTACTGACGAAGAATTGTTAAGCCGTAATGCTGCCAAACTGGCAAGCAAATTCTGTGAGAAAGGTTTGCGTTACGACTTGACAGTGCCTTTTGCCCGTTATGTAGTGATGCATCGTGATGAGATCACTTTCCCGTTCAAACGCTATCAGATTCAACCGGTATGGCGTGCCGACCGCCCGCAGAAAGGACGTTATCGCGAATTTTATCAATGTGATGCCGATGTTGTAGGAAGCGATTCGTTATTGAACGAAGTGGAATTGATGCAGATTGTCGATACCGTTTTTAGTCGTTTCAATATTCGTGTATGTATTAAGATTAACAACCGCAAGATTCTTTCCGGCATCGCTGAAATTATAGGCGAATCGGATAAGATTGTAGATATTACCGTAGCAATTGACAAACTGGATAAAATCGGTCTGGATAATGTAAATGCCGAACTGAAAGAGAAGGGAATCAGTGATGAGGCTATTGCCAAGTTGCAGCCGATCATTCTTCTTAGCGGTACGAATGCGGAGAAATTGGCAACACTGAAGAATGTGTTATCAGCCAGTGAAGTAGGGCTGAAGGGAGTGGAAGAGAGTGAATTTATTCTGAATACACTGGAAACAATGGGCTTGAAGAATGAAATCGAACTTGACCTTACATTGGCTCGCGGACTGAATTATTATACAGGAGCTATCTTTGAAGTGAAAGCACTGGATGTACAGATTGGCAGTATCACTGGTGGTGGCCGTTATGATAACCTGACCGGAGTTTTCGGTATGGCAGGTGTGTCCGGAGTGGGTATCTCTTTTGGTGCAGACCGTATCTTTGATGTATTGAACCAGCTCGAACTTTATCCGAAAGAAGCTGTAAACGGAACAGAACTTCTGTTTATCAACTTCGGTGAAAAGGAAGCTGCATTCTCTATGGGAATTTTGGCTAAAGTGCGTGCTGCCGGTATCCGTGCCGAAATTTTCCCGGATGCTGCCAAGATGAAGAAACAGATGAGTTATGCCAATGCGAAGAATATTCCGTTTGTAGCTATTGTCGGCGAGAATGAAATGAACGAAGGCAAAGCAATGTTGAAGAATATGGAGACAGGAGAACAGAATCTTGTTTCATCAGAGGAGCTGATTGCTGTTGTGAAGAAATAAGCAGAAATATTAGAACTTTATAATATAAAGAGGTCGTCTCAATATAAAAATGAAGTGCCCCCAAAAGTTAGATAAAAGACTTTTTGGGGGCATTTCAAAATAAAAAAGAGACGACTTCTTTTTTAATATTTTATCTGATCTAATATTCCATTGAGAAAAGCAATCGCTACTCCATAATTCGTCATAGGAATGTGTTGCTCCCGCGCACGTTCAATGCGACTAAGTACATATTTACGGTTAAACATACATGCTCCGCAATGGATAATCAGCGAATAAGGAGTCAGATCTTGCGGAAAGTCGGTTCCTGCTACAATATCAATTTGTAGTTTTTCTCCAATTCGTTTCCGTAACAAACGGGGGAGTTTCACTCTTCCTATATCTTCTGAAAGGGGAGCGTGTGTACAAGCTTCTGCTATCAGTACACGCGATGATTCCGTTAGTCTTTCAATGGCGGCTGCACTTTCTACATAATAATGAATATCACCTTTATATCCTGCGAAAAGCACAGAGAAAGAGGTTAGTTCACTTTCCTTAGGCTTTTGTTCATAAATTGTTTTGAAGACCTGCGAATCGGTGATGATTAATTTCGGAGGACGGGCAAGAGCTTGCAGGGTCACCGGAAATTTGTCAGTAGTACAAGTCACTACGAGGCATTTTTTATCTAACAATTCACGGATGGTCTGTACTTGTGGTAAAATTAGTCTGCCTTTGGGAGCCTGAATATCCTGCGGCATAACCAGAAGTACAAGATCGTTTTCTGTAACAAGTTCCCCGGTGATACTCTGTTGGCCGAAATCCGAAGGTAGCTTTTCGAGAATGGCTTGCCGGATCTGTTCAATTCCTGTTTGTTCTTTGGCACTGATAAGTAGCGGGCGTATTTTACATTCTTTCTCAATATACGTAGCTAAGCTATCACAGTTTTCTCGTATATCTATTTTATTCAATACTGGAATGACAGGGATATTCTTCTCTTTCAATAGTGCCAGTATCTCTTTTTCATGAGAAAAGGTAGTGTCTTCATATAGTAACAATGCAATATCCGTTTTCTCAATAGCCTTTAAAGTCCGGCTGATACGCAGCTCTCCAAGCTCTCCTTCGTCATCAAATCCTGGAGTATCTATAAACAGACACGGGCCAATACTTTGAATCTCCATTGCTTTGGACACAAGGTCGGTAGTCGTTCCAGGAGTATTCGAAACAAGTGCAGTGTCCTGTCCTGTCAATGCATTGATAAGAGAAGATTTACCGCTATTCCGTCTACCGAAAAGGGTGATATGAAGTCTGTTGGCGTTTGGAGTATCTGTTAGGCTCATAATTGATAATTTTTCAACTTGTTAATTCATGCGCAGCTAATTGGTGCATTGGTATATTAGCACATCGGCGTATTATTCAAAATCTAAAGTCTCTTTGTCCTGCGGCTATAGCTTTGAGATTCCGGATAGCTATTTCCCTGATTTTAGGATTGGGGATTCGTTCTGTTTCTTTTAGAATCAGTTCTAATCCTTTCCGACGGGTATCTTCTGAAGCATAATCTTCCAGATACTCTTTCAGAGTCATCAGGGCATTTGGTCCGCAACAATTTGCTATCTGACCGGATTTCACTAATGACATGAAACGGTCACCTGTTCGTCCTTCCCGGTAACAGGCTGTACAGAAACTGGGGATATATCCGAGTTCGAGCAACCAGTTGACCACCTCGTCCAATGTCCGGGTATCGCTCACATCAAATTGGGCGGAATTATGATCGGGTAATTCCGTTTCAGCATATCCGCCTACACTGGTACGCGAACCGCCACTGATTTGTGAGATACCCAATTCGAGCACTTTTTTGCGTGATTCTTGCGATTCACGTGTAGAAATAATCATTCCTGTATAAGGAACGGCAATTCGGATAACAGCTACAATCTTGCTGAATATCTCATCCGAAATAGCGTTCGGGAAATCTCCCGCATTGATGTCATCTGCCGAACAGATGCGCGGCACACTGATTGTATGTGGGCCTACACCGAATTTGGCTTCCAAATGTTCGGCATGCATTAATAATCCGATAAAATCATACCGATAAGTATTCAAACCGAAAAGGACGCCAATGCCTACATCATCGATTCCTCCTTCCATCGCACGGTCCATCGCTTCGGTGTGATAGGCGTAATTGCTTTTGGGACCGGTAGGATGGAGAACTTCGTAGTTGTCTTTGTGATAAGTCTCCTGGAATAAGATATACGTGCCGATACCCGCTTCTTTCAGCCGACGATAATTTTCTACCGTCGTGGCTGCGATATTTACGTTTACCCGGCGGATAGCTCCGTTTTTATGCTTGATATTATAAATTGTCTGAATAGATTCCAGAATATATTCTATCGGGTTCAGTGATGGATGCTCACCGGCTTCAAGAGCCAGTCGCTTATGTCCCATATCCTGTAAAGCAATTACCTCCCGGCGGATTTCCTCCTGTGTCAGTTTCTTGCGTGCAATAGTCTTGTTCTTGGCATGATACGGACAATATACACAACCGTTTACGCAATAATTAGATAAATAAAGCGGTGCGAACATGACGATGCGGTTACCGTAAAACTTCTGTTTGATTTCTTTGGCGAGATGAAAGATACGTTCTATCAGGTCAGGTTGGTTACACTCCAGCAGAATAGCCGCTTCCCGGTGTGTCAGTCCCTTGCACAAAGCTGCCTTTTCAATCAGTTGTTCAATCAAGACACGATTATCCTTATTGTTATGTGCGTATTCCAGTGTATCCAGAATTTCTTCGTGATGGATAAACTCTTCTGCTTTGGATGAATCTTTTTGATATATCATTTTTTAGTGGTTAGTGATTAATGATTAGTGGGCTGTGTGTTGTAATGGGTGATAAATGAATTAGCGATTAGTAGAGCAATGCTGCCGCATAGTATTAATCACTAATCACTATCCCATTAATCACTCCTAAAGTCCCCTCTTTCGGTAGAAATCTCATAACCGATGGTATTCAACTGCTTTTGTAAAGCTGCCAACCCTTCGGCAGATTCCGCTCCGAGTGAAGCTTTGTCATTGTATAATTCATATTTTCTCCGTTCCTCCCGGGGAGACAGGTTGGGCATAACCACATTTGCACCTGCCAATATACCCCGCTCCCTACCATCAGGGATAAGAGTGGCGAGAGCCGTTGTTGCCGGAATCAATGCGGATGGATGCATCAAACGGAAGATAGATAATAGAAGAATCGTCCGTTCCACTGTTCCGCTGGGATATTGGGCAAAAGGCGTATCATGATGGGGTAGGAAAGGACCGATGCCGATCATTTCCGGCTGTAGCTTTTCAATGAACAATATATCCTCGATGATATGTTCTACTGTTTGCCCTGGGCTGCCGACCATAATTCCGGTTCCTGTCTGATAGCCGATGTCTTTTAAATCCTCTAAGCATTGCAGGCGCTGTTTGCCGGACATTTCTGCAGGATGCAGTTGCCGGTAATGTGACTCATTATACGTTTCGTGACGTAACAGATAACGGTTGGCTCCGGCACGGAAGAAACGTTCGTATGCATCACGCGACTTTTCTCCGAGCGACAGTGTAATGGCACAATCCGGATAATCCTGCCTGATACGGGCGACAGTCATTTCTATCCGATCGTCTGTCAGTGCAGGATCTTCTCCTCCTTGCAGCACAAAAGTGCGGAAGCCTAATTCATATCCTTGCCGGCAACAGTCCAGTATACTTTCCAGGCTCAACCGGTAACGTTCGATATTCGGATTTCCTTTTCGGATACCACAGTAATAACAGTTGTTCCGGCAGCAATTACTGACTTCAATCAGTCCACGGATATAAATCTTATTTCCGAAGTGGCGGAGAGCGACTTCCTGCGCCTGTTTATTGATGTAACGCAGGGTTTCTGCGTCACATCCGGTCAACAGTTGCCGGAGCTCTTCCGGGCTAAGTGTTCTTTCCTGCCGTAGTTTATCGATCCATTGTTTCATAGCTCTCTTTTCGTTTGAGCAGCTCTTGTGCCAATTGGCGACGTCCCGAAACAATGTCATTATGCGTACTTGGCCCGGTGATACATCCACCTTCGCACGCCATCACTTCAATAAACTGTCCCGCAGCCTTTCCTGTCTTGGCGCAGGCACGCAGCAGAGCGATATTCTTTTTATTGATGTCCGACACTTGTATTGCATTGATTTTATCCGCTTCTTCTTTCAAATAAGCTTTGACAGCTCCCATCACACCACCTGCCTGTGCAAATCCATGTGCTTCGCGAACAGATGTATGTAATACAGAGAATTCCTGTACCTGTTCCAGCTGAATACCCAGTCCGTCGAGAATCGAACCGATTTCTTCAAACGTCAGAATATAATCCACCGCTTCGTCACGACGTACTTCTTTGCGTTTAGCCACACAAGGACCGACAAATACAACCTTAGCATCCGGATGTTTCTCTTTGGCAATCCGTGCGGCGTAGTACATCGGTGATCCGGTGGTAGAAACATAAGGTTTCATATCCGGAATATGTTTCTCAACCAGTTCGATATAAGAAGGGCAACAGGAAGTAGTCATAAATTTCTGTCCCTCTTCCAATTTCTCCAGTAACTCGTGTGCTTCATTACTGGTGGTTGCCATAGCACCTTCAGCCACTTCGATCACATCGGTAAATCCTATTTCTTTGAAAGCACCGTACACCTGTCCGATAGAAGTCTTAAACTGTCCCAGAATAGACGGAGCAATAATGGCAACCATCTTTTCTCCTTTACGGATGCGTTGCAATACATCGAATGTTTGCGAGATTTCGAAGATTGCACCGAACGGACAAGCATTCATGCATTTTCCGCAGTAGATACACTTGCTTTCATCAATGTGTTCTATGCCGTGTTCATCTTTGCTGATAGCTTTTACCGGGCAAGCCTCTTCACAAGGCACGGGAATATATACAATAGCGTGATAAGGACAACTCTTGTGACAAATACCACAACTGACACATGTGTCATGGTCAATCATTGCCTGACCGTTTTTCTTGAAACGTATCGCATCTTTGGGGCAATTCATGTAACAGCTACGTGCCACGCATCCGCGACAAAGGTTGGTTATTTCATAATTGATCTGTACACAGGAAGAACAGGCCTCGTCGATGACGCACATAATATTTTCCTTGTCCGGTTCGGGGCGGCTCAATGCCAATCGTGCATATTCGGAAAGCGGGGTAACTTCGTCGTGTTCGTCTGTCATATCCAATCCCATCAGAGGAAAAGTCTTGTACCTCCACACTGCGCGTTCTTTATGTACGCAACACCGTCCTAGGGGTTTTGATTTTCGTGGACTCAACTCAATCGGGAGCCGGTCTATCTTTTCCACTAATTCGTCGTTTTTCCAGAGTTTAACAAGGTCTGCCAGCAATTTATGCCGGACAATCATAATATTATTCGTAAATGCCATATTGTAATAAAAAGGTTGTTAGTTAGTTGGTGCAAAGATACGAACAGAAATTCAATATTTAAGTTTTTTGAAACATTCTTGTAACTTTTTTGTAGCCATCGCGTGTTATCTTTGTGGTGGACAAAAAAAACTTAGAGGAGGCCGAGTTATGAATAGCAGTATTTTCGAGCAACGTAGTCGTTTTGCCATGATTGGCGCATTGATGGTTATTATCAGTCTGCTGTTTTTATTCTACATGGGAAGTTCTTTGGTAAGCTCTACCAAAAAATACCTGGAGCAGATACAAGGGATAGAGATCACTTGTATCGACACGGACGAATAAAAACAAGAAACTGAAAAAGGTAGGAAAAGCCGGGGGAAATTTGTATTTTTGCCGGAAGAAAAAACAGACCTTATGGAAGAAAAGAATAAAGCCTGGAAAACGGTGAGTAGTAAATATCTATTTCGCCGTCCGTGGCTGACTGTGCGTTGCGAAGATATGTTGCTTCCCAACGGTAACCATATCCCCGAATATTATATTCTTGAGTATCCCGACTGGGTAAATACGATTGCCATTACAAAAGATGGCAAATTTGTTTTTGTCCGCCAGTATCGTCCGGGAATTGAACGAACTTGTTATGAACTTTGTGCCGGGGTCTGTGAGAAGGAAGACGCTTCACCGTTAGTGTCCGCCCAGCGTGAATTGTGGGAAGAAACAGGCTACGGAAAAGGAAACTGGCAGGAATATATGGTGATTTCCGCTAATCCGAGCACTCATACTAATCTGACTTATTGCTTCCTTGCTACGGACGTGGAACTGATAGACCATCA
Organism: Bacteroides sp. 1001136B_160425_E2; assembly: GCF_015559655.1. Lineage (NCBI taxonomy): Bacteria > Pseudomonadati > Bacteroidota > Bacteroidia > Bacteroidales > Bacteroidaceae > Bacteroides > Bacteroides sp. 1001136B_160425_E2. The sequence continues at coordinate 80,373 of NZ_JADMQH010000021.1, read as the reverse complement.
GCATTTGGAAGCTACTGAAGATATCAGTGTACATTTGCTTACATTGGAAGAGGTAAGAAGCCTGCTTGATAAGAACGAAATTATGCAAGCGCTGAATGCTGCTCCATTGTGGAAATATATAGCAAATCTGTAATATCGTTTGGAATTCTGTAGAGAAATAATAACTTTGGAGAAAATTTAAATTATCTAATTATGAAAACTATATTATGGAGTATTCTTTGTTTGTTTCTCTTCGGATGGGGAAGTATGCAAACGGTGTCAGCGCAGGACTTGCAAGAGATGGAAAAGAACTTGTCCGCTATCAATGAGGATTTGAATCAAAAGACAAAAGAATATAGTTGGCAGCTTGCGGCGGCTTATGCAGATTATTGTGAAGCAAACAATAAATATATAAGCTGGAACGACTTGCCTTATCTACAAACAGTTGTCGAATATGAACGTCCTGCTTCTTTGGAAACTTACCGATTGGCACATAAAGCCAGTAAAGATGAATTGGATAAGTTTCTAAATACATATAAGGAATATAAGGATCTGACAAAGAGGCAGAAAGATGCATCAACCAAGGAAGAGAAAGATGCTGTATCGACTGCTTTTACTGCATTCTGGAAGAAATTGAGAAGTGAAGAAAATCCTTATAGAGATTTGTATTATGCCGAACGGAAAGCGATCAGCAAATATCGGGCGGAAGCTTTGCGGTATGTGATTGCCCATTATAAAGAAAAAAAGCAGGAGATTCCTACTTCTTATATAAAATATGCTGAACGGTCTTATTTATTGCAGAAAGGTTCCGCTTTGGAGTTGTTGCAGAAAGAAATAAACGCATTGGAAAGTGTGCAGAGAGAACTTGTTCAGAATATAACAAGAGCAAGATATGGGTTGGGTAAGACTGAAGATAAATAAAAGAGAGTTTCACACATAATTGATAAGGTAATACGGGATGGAGAAATCCCTTTCTATAATTGGGAGGTCTGGACTGAAAAGTTCAGACCTCTTTATCTTTCCCCTCAAGTATATATAGAAAAGTTCTTTTTCCTCCTATGCAAACTTCTTTTGTACGGGAAGGGAACTTATTAAGGCCGTAGAACGAACTATAATTGCAACTTTTGATTATATAAATGAAGGCTTCGTTTTTATAATTGCAAGCTTTGTTTTTATAAATGCAAATTGCGTTTATAGATTGGAGTAAAGGGAAAGTAACTTTTCTCAGGGAGGAAAGCAAGTTCTCTCCTTTATAGAAAAGAAGTTTTCTGATTATACTTTGGACGATAGGTAGTAGTGATTCGAGAATAGTGGTGTATGTTTGTTCAGCGTCTATTCCAATACAAAAATAATAGTTTCATTTACAGGCGCCCAGTCATAGATGAACTTGGCGTGTGAAGTGGCGTTCCGCACACACATGTGCGAACGCGGTGTCGTTCCCAATGACGGACTGTATTCTATCTGCGTCTTGCGGGGAGCATTGACCGGTACTCCGTGAATATAGGCTCCGTCTGTGAAACGGCTGGCGTAAGGAGCATAACCTCCCGTTTCTTTCGAACCGTCTTTTAGAAATACCATCTTCACTTTCTTTTCCTGTAATACAAACATACCTAACGGAGTCTCCTGTGCATACGGCGGCAGATGACGTCCCGTAGTGGAAGGATTCATACTGCGAACCAGCCATTGACCTTTTCCGCTACGTTCGAGAGAAGCGATATTCTGATTGTGGCGGTCTACAAAAATAACTTTGTTAAAAACAATCGTATCTCCGATTACTTTTACATACTTTTTAGGAATCATCCATTCATTTCCGGTAAAGATTGGCTCTGCTTTTATGAATTTTTCTCCATCTTCGATAAAACGGGTTAGTTCTCCATCCTGGCCGTAGCGTTCGGGCACTAATGTGTCAGTTAACAAATAAAGCGGAACGGATTGGTAACGTTCTATGCCGAGAGTATCTGCCACTCGTCCGTACGCATTTCTTTTGAAATTCTTCACAAGCGGTGCTTCTCCATTCCTGTTTTTGTAATTCTGGAGAATTGCCCAGGTGGAAGGCGGCAACTGTATATTTTCGAGCAAAGCCAGCCGTTCTTTGATTTTATCCCATTGAAACTGCCGGGTAGTGTCCTTATAAGGATAGGTGTCTTCCAATGTATATTGGTCATACAATAAATCTTTGGTGATTTGTATCTGTTCTGCTGTGAGTTTCTTGTCAACAGGTTTAACCTCGGGGTGAGCTATTGTATCTTGCGACAGCGAATCTGTCTGTTGTTGTTCATGTACAGAAGAAATCTCTCCTGTACGCAAAGTGCAGGAGTAGAAGACGCAAGAGGCGATGATGAGGCCGGATGCTATTCTATTCATATTATTTATACAGTGCATTTGATGGTTCGTTTACGAATATACATCATTATAAGGAATAATCCTTTTGTTTTGTTTAAAAAGTAGGTGACAAATATACTTTTTTGCCATACAGTGCAAGTTGTCAGTCATTTTGTCAGTCAATTTCTGACAAAGAATCATTTATTCACTTTGGCACGCTTTTCGCAATGACTTTAGCGTTCCGCCTTAAAAATGGCGGATAACATCTACAATTAAATGTATAACTAAAATATAACAAGTAACTATGAACATTAAACCATTAGCAGACAGAGTGCTTATCCTCCCTGCACCTGCAGAAGAAAAAACAATTGGTGGTATCATTATCCCTGATACAGCAAAAGAAAAACCTTTGAAGGGTGAAGTTGTGGCAGTAGGTCACGGTACGAAAGATGAAGAGATGGTATTGAAAGTAGGCGATACAGTTCTTTATGGTAAATATGCCGGAACAGAACTTGACGTTGAAGGTACTAAATATCTTATCATGCGTCAGAGCGATGTTCTCGCTGTTTTGGGTTAATTAATAATAGTAAGTAAATCTTTAAATAGTAAATAGAGAAATGGCAAAAGAAATATTATTCAATATCGATGCCCGTGACCAATTGAAAAAAGGTGTCGATGCTTTGGCAAATGCAGTAAAAGTAACTCTGGGCCCGAAAGGACGTAACGTTATCATTGAGAAGAAATTCGGTGCTCCGCACATCACAAAAGACGGTGTGACAGTAGCAAAAGAAATCGAATTGTCAGATGCTTACCAGAATACTGGTGCACAGTTGGTAAAAGAAGTTGCTTCTAAGACAGGTGACGATGCTGGTGACGGTACAACTACTGCAACCGTTCTTGCACAAGCTATCGTAGCTGAAGGTTTGAAGAACGTAACTGCCGGTGCTAGCCCAATGGATATCAAACGTGGTATCGACAAGGCTGTTGCCAAAGTGGTAGAATCAATCAAGGATCAGGCTGAAACAGTAGGTGACAACTATGACAAGATCGAACAAGTTGCTACCGTATCTGCAAACAACGACCCGGTAATCGGTAAATTGATTGCTGACGCTATGCGTAAAGTTTCTAAAGACGGTGTAATCACTATCGAAGAAGCAAAAGGTACAGACACTACTATCGGTGTAGTAGAAGGTATGCAGTTCGACCGTGGTTATTTGTCAGCTTACTTCGTGACAAATACAGAAAAGATGGAATGTGAGATGGAGAAACCTTACATCCTGATCTATGACAAGAAGATTTCTAACCTGAAAGATTTCTTGCCTATCCTCGAACCGGCTGTACAAACAGGTCGTCCTCTGTTGGTAATTGCAGAAGATGTAGATAGCGAAGCGTTGACTACATTGGTAGTAAACCGTCTGCGTTCTCAATTGAAGATCTGTGCTGTGAAGGCTCCGGGCTTCGGCGATCGTCGTAAAGAAATGTTGGAAGATATCGCTATCCTGACAGGTGGTGTTGTTATCAGCGAAGAAAAGGGTTTGAAACTGGAACAAGCTACTATCGAAATGTTGGGTACTGCTGACAAAGTTACAGTTACTAAAGACTATACAACTGTTGTAAACGGTGCAGGTAACAAAGACAGCATCAAAGAACGTTGCGAACAGATCAAAGCACAAATCGTGGCAACTAAGTCTGACTATGACCGCGAGAAATTGCAGGAACGTCTGGCTAAATTGTCAGGTGGTGTAGCTGTTCTCTATGTAGGCGCTGCTTCTGAAGTGGAAATGAAAGAAAAGAAAGACCGTGTGGACGATGCTTTGCGTGCAACTCGTGCTGCTATCGAAGAAGGTATCATCCCGGGTGGTGGCGTAGCTTACATTCGTGCAATCGACACAATTGACGGCATGAAGGGTGATAATGCTGATGAAACAACCGGTGTTGAAATCATTAAACGTGCTATCGAAGAGCCACTTCGTCAGATTGTTGCTAACGCTGGTAAAGAAGGTGCGGTAGTTGTTCAGAAAGTACGTGAAGGCAAGGGTGACTTTGGCTATAACGCTCGTCTGGACATTTACGAAAACTTGCACGCTGCTGGTGTTGTAGACCCTGCTAAGGTTGCTCGTGTAGCTTTGGAAAATGCAGCTTCTATCGCTGGTATGTTCCTGACTACCGAATGTGTAATTGTAGAAAAGAAGGAAGATAAACCAGAAATGCCGATGGGCGCTCCCGGAATGGGAGGCATGGGCGGAATGATGTAATTCCGGCTTCCTCTTAAGAATATATAAGAAGATAAGAACCACTTTCCCTGATAAGGGGAGGTGGTTCTTTTTTGTATTCCTGCAACATCTCTGCCTTCAATTTGTTCGATTGTTGGAATACCCTTATATTTATTGTCTAATTTATTAATAAATCGTGAGATGTTGAAAGTAGTAACGTTTATGAAGCAAGTAGCTCGTGGGCTACAGATGGAGGGAAACTTTGGTACTGCTCATGTATATCGGAGTAGTCTCAATGCCATTATTGCTTATTGTGGGAAAGAGGATTTCACCTTCCATGAGGTGAGTCCGGAGTGGTTAAAAGGATTCGAGGTGCATCTTCGGAGTCGTGGATGCAGCTGGAATACCGTCTCCACTTATTTGCGCACGTTTCGTGCAGTTTATAATCGGGCTGTCGATCTTCGTAAGGCGCCTTATGTGCCTCACCTGTTCCGTTCTGTTTATACCGGTACTCGTGCCGATCACAAACGTGCGCTGGGAGAGGAGGATATGAAAAAGGTATTTGCCAGGTTATCACAGGTTTTTGCCGGTTCTCCGTCATTACGAAAGGCACAGGAATTATTTATCCTTATGTTTTTATTGCGCGGTTTGCCTTTTGTCGATCTCGCCTATTTACGTAAAAGTGATTTACGTGACAATGTGATCACGTATCGCAGGCGTAAGACGGGACGAACTTTGTCTGTGACACTGACTGCGGAAGCAATGATTTTGGTAAAGAGATATATGAACCGTGACAGTTCTTCTCCTTATCTGTTTTCTTTGTTGAAGAGCCGTGAAGGGACCTCGGAAGCTTATCGTGAATATCAGTTGGCATTGCGCACATTCAATCGTCAGTTGATGTTGTTGGGTGAATTATTGGGACTGGGTGATAGATTGAGCTCTTATACCGCCCGCCACACTTGGGCTACGACAGCTTATTATTGTGAGATTCATCCGGGTATTATTTCCGAAGCAATGGGACATTCTTCCATCACTGTGACTGAAACGTATCTAAAGCCTTTCAGGAATAAGAAAATTGATGAAGCTAATAGACAGGTAATTGATTTTGTGAACCGTGCTATTAGTGGGTTAATAGCTTGAAAAATAGACTGTTACTTTGTAGGTAACGGGAACAAATACCGGTGCAAATATGAGCATATTTCTTAAAACAACCAAATGAAATCATACATTTTTTCTAATTAACTACTCAAAACAGGAATAGGACAGATAAAACACGCGGATTCTTTGTATTAGGGCTTTGTTAACTTCTAAATTTTGCACAAGATTTCCCCTCCCCGCTACTTGCTTTCAAAAGCAGGGGTAAAAATGTTTCGTAGCATATCGTATCGTTTTTCAGTATTGACTACTCCCGAAGAGCAGGACAAAGGTTCTTCCGTTACCTACAAAGTAACGGGCATGCTATTATTGAAACTTAGTGTTTAATAATATATTATTAATGTAATTTTTAAGTAGTTATGAAAAGAAAATTTGTAAAAGTGATGTTCTTCGGGGCGTTGGCACTTTCTACTGTCACCTATGTAGGCTGTAAAGACTATGATGATGACATCGACAATCTGCAAACACAGATTGACGCAAACAAAGCCAGCATTGCCGATCTGCAGAAGTTTGTGAATGAAGGCAAATGGGTTAAATCCGTTGAAGATGTTGCTGGAGGTTTCAAGATCACATTTGATGATGGAAAATCTTATTCTATCGTTAACGGTACCAATGGAACTAATGGAAAAGATGGCGTTGATGGAACTGATGGAAAGAACGGTACTAAAGTTACTATTGGTGCTAATAACAATTGGTTCTTTGATGGAATAGATTCTGGTCAATCTGCTGTTGGTCCTAAAGGTGATAAGGGAGATGATGGCAAAGACGGAGAAGATGGTAAGGATGGAGTAAACGGGAAATCTCCTCGTATCAGTGCTACCACTGGATGCTGGGAAGTTTATAACACAGAGACTGGAGCATGGGAATCTACAGATATAGTAGCTAATGCAACAATCTATGTTACTGAAGTTGCTGGCAATCCATTGATTTGGGAACTTCATGTACGTGAATTGAAGTCTGATGGTACTTATGCTGAATCTTCTGTAACACTTCCTAAAGCAGGTTCTATTGTTAGCATGGATGCTGTTAGTGTAGATGTTAATGCAAAACTGACACTTGGAAGTACGATTACATTATTCTGCGGAAAAACAACTGGTAAGGTTGATTTTAACGGTCATAAGTATGCAGAGAATGAAGTTCTTGTCGCTTCTGGCTCATCTAAAATACAGGCTTTGATTAATCCGGCAGATGTAAATGTGCAACTTTATAATATAGGTTTGACAGACTCTAAAGATAATCAGTTCTTCCAAATTCTAAAAGGAAGTATTCAGGAAAATATGACTGAAAAACCTTTATCTCGTGCTGCTGGTGATAAAACAGCTAATAAAGGTGTTTATGATATGAATGTCACTTTCAATAAGGATGCTGATAACTTTGATTTGGCAAATATTCCTGCAAAAGGTTCTTATGCTCTTACTACCCGTGATCCTTTTGGAAATGAAATTATTTCTAAATATGATGTGACAATTAATGTGGATCAGTCAGCTCCAACTTTGAGTGATGCTACTGCAGAAGCAATTATCAATACAGCTTGTGACTTGAACGCATTGATGCCGGGTACTGATAAAGTTGTTGATTGCAAATATTCTTTAGCCTTGACTAGTGATCCAGGCGAATTGAAAGCTGAAAACATTACTTTGTCAGGATCAACCATTACTGCTAAGAGTGCAGGAACAGCTACTATTAAAGTAGAATATCTGAAAACAAATGGTGAAGTGGTTAAAGAAGCAGCTGCTCCTACATTGAAGATCACATTTAAGTATTATGCTGATCCTGTAGTTTTAGGTACAATGAAATGGACTGTAAATGCTGCTCCTAATAATACTGCTGACATTGCTCTTACTGACGAAGTGAAAGCACTTTTCAATCAGACAGGATATTCATTGGACGCAAATCCGACTATCGGCTTTAAGAACGATGTAGTGAAGGTGAATGGAGCTGATGTGACTTATGATTCACAGAGTATTACACTTGCTTTGGTTGATAAAAATGCTGGTGTATCAGGAGCTACAACTAAAGATTGGGTGATTCGTACAACCTTTAAACCAGAATCGGTTTGTGCTACTACACATACTGTTTCTGTCAATGTAAACAATGCCAATGGTTCTTCTGCACTGGGCAACGAAGTTGCAAAAGTTCTTAACTTTGAGATTGTAGTTAATCCGTTCGAAGGATTTAAATGGGACGGAAGACGTCTGGCTGGCTACTTTGACGGTAATAAGGGAACTGCAACCGGTGTTATAAGTGGAACAGGTGTAAATCAGAAAGTTACTTATAACTTATATGGTTTGTATTCTGCTGAAACTAAGAGCGATGCAGCATCTTATATCAAGTTTGACGAAGAGACGCCTCTTCCAGAAGGCTTTACTAGCTGGTTTACAAATGGTGGAAGTAAAACTACTGGTGATATCGTAGTTGCAAAAGCTCCTGCCAAAGGTGGTGTAGGCGTTGCTCGTACTATCAAAGCTATTTATAGTCCGTTTAATAATAGTAGATTGGAAAATATTACAGATGAAATCAGTCTGACTGTTGTTTCTGGATTAGGAACTTTGAAATATAGTGGTGCAAGCAAGGAAATCAAGAATGAAAGTGGAACTACTATTGAAGCTAAAGAATTTAAGATCGCAGACGTAGCTAATGGTAAGGATCTTGCATTGAAAGATGCTAAAGTAACTTTAGTTTGGACTGGTGACAAGAATGCTCAAGACTATTTGGATATGTCAACATTGGCAAGTTGGGATGGTCAGAGCACACTGACTGTGAAGAAGAAAACTTCTGCACAGATTGTAACAGCTCAAACTTGTAAACTGACCTTGACTGCAACTGATGAATGGGGTGTAACTCATGCAACAACTGTAACAGTTGTAGTCAATAAGTTTGAATAATAAAAATCAAACCCTTCTTCACCTTGTGTGAAGAATACGCCGAGAAGAAACAGAGTGAAGGATTTGGCTTGTGAAAGTCAATCCTTCCAATTCTGTTCTTCTTATAGAAAGGGATACCTCCCTTATTTCCCACAGGTATCCCTTTTCTTTATTTCATAATGTCTCCTTATTTGCACTAGAAACCAATTTGCTAGTCCCTTATTTCCCTATAGATTAAGGAGACGTTTTGAGAATATAGAAAACCCGGGCTTGCGAAAGTCCGGGCTTTCATTGTTATTTATCAGGTTGAATTTGGCGAAAGTCCTCATCATACAATCCCACGAGTAAGCTTTGCCCTTTATCATCTACTTTCAGTCCGCCATATACGGCTTTTTGATAAAGAGTATCCTGTCCTTCTTCAAAGAAGAAAGATTCGGCGCCGAGGAAGAGGCGTCTATTTATTATTTTATATTTGATGACTAGCTCATTGCCGTTTACAGGTTCCAAAGTGTTTTGTAATCGTACAATTTCTCCTATCTGATTACTGTCCGTCCGGAGTATGGCATAACCGCGTGTGTCGGTTTGTTTATCTATCAGATCTGATGAGGCTTCCTTGTAGTTAAGTCTCATATAGTCTCCTTGCATAAGAGAGCGGGGATCGACGGGGGCCAGCTGTAACAAGACCAACTGTCCGTCTTTCAAGGTCTGCTCTTTTTGATAAACCGACCAGTTGAAATATCCTAGTAGCAGTATCAGGTTTGCGATAATCAATATTCGGCTATACTTTTTCATGTCTTGTTCTTTTTTGAGTGAAGAAATGCCAAGCTGCAATACATGCAATTCCGATGAAGAAAAGCGTTATGGATTTGGTGAGCAGGCTCAAATTCAAATCATAATAGTATTTGGAAACAGCATAGATAAAGAGAAGGAGCGAGGCAGCACATTCCGCTTTGTAACCATAATGGAAACATATTAAAATCAGTAACAAACTACCGGATAAATAAGGAGCAAACACGGTAGGCAGACAGATAACAATACAAAGAATGTAGATACCAACCTGATTCACCGGATGATCCACTTTCATGACTTGCATGATTCGTTGAACCATGATAAGAATTCCGAACCATATACAAACAGACAGTATGCAGGACACAAGCCAACTATTTGCTTCTGATATCAGATAATTGATTGATAAGCCTCCCAGTGAGATGATACCGGATACGAATAATCCGAAATGAAATGGGCTGTATTTGGAAAAGTAATTCTCTGTTCCTATACACTCAAACAACTTGTTTTCAAAGATGTTGGTAAATAGAAACAGTGCAAGGATAGGAACTACAGCTATTTGCAAGGGATAAAACGAAGAAAAGACATGGGCGGCTTCTCCGAAGAAAGATATATTAAACAGAATGACTGAAAGAAAGGGGAGGATAAATCCTCTTGATAGCAAGAATGTGAGAATACTGATTCCCATAAGTGTAATGAAGAGGAGATTAGTGCTGGCATTTATACCAAAGCCAATCAATACACATCCGGCTATGTATAAAGTGATGTTCATTGCATCCAGAAAAGACCGGACCACCATGCGGCTGATTGTTAGCGTAGTGAGAATTAACATACTTCCGGCAATCAGGCAAGAAATATCGGAGCGGAGGATTCTGGCAAGTGCCAGAAATCCCAAAAAGAAAATAGCCGTCAGGATTCCCCCGATAATGGATACGACTTGAATAGTGAGGTTATGCTTCTGTGCCATACCATTGCTTTTTTAGATGAAGAATGATGTAAATGAGCAAAGTTGTTCCGGTGATAACAATAACTCCTCCGTAGAAGAATATCTGAACATCCCTAAGATCACTTTGTGATATGAATGTAGTCAATAGAATTATTAATGCGGCAAACGGAATGATAGCCAGATAGAATAGGCTTTTTACTTTCCATCCATACCAAAGTCCCGCAGAGAATAGAAGGACGGTGCTTATGAGGGGAACAGACAATATGGCGCTCTCTTCGCAGATTGCCATCATTGACAGAAAACTGGTGTGTATAATAGTGGCCAGTGAAAGGAGACTGACAAACCAACGATTGTTTCTGTCCAAATGACCTTTTACACTCATCCATTCCGTGATTATCGTTGTCAAGGCACATATCCAGGTTACTGCATTGGCCAACAAAGTCATTTCCCAAGAGTTGGCACTAACTATCTGTATATTGTACAACCATATCGTAGTGCAAAGTAATCCGATGAACGTCAGCCATAACGGAGCAAAACGGATAGCAACCGCCCAAAGAATGGTGAAAAGAGTCCACCCCAGGAAAAGATCGTAAGCATCGGCTCCCGTTTGGTAGATTTGTCCGAAGACGGCGAAAAGCGTACCTATCAGGAACGTAGCCCCGGTCAGGAGAATCTGTTTGACGAGCTTATTCCAACGGGTGAATGTGGCGAGCAGGACAGAAACTACTAATAATACCTCTACTATTCCTAACTTTACAAATTTAGGTAATTCATCCCAGTTGTAGGCAAAAAAGAAGATAATGCCTGCCACTGTAAAACCAACGCCCACTGCCAATAAAAAAATAGAAAGGAATTGATTCCATTGTTTTTTATCAGCGTACAGCGCTTGTCGGGATAAAGGCGAAGAGTCGGTCTTTTCCATGTGTTTTTACTTTTTGATGATTACAAACATAATAAAATAAAATGATTATCACCTCAAGATAGACTATAAAAAGGTATGACTTACCATATTGAAATAGACAATAATAGTAAGTCATACTTTGAGAGAGGTAATGAAAATATTAAAAATAGAATAATTTAAAATACCTCCCGTATATGTTTAAAGTTAGAATTGATCGTATCAATCACTTCTTGTGAACGGCCGTTGATTAACAACTTATACATTGACTGCGCAAAGCCCACCATTTGCCCGAATTCAATTTTGGGAGGCATGGCTAGTGCGTTCGGATCGGTCATGATATTAACAAGTACCGGACCGTCTAACTCGAATGCATTCAGTAAGGTAGTCAACACTTCTTCCGGATCACTGACATTAAATCCGGCCATTCCCATTGCTTCGGCCACTTGGGCAAAGTCAGGGTTCAACATATTCGTCTGCCAGTCCGGCAGTCCGTCCACTTCCATTTCCAATTTCACCATTCCCAATGAACGGTTGTTGAATACGATGATTTTAATCGGCAACTTATATTGTACAACAGTTTCCAAGTCTCCTAAAGTCATCGATAATCCGCCATCTCCGCAAAGCGCAACTACCTGACGATCCGGATAAGCCAATGCGGCACCGATGGCTTGCGGCAATGCATTTGCCATCGAACCATGATTGAAAGACCCCAGCATGTGACGTTTGCCTGTTGCTTGCAGATAACGTGCTCCCCATACACAAGTCATTCCCGTATCTACTGTAAACACAGCATCGTCCGAACTTAGTTTGTCTATTTCAGACATCACATATTCGGGATGAATCTTATTTACGCCCCCTTTATCTTTGGTGTAAGCGGCCAAATCCTTCTTTACTCCCTCATATCTTTTGAGTTGTTTCAATAAGAAAGAATCATCCGTTTTCGGATTCAGCATACGCAATAAAGACTGGATGCTAAGTTTGACATCTCCACAAAGTCCGATATCCACCTTTGCGCGACGTCCCAAGCGTTCGGGCTTTATGTCAATCTGAGCTATCTTGATATCATCCGGCAGGAAAGCGGAATATGGAAAGTCAGTGCCGAGCATGAGAAGCACTTCGGCTTCATGCATACTGTAATATCCCGAAGGCATTCCCAACAATCCCGTCATACCCACTTCATACGGATTCTCATATTGCACCTCCATTTTTCCTTTAAAAGTATATACCACCGGGGCATTCAGCTTCTCGGAAAGCGCGATTACTTCCTCGTGAGCTCCCCGGCAACCAATGCCGCAGAAAAGAGTGATACGTGTATGTTTGTTTAACAAGTCAGCCAATTGAGCCAAATCTTCTTCTGACGGGCAAACTTCCGGTGGGGCAGGATAGTTTCGGACCGACGAGTCGACAGCAACGGCAGAAGCCTTTGCCAAGTCTCCCGGTAGTCCGATGACGGACACCCCTTTACGGGTGACAGCCGTTTGTATGGCCGACTGGAGCATACGTGGAAATTGCTTGGGAGTAGTGGCTACTTCATTATAATAACTGCAATCGTTAAAAAGTTTGATTGTATTCGTCTCCTGAAAATACTCCGTACCGAATTCTCCGGTAGGAATCGTAGAGGCGATGGCGATTACCGGTGCCCCGGAACGGTGCGCGTCATACAAACCATTGATAAGATGAACGTGTCCCGGACCGCTACTTCCCGCACAGCATCCCGGCCGGCCGGTCAGTTGTGCTTCTGCAGCAGCGGCATACGCTCCTGTTTCTTCATGACGTACATGTATCCATTTTATTTGATCGTTTTTTCTGACTGCTTCGTTTACCTCATTCAGACTGTCGCCTGTCACGGCGTAAATGCGTTCAACTCCGGATTTAACCAAAGTATCTATCAGTTGTTCTGCTATTTTTTTTGCCATAGCTGTAATTGGTTTAGGATTGTTTTTTATGTAATAACAGATGTCTGCAAGGAAAAGTTCTAATTTAACATATGCTAATAGCGTCTTTGTGTCGGGACACATCACCGCTTTTATGTTAAAAATATTTCTGTAACAACTTTTTAGTAAAGATGCATAAACAATTGCAATATCCTTTTGTTATCTTTATAGGCGAAATCTTAACCTAATGTATTAAACCTCTTAATTACTCTAGAAAAATGAACAGAAATGAAATCGGTATAAATGCCGGTAAGGTTTGGCAACTGCTTAGCAATAACGAAAAGTGGAGCTACGGACTTCTGAAGAGAAAATCCGGGTTGAAAGATAAAGAACTGGGTGCCGCTTTAGGGTGGTTGTCGAGAGAGAGCAAGATTGAGTTCGATCAGTGTGATGAAGAACTCTATGTATATCTCTGTGTGAATGTTTATATTGGCTAAAAGAGTTTGGCACTTTAATGAGAACAGCAGAATCATCGGAGGGATGACAGCCCAGTCAGCCTTTCGGTGATTCTTGTTTTTTATCTTTTTTCCTTTTAATGTATCTTCGTTTCAATTGATTTCCGGAAATAATTCTGTTACTTTGCACCACGAATTAAAATGCAAGAAACAATGAGAAGTTTTGCCTCTGACAATAATTCCGGTGTGCATCCGTTGGTAATGGAAGCTTTGAACCGGGCCAATATAGACCATTCTTTAGGATATGGCGATGACAAATGGACGGAAGAAGCCGTAGCGAAGATTGAAGAAACCTTCACCCCGAACTGTGTTCCCTTGTTTGTATTCAACGGAACAGGCAGCAATGTGGTAGCATTGCAGCTGATGACCCGCCCGTATCATTCCATCTTTTGCGCGGAAACTGCTCATATCTATGTAGATGAGTGTGGCTCTCCCGTGAAAATGACAGGTTGTCAGATTCGTCCGATTGCTACTCCCGACGGTAAACTTACCCCGGAATTGATGCAACCTTACCTGCACGGTTTCGGCGATCAACACCATTCGCAACCCAGAGCTCTCTACATCTCCCAATGCACCGAACTTGGTACCATCTACACTCCCGAAGAGTTGAAACGCCTGACTGACTTTGCCCATCTGAATGGTATGTATGTACACATGGACGGAGCCAGAATAGCCAATGCCTGTGCCGCCCTGAATCTTTCCCTTAAAGAACTGACGGTGGATTGCGGAGTCGATATTCTTAGTTTCGGCGGAACAAAGAACGGACTGATGATGGGAGAGTGCGTGATTGTATTTAATGAAGACCTGCAATCGGAAGCCCGTTTCATCCGGAAGCAATCCGCCCAGCTCGCTTCGAAGATGCGTTACCTCTCTTGCCAGTTTACGGCATATCTCACAGACGACCTTTGGCTGAAGAATGCCAGTCACGCCAATGCGATGGCTGCCAAACTTCGTGCGGAATTAGAGAAATTGCCCGAAGTCACTTTTACTCAAAAGGCCGAGAGTAACCAACTATTCCTCACCATGCCCCGCCCGGTTATCGACCGGATGCTGAAGTCTTATTTCTTTTATTTCTGGAACGAAGAGAAGGATGAAATCCGCTTGGTAACTTCTTTTGATACGACAGAAGAAGATGTAGACGAGTTTATAAGACTTTTGAAACGTTAAAAAGGAAATTCAGGACAACAAAAGCGCCTGAAACTCTGTTGTAATAAGAAGTTTGAAATTAACTTTGTCCGCAAAGTTTTCTACTTCTTATGATTATGAATACTAGACAGAACAGGCTAATCATATTCGCGATTTTGTTATTGACACAAACCCCATTGGGCGCGCAGCTGCATTCTACTAAAATTGAACTGCCGGAGGATTCTGTACTTGTAACCATGGAAGATTCTGTTCCGGCAAAGCGCAACTTCTTCAAAAAGTTTCTTGATTACTTCAATGACGCCAATAAGGAAAAGAAGAATAAAAAGTTTGATTTCAGTGTGATAGGCGGTCCTCACTATTCCAGTGACACCAAGTTCGGGCTCGGACTGGTTGCGGCCGGACTATATCGCACCGATCGGATTGATTCGCTTCTTCCTCCCTCCAATGTTTCTCTTTACGGAGATGTGTCGACTGTCGGCTTCTACCTGTTGGGAGTCCGTGGGAACCATCTGTTTCCGCAAGACAAATACCGCTTGAATTACAATCTCTATTTCTATTCTTTCCCCAGCCTGTATTGGGGACGGGGATATGACAGTGGAGCCAACTCTGATAATGAAAGCGATTATAAACGCTTTCAGGCACAGGTGAAAGTCGATTTTATGTTTCGACTGGCAAAGAACTTCTACATCGGCCCGATGGCCATATTCGATTATATTGATGGGCGGGACTTTGATAAACCGGAACTATGGGAAGGAATGGCGGCACGGACTACCAATACCAGTCTGGGACTTTCCCTCCTTTACGATTCACGTGATTTCCTGACAAATGCATCTCACGGCTATTACTTGCGGATAGACCAGCGATTCAGCCCGGCTTTTCTCGGCAATAAATATGCTTTTAGCAGCACAGAACTGACTACCAGCTATTATCAGCCGGTATGGAAAGGCGGAGTGTTGGCAGGACAATTCCATACATTGCTTACCTATGGCGATACCCCGTGGGGATTGATGGCAACGCTGGGAAGCTCTTACTCCATGCGCGGATATTACGAAGGACGCTATCGGGACAAGGGAGCAATGGATGCGCAAATAGAACTCCGGCAGCACGTCTGGAAACGGAATGGAGTAGCTGTATGGGCAGGAGCGGGAACGATTTTTCCACGACTTTCCGAGTTTACTTCGAAGCATATTCTGCCTAATTATGGTTTCGGTTATCGTTGGGAATTTAAGAAGAGAGTAAATGTACGTTTGGATTTAGGGTTTGGCAAACACCAGACCGGATTTATTTTTAATATCAATGAAGCTTTTTAAGAATATAAAGAATTGGTTGGAGAATCAGGAGCATTTGTTTTATCTGTTCCTCTTCATCTTGATAGTACCTAACCTTGTGCTCTGTTTGACGGAGCCTTTACCGTTGATGGCAAAGGTGTGTAATGTGCTTTTGCCTTTCGGCTGCTATTATCTGTTGATGACTTTGTCGAGAAACTGTGGCAAGATGCTTTGGATTTTATTCCTGTTCCTGTTTTTCGGAGCCTTTCAGATTGTATTGCTTTATTTGTTCGGCCAGTCCATTATCGCTGTCGATATGTTTCTGAACCTGGTGACTACCAATTCAAGTGAAGCCCTGGAACTGCTTGATAATCTCACACCTGCCATTATTGCTGTAATCATACTCTACGTACCTGCTCTGATATTAGGGACCATTTCAATTGTACGTAAGCGGAAACTTACGGCAGAATTTATCCGCAGAGAACGGAAGAGAGCCTCCATAGTCTTTGGGATTTCCCTCCTTAGCCTTGCCGGAGCCTATGTGCAGGACCCCGGATATGAGTTGAAGTCCGATTTATATCCACTAAACGTGTGTTATAACGTGGGTCTTGCCTTCCAACGAAACGCCTTGACGCAGAATTATCACCGTACTTCAAAGGATTTTACTTTCCATGCCCAGCCTACGCATCCGAAAGAAAAACGGGAAGTATACGTGATGGTCGTGGGAGAAACCTCCCGTGCCCTGAACTGGCAATTATATGGTTACGAACGTGAAACAACCCCACTCTTATCCCGGCAAACGGGTCTGATTGCTTTCCCGAAAGTACTGACAGAGTCGAATACGACACATAAAAGTGTCCCCATGTTGATGTCGGACGTTACCGCCTGCAACTACGATTCTATTTATCATCAGAAAGGAATCATTACCGCTTTTAAAGAGGCAGGTTTCCGGACAGCCTTTTTCTCCAACCAACGTTACAACCATTCGTTTATCGATTTCTTCGGGATGGAAGCCGATACGTACGATTTTATAAAAGAAGATTCTGTCAGATCCTCCTACAATCCTTCTGACGACGAACTTCTGAAACTGGTGGAGCAGGAACTGGCTAAAGGTGCGACGAAACAATTTATCGTGCTCCACACCTACGGCTCTCACTTTAACTACCGCGAACGTTACCCGTCGGAGAGTGCTTTCTTTACGCCCGATTATCCGATGGAAGCAGAAAGAAAATACCGGGATAATCTGGTCAATGCCTATGACAACTCCATCCGTTATACGGACGGTTTCTTGTCACGCCTAATCCACATGTTGGAAAAACAGCAGATAGATGCCGCCATGCTCTACACTTCCGATCATGGTGAGGATATTTTCGACGATTCCCGCCATCTGTTTCTCCATGCTTCTCCCGTACCTTCTTATTATCAACTTCACGTACCGTTCCTCATCTGGATGTCCGACAACTACCGCGAAACTTATCCCGAATACTGGGATACCGCCATTGATAATAAGGATAAGAATGTTTCTTCCAGCAGCTCTTTCTTCCCGACCATGTTGTCTTTAGGCGGAATAGAAACTTCTTACCGGAATGATTCGCAGTCTGTAACGGCTCCGCACTACACCATGAAACCGAGAGTTTATCTGAACGATCACAACGAACCCCGTCCGCTGGATGATTTGGGCATGAAGAAGCAAGACTTCCGGATGCTGGAAAAGAGGAATATAAAGTATTAATATTAAGCTCTTAATCCTTGTTAAATTTTGCATCCAAAAGCGTGATTGGTGTGTTATTTGCCGTATGATGTATGAACGATTAAATTCATAAAACATGGCCTATATAGATTATTACAAGATTCTTGGAGTAGACAAAAGTGCTTCGCAGAATGATATCAAAAAGGCTTTTCGTAAGTTGGCCCGAAAGTATCATCCTGACTTGAATCCTAATGACCCGAGTGCAAAGGATAAGTTTCAGGAAATCAATGAAGCCAATGAAGTACTAAGTGATCCCGAGAAACGTAAAAAGTACGACGAGTACGGAGAACATTGGAAACATGCCGATGAATTCGAAGCGCAGAAACGTGCACAGCAACAAGCCGGAGGCTATGGCGGTGCGGGAGGTTTCGGCGGATTCGGCGGTGCGGGTCAGGGTTTCTCCGATGGTAGCGGAAGTTATTGGTATAGCTCCGATGGAGAGGGATTCTCCGGTGGCAATGCCAGTGGATTTTCCGATTTCTTCGAATCAATGTTCGGACATCGGGGAGGAAGAGGACAAGGCTCTGCGGGATTCCGCGGACAGGACTTTAATGCCGAACTTCATCTTTCCCTTCGTGATGCAGCTCAAACGCATAAGCAGATATTGACCGTAAATGGCAAACAAGTGCGTATCACCATCCCTGCCGGTGTAGCCGACGGACAGGTAATCAAACTGAAGGGCTACGGTGCCGAAGGTATCAACGGAGGACCTGCGGGCGACTTGTACATTACGTTCGTGATAGCCGAAGACCCGGTGTTCAAACGCTTGGGCGACGATCTGTACGTAGATGTGGAAGTAGACCTTTACTCTGCTGTATTGGGTGGTGAAAAAGTGATCGACACGCTGGATGGTAAAGTGAAACTGAAGATAAAACCGGAAACACAGAACGGTACGAAAGTCCGTCTGAAAGGTAAGGGATTCCCGGTTTATAAGAAGGAAGGACAATTCGGTGACTTGATTGTGACCTATTCCGTCAAGATTCCTACGAACTTGACCGACAAACAGAAAGAGTTGTTCCGTCAATTACAGAGTATGAACTAAAATGAATGAGTACTATGCAGACCGAATTAATTATTGTCAGTGAATACTGTCACAAATGTCATATTGAGCCTTCATTCATCGACTTGTTGGAAGAGGGCGGTTTGATTAACGTACATACCGAAGGTGGTGAACATTATCTGCTTTTGTCGGAACTCCCGAACGTGGAGCGTTACAGCAGAATGTACTACGACTTATCCATCAATATGGAAGGTATCGATGCTATTCATCATTTGCTGGAAAGGATGGAAGATATGAGACGCGAGATGAGTTCGCTTCGCAAACAACTTCTACTGTACCGGGAACGGGAAATAGAAGATATGGACTGGTAAAAAAATAGAGCCTCTGTTTGATCCGAACAGAGGCTCTATTTATAGTAAACGGAGGTTCTGATTCATTCAATCAGAGCCTCCGTTTTTTCAGGACGTTTGCACGGTCGTCAACTTATCCGATATACGTACAAATCTCTTCCAGATAGCGTGCGTCGATGGTGTCGAAACTATCCAGTGCATCACTGTCAATATCCAGAACTCCAACGACTTCACCCTGTTGGATGATCGGTACTACTATTTCCGATTTAGAGTCCGAACTACAAGCGATGTGTCCGGGAAATTGTTCTACATCAGGAACAATCAGTGTCCGGACCTCTTTCCAGGCTGTGCCGCAAACTCCTCTGCCGAAGCGGATGCGGGTACAGGCAATGGGTCCCTGAAACGGACCAAGTACGAGTTCATCCTCTTTCACAAGGTAAAAACCTACCCAGAAGAAACCGAAAGTCTGTTTTAGCGCTGCCGCAATGTTGGCAAGATTGGCTATGAGATCTGTTTCCGTACTTACTAGAGCGTGCAGTTGCGGAAGTAACTCCCGGTATTTCTCTTCCTTATTTCCTGTATTGATTAATAAATTTTCTGCCATCTCTTTTCTATTTGATTTGATTCAGGATGCTCGGGTCTTTTATCTTATCGTCTTCTGCAAAGAAGATAATCTTAGTCAATATCTCGGCTGTCTTCGGATCTTCATCTACAAAAGGCAGGAACAGACGTCCGCGATTTTGCGAATGTACCGGAAGGACGGCAATCTGCGCGCCGCCTTCCTGATGAATCACGCCGCTGCCCAGATGGATATTGTATTTACCCAGTTTGCCTTCAATGTGGGCAAAACTTCCTTTTATCTTCACGTTCTTGAAATGGAACAACGGCATTGTCAGTTCCACCAGCACGCTGCGCATCTCGATGGTAGAGTGGCTGGTTTCCGGATCGACGCTTCCGGCATGGGCTACACTTACTGCCAAGTCTACGTCCCTCATCACTTCCGAGAAGATGACAGGAGGAATCTCCGAGATTTTCATCAGCTTGTAATCCTTGCGGTTGTGGAAGCAGACATATTCTAATGTCGGAGCTTCGATGTCGGCCGGAGAGAACCAGTCTGCCATAGCATAGATGGTGGCGATGATGTTCTCTTTGTAATAGATCTTTTGAAGACCGTCTTCATAGTCGGCTACCCAGCGACGGCCTTTCAGTACGGCAACCGTTTTCTGCGGTTGAATCTGATTGCCGGCGTAACGGCGGGATTGAGTGGCTTCCACTTCTTCCGGAGTCGGAACATAGAGCTCACGGAATACCTGTTTGAAAGGTTGGCGGATTGCTTTATCGAACAGAAATTTCTGATAAGCATGCCAGTCACCGCTTGCGTACAAGTCTGTGGGATGGGCGATGCGTAACTCGTCTTTCGGTTTTAACGGGAGGCAAATGGCATTTACAGTCACCAGCAATCCATCGGTGTAGAAGCCCGTCTGTCCGTTACAGATAAAGACAAGATGTTTCAACAATGGCCAGATGACAGGGTTTTGCATCAACTTGCGCAATTCGTTTTCTTCAAAACGGGTACAGTCTTCCATCGCCTGTTCCAGCATCACGCGGGAACGGGTGTACTGGTCTTTCAGCTTTTTGTGTACCGCTTTCAGTTCTTCTATATACGGATGTTTTTTCAGTTTGGCAGGCATACTGTTGAGCTCTTTGCCGTCTTTGATTTGCCTCATCTCCGATTTGCCTTCCTCGTTGATTTGTACATACACTTCTACGCCGTCTATCTCTTTGGGAGACAGGTAGGGGAGAAGTTCTTTGATTAGTTCCGTTTCCATGCTCCAAGTCAGACGGGTAACGTCTCCATAGCCGGAGTTACGCGCCAGGTTTTGCAGGGCGATGTTTACCGCTTTCTTTTCGCTTTCCTGTCTTTGAGCACCGAATTCCTTACTCTCTTTCAGGAACTTTTGCAGGTATTGATAACGATCCAGCAGTTCTTTGTCCGGTTTCCGTCCCAATGGGATGAGGCCGTAGCTCATCAATAAGTCTTTGTTGCGTTTGGCTATTATTTCTTTCTTTACATCTGCCGCCTTTACTGCGCCGTTGGTGGCATCGGCAAACTTGCGGGCACGGGTATGGCTATTGCTGCATGAGATATATTTGGCGGCATTGTAGACCACTTCGAAGCGTTGTTTGCCAATTGTCTTAAACGCATCCTTGAACCAGTCGATATCAAAAGCGCCTTCCCTCAAGTCTTCCACGTCGATAGGAGTGTAGCGGGCGATGATCGCTTTCTTCTTGTCGTCACATGTTTCATTGGTATGGGCATGGAAATAATAGGCAGCACTTGTCAGTCCTTTCCAGCCTATTGCCTTTTCGGTCAGTTCAATCCATTGCGGAGCAAACATGGCGGCTTCTACCAGTCGCTCGTCACTGATTTCGGCTTGCTTCGCCAGTTTCTTCAGATTTTCGCTGGTATCTGTCGGCAGGGGATGGCAAGCATGGAGCAAGCTGCTCAATACGCCTCGCTTGGTACTGCCCCAGTTGTAGCTGTCGCGTATGAAAGTATCTTTGCCGAATGCTTGCAGAATGTGGATAAATTTGTCCGCTCCATAAATATAACTTAATTCCTCTGCAAGGCTGGTAACTTGTGTCTCGGAGTCTCCTCGTTTTAGTTCGATTTCAAGAATCCGGTCTACTATCTTCTGTGCAAGAGAACGGAAGAGAGAGAAATCGACATTTTTGATGTCGGCGTATCTTTCTTTTTCCTTATTGAAACGAACATTGTCGTTCAATACCGTGGTGATTGCCTTGATCTGGGCGGGCGAGCTGATACGTCCCATCATTTCGCGGTATACTTCTTCTGTCGGGATGATTCCGAGCATCCATGCACGGGCGAAGTCCGTGGCATGAAGGTAAGAGTCTGTTTCCTCCAGTTCGGGTGTGTGCTCCATGTAGTTGGTGAGCTTGTAAAGTTGATAGCGCACCGTGAAGTAGCGGATAAACAGATCATCACTCATGGGCTTTTGAGGCATTTCAAGCCAGAAATTCACGAACTTGTTGTTATGTATCGGGTAAACGATCTCTTTTTCTCCATATTCCAGTTTGTCCCGAAGCCATGCATGCTTGTTGGTGTACTGACGGAAAATGTTTTTGGTGTTCAGCAAAGGCAACAGTTGGAGCAGCATATTGACAGCCAATCGTTGGTAGACTGCTTCGTCTTTATACTCGTATGACAATGCTTCGATAATATCACTCATCTGTTCGTAGTAAGGCATCTTGCGGAGCTCCTTCTGCAATCCGCGGTAAGTGATGCCGGCATACATCCGGTTGACAAGCGGCTCGAAAGTATTGCTTGATTTCTGGTCTGCCTTGATGTCTTCCTCATCCTCTTCATCGTAGTCGTCATCGTCTTTAGGAGTGCCTGTCGATGCAAGCATGAAACTCATCATCAGTAATTTGTCATAGCTTCCTATTTCTTCTTCGTAGAAGGTCTTCCATAGTTCCGGGAAACCGAGTCCGCTCAATCCTCCGTAGTTACTCCAGTTTATCAGGACACTGTTTCCTACCAGGCGTGCTTCTCCGTATCCATTCTTGAACTCTTCGTTCTTATAGGTTTCGATGTATTTGCTTAGTTTTTTAAATACAAGTTTAGCCCTTCCGAAACAAATGAATTCGAATGCTTTTTTCACGTTGAATCCTTTATCCTGGGTAATCTCCGGCAGACTGACTTCAAGAGCCGGGTCGTACAGACCGAATCCGTTATCTTTCGTATAGTGCTGTACGGTGCTCTTTTCCGTTCCGTCGCCAATCAAAGATTCTATCAACACTCTTTCTTTCGCGTTCGGTTTCTGAATTTCTTTGACGGTGGGGATCAGTTCCAGATAGGTATCTTGCAGGAATTCTATATTGTGGATAGTCTTCATCATATCCAATCCGGCCAGGCGGCGTTCGGCCACTTTGTCCGTTAGTAAGCGGCGGATGCTGCCGGACAATTGTTCTTTCGGCTGTTTCATCAATAGATTGATGGCGTTGATACGCATCTCACTATATTTGAAGCGCAGCAACTCTTCTACTTTCTGATTCTGTTCGGGCGACAGGGTCATCTCGGACAAGACTTTGTAGGCTTCGTCACGGACGTCCAGTGAACGGTCGCCCAGTGATTGCAACACATATTCTTCCTGTAAATGGCTAGTCGGTGGATTTAATACGACACCGATATAGCCTGCCCGCATATAGGTATCCAAAGAGGGCAGACAGGTGCAAAGATCGTCTTTCAATGCAGAGTCGTTGGTCATCCAGGTAATATACGCCATCTTGAGAACGATTTCCGAACGGGTGAGCTCTGCACTGTCCCATGGGAATACATAAGGAGAATAAATCTCTTTGGCAGAGATGGACTGATAGACGTTTTTCAGATATCCATAATGGCGGATCGCCTCTTCTTTGCTATCAAAATAATCATAGAGTGACGGGGCGTCCTTATGTCCTCCGTATCGGCTAAGATAGAGTCCGGACAGATACAGCGGCAGGATAGCCGCCACTACCGACGGTTCGTTGTACCATTTTTCAAAAGCATCTTTACTGATGCGGTGGTTCATGCCGGAGTATTGCGTACAGCGTAAAAAGTAAAGTAATGTCTGTACCTGATATTTGGCACCGTCTTTAATCATTCCCGGAACGAGTGCCTGGATTTCTTCCGTATTATAGAATCCGATACTCCATAGAGCCAGATAGAGTTCGACTGTATCTTTGCTTTGGAGGGCTTTGCGTGCTTCTTCCCGGTCGTTCAGAAAACGGCGGATCAGTTCCACATATTTGTTGGTGATACGCTCGCTGCTGTCTTGTTCTCCGATACCCGTGCTGACTGCAATGCCGCGTTTCACGGAGGCAAATCGTTGCAGGCCGTTGTCGCAGATAACCGAGAACAGATGGAGATAACTTTCGGGACATCCTTCGTCCATCGTTTCCACGATAGCCTGACGGAGACCTTCCTGCAGTTTGGCTGCCAGCAGTAACTTCCCTTCCAGTTCCAGCAGCGGGCGGTAACCGCTCACTGCGATAGCCTGGAGATGTCCTTGATTGAGGCGGTTGGCATTATTTTCGCTGGTCAATACGTTGTTGAGGTGTTCAATGACAGTCTGGTTGCCTTCTGCTATTTGGGCGGCCATCCAGTTTGGGCAGTTCATCGCATCCTTGTATGTCTCTATTTCTTCCGGATTGTTTCCTCCGTTCAGTATGGCTTGTTCGCTGAATCCGGTGGCACGTAGTTTTAGAAATTCCGTCAGCGCATCTATGATGTGACTGAAATGCAGAAGAGGGTTCGTCGACCGCTGTGACCGGCGCGAATATCCATGAGTGTACGGACACCGTGCTTTGAGTTTCAGATAGGTGTGGAACAGGTTAGCGTATTCGTCTCCCAATAGATAACGGAGCACTTTGTTCAACTTTCCGTCGAAAAGATTGGCAACACTCTTAATTTTTTCTTTCTGAATAATATGTATGATGCAAGGCTCTAGTTTATCGCTGTATGCGCCATACCGGGTGTCCATGTTGAAGTATTGCATAAATACATCCAACAGTGTCATTGTCTCTTTGTCTAAACTGGTTCTCTTTTTCGTTAACCTTTCCAGGTACGGAGCAATCCGTTTGTTTAATGCTTCATTATAAATAAGTCTCATGATTATTTTCGTTTTAAGTGTGTTTATAAGAAAATGATTACCAAAGTCTTCCCGACAGCATGGCCAGCCGGATGAAAGTGATGGTAGATTCTTCTTTGAGTCCGGTGGGAGAGGATAAGTCTCCAGTTTCCGTATCGTCAATGAAGATACGGAAAATTCCGTCCTCGTAAGATTGCAGGGCATTGGTGATTGCTTCTACTTCTGCGGCAGGTTTGCCGTTATAGTTTACTGCAAACCCAACTTTACCGGAAGTTGCTTTATTTTCCACTTCTTCCTGCGTGAGGTATTTCAGTACTTCGCTTTGTTGCAAGCGTTCATTATATTCACTGACTTGCCAACTGACGATGGCTTCAATCAACCCCTGTACATCGACAGGCGGAACAGGAAAATCGACAGGAATCTTTTCGATGCTGCACTTTCGCTTTCCTAACTGTTTGACTTGGATATATACTCTCATATTCTCTTTATTGAGTGATCTGAACACTTGATGCTATAGCATTCAGATCGGTTTCGGCTTCTTCATCATAGACAAGCATGACAATGGTAAAAGTTCGTTTCTTACTCTCTTGGAAATAGTGTAATACAATTTGTTGTATATCTTCTCCCGGCTCATCAGGAGCTCCGATGTGCAGCGGATTCGTGATCTTTGTCATGGGGAGTCCGTTCATGTTGACATCGGTCTTTTTATAGTCTTCTGATGGTTGCCCTTGTGCATTTCGCGGGAGAGTGAGCGATAACTTCTTTATATGTTCAAACTCTTTTTGTGTATCGTAGGTAAGGGCTGTAACCGTCAGTTGGTTGGCACCATTAACGAGCTTGAGTAACGGAGGTTGTGCGTTGGGAGTTAATCCTTTCGCTCCTGTTATTTTCCTCCAGTTAGTAGGATACTGGCAGCTGAAATTTGTTTCTGCGTCGTAATAAGAAAGCCACGTATCGTTATTGCCTGCCGGAACGTATGGAGGATATTGACTGGTAGAGGAACTGTCGACAGTCTCCATGTCCGATTGGTTGCTATCTTCGTTTTCTTCTTCCAGTTCACCATTCAGATAGGCTTCTACAATACCGCTTTCCCATTCGCCGCGTATGTCTTGATAAAGAGGGGGAACGTTCTTGCAAAGTATCAAGAAGCTGAACAGGAAAATGCAAAAGACACCAAGCTCTCCAAGGATTGAAACGGTGCGTTGCGCATCAGCTTTTTCAAATTTATAGCTGCACACATAGATGATTCCCAGTAGGAAACCGCTTAATAACCCGCCAATATGTGCGGCGTTATCAATCCCCGCTTTCATGCCGTAAACCAGATTGTAACCGACAAAAATAAGGATACTGGTCAATAATGCTTTCCGTTGTTCCTTTGCG
This sequence comes from Bacteroides sp. 1001136B_160425_E2, assembly GCF_015559655.1. Taxonomy (NCBI): domain Bacteria; kingdom Pseudomonadati; phylum Bacteroidota; class Bacteroidia; order Bacteroidales; family Bacteroidaceae; genus Bacteroides; species Bacteroides sp. 1001136B_160425_E2. The sequence goes on along the minus strand of NZ_JADMQH010000021.1, from coordinate 54,273 downwards.
ATGCGATGGAAGAACAGGAAGGCGAGGAATATACCGTAAAGTCCGAAGATGGCTCCGGAGGCTCCGGCACTGATTGTCTCGCCGTGCATATAAAGACTGAATGCCGCCGAACATAGTCCGGTCAGTAAATAAGACATGAACATACGACGGCTTCCTATCAGTCCTTCCAGTAGAAGTCCTACATACATGAAAGCATACATATTCATCAGGAGATGAAAAGCTCCGATGTGTATGAAGTTACAGGTCACTGCACGCCACCAGTCGCCTGTTAGTGTCAACGGTCCGAAGTCGGCTCCCCATTTCAGCAGTGATAAGGTGGAAGGAGACATGATTCCCACTCCGGATGCAACCATCACAATAAATACAAGGATGTTGAGGTCTATCAGGATGGGCGTTGCCATAAAACCTTTGCGGGGAATGAAGAACGACCAGAAAGAGTTCCTCTTCTTTTCTTCCTCCAAATAGGCTTTCTCTTCTTCTGTGAGCGGACGGTTATACTCTTCCTCGAAATCTTTAGCCTTTTGGGTCAGCTCTTCCGGGGTAAGGGATACTTTTATATCCTCCATCGTCTCCCGTAGTTTTTGTATGTTTTTTCTGTTCTTTCCATAGTCTACAAGTTGTATGGAAGAAGATTGGCTGCGGACAGCTACTTCTCCGTCGCTTCCCTGTTCTATGGTAAAGGTTATTTCCTCTCCACGGGAATACATATTGAACGGAACCTCGAATCGTGCTCCTTCCAGAGTCACTTCCTCGATATTCCACTCCAGCTTTTGCGAAGCTTCGAGAGCCAGTATAAGGATTTCTGTTTTTGATAAACCCGGTAAATGCAGTTTGTCGTTATATGAAGGTTTGAGTGCCATATTTCTATTCTTATATAGAGTCGTCGATTAAAAAATTACTGATCTCACTGACAAATGTATAGAATAATAATGAAAAATAATAGAATGTGACAAATAAAAAAGCATCCACTTCGTAAGAAGGGATGCTTTTATGAGATTTGATAGATGATTTATTATTTTTTGTAGAAAGCCAAGTCTTCTTTATCAAAGTTTTCGATGAAGTTTGAGTGCTTTTCTACTTCCGCTTCTGCATAGTTCAAATATACGTGTGCAGACTTGGAGAACAGTTCGGAAGACTTGCTGGCATCTTGGATCAGCAGGTGGCACATGATAATGTCGGCAGCCATTTCCACCAGTTTGCGAGCGGTGAAGTCAAGCAATTCCTGGTCTTGTACTTCTTTCACTGCATTGGTGCTTGCTTCGAATTTGTCAGCCATCTTTTTCAGGCGAGACATCAGCGGTTCCATTTCCGGTGAGCAAGGAATGGCTTCGAACTCGCGGATAGTAGCGATGTAAGAACCATTGGTCACGTAACGGATAGCGGCTACAGTCTGCAACTGGGTAGTTCCTTCGTAGATGCTGGTGATACGTGCGTCGCGATAGATGCGTTGGCAAGCATATTCCATCATGAAACCTGAACCACCGTGAATCTGAATACAGTCGTAAGCGTTTTGGTTTGCATATTCAGAGTTCATACCTTTAGCCAGCGGAGTAAAGCTGTCTGCTAATTTAGCATATTTCTTCTGTTCCTGGCGTTCTTCCGGAGTCAGTTTACGTTCGCGGGCGATGTCATCCAATGCTTTGTAGATGTCAACATAGCGAGATGTTTGATACAGTAAAGCACGTCCGGCATCCAGTTTACCTTTCATGATAGCCAGCATGTCATACACAGCCGGGAATTCGATAATTGCTTTTCCGAACTGCTTACGGTCTTTGGCATAAGCCAAACCTTCATTGTAAGCTGCCTGGCTCAATCCTACAGATTGTGCGGCAATACCTAGACGGGCACCGTTCATCAGAGCCATTACGTATTTAATCAAACCGAGTTTGCGGTCACCGCAAAGTTCGGCTTTTGCATTCTTATATACCAGTTCGCAAGTAGGAGAACCGTGGATACCGAGTTTGTTTTCGATACGACGTACGTTCACGCCACCCTGACGCTTGTCATAGATGAACATGGACAAACCACGACCGTCTCTTGTTCCTTCTTCCGAACGTGCCAGTACGAGGTGAATATCTGCGTCACCATTTGTGATGAAACGTTTCACACCATTCAGCAACCAGCATCCGTCTTTTTCGCTGTAAGTAGCTTTCAGCATAACAGATTGTAGGTCGGAACCTGCGTCCGGTTCTGTCAAGTCCATAGACATCGTTTCGCCTTGGCAGATGCGCGGGATAAAGCGGCTGTGTTGGTCGGAGTTACCAAACTCATAAAGGGTTTCGATACAGTCTTGCAATGACCAGATGTTTCCGAAACCTGCGTCGGCAGCAGCCACGATTTCTGCGCACATGGTGTATGGGGTGATCGGGAAGTTCAGACCGCCGAATTTGCGTGGCATGGTCATACCGTTCAAGCCGGCTTTCACCATTGCGTCCAGGTTTTGTTTGGTTCCTGAAGCATATTCTACGCGACCATTGGCACAGTGAGGACCTTCTTCGTCTACACCTTCTGCGTTAGGGGCAATGATTTCTCCTGTGATTTCTCCGGTAATCTCCAACACTTTATCATAAGAGTCTACAGCATCTTCGAAGTCCATCGGAGCATAATCGAATTCATCTTTATCTCTGTAGTTGCGTTCTTTGAGTTCGCAAATACGTTTCATCATCGGATTGTTCAAGTGATACTTGAGTTCCGGTATGTCTGTATAATAATTGGCCATCTTTCCTTACTTGCTATTTTGTTTATAATACTTAATCATCTTCGGTACAACTTCTTCGATTGTTCCGTTGATTACATAATCTGCAATCGTATTGATAGGAGCTTCAGGGTCGTTGTTGATAGAGATGATGATACCGCTTTCCTGCATACCGGCAATATGTTGGATTTGTCCGGAGATACCGCAAGCGATGTAGAGTTTCGGACGAACCGTAACACCTGTCTGACCGATCTGGCGATCGTGATCTGCGAAACCTGCGTCAACAGCAGCACGGCTGGCGCCTACTTCTGCGTGAAGTTCTTTAGCGAGGTCGAACAACAGGTCGAAGTTTTCTTTCGAACCTACACCGTATCCACCGGCTACGATAATCGGAGAACCTTTCAAGTTGTTCTTTGCCTTTTCTACGTGGCGTTCGATTACTTTCACTACATAGTCCGTATCAGCCACATACTTTTTCACATCGTGACGGATCACTTCTCCCTGATAAGTCGGAGAGAGGATTTCTTTCTTCATCACACCTTCGCGAACGGTTGCCATCTGCGGGCGGTGTTCCGGGTTCACAATCGTAGCAACGATGTTACCGCCGAATGCCGGACGGATCTGATACAACAGGTTCTTGTAGGTCTTACCTTCTTTTTTGTCTTCGTGGTCACCGATTTCAAGTGAAGTACAGTCGGCAGTCAATCCGCTGGTCAAAGCAGAAGAAACGCGCGGACCGAGGTCACGACCGATCACAGTGGCACCCATCAGACAGATTTGTGGCTGTTCTTCTTTGAAAAGGTTCACCAGGATAGCTGTGTGAGGAAGTGAAGTGTAAGGGTAAAGTCCTTCGCCGTCGAAAACGTGAAGTTTGTCTACTCCGTAAGGAAGGATTTGTTTTTCAATATCTTTGAGGCCGGTTCCGGCAACCACCGCTTCGAGCTGACAGTTCAACTGGTTGGCTAACGAACGACCTTTGGTCAGAAGTTCGAGGCTGACGTCTAAAACGTTACCTTCTTCTATTTCGCAATATACAAATAAGTTATTCATGATTATCCGATGGTGTGGTTAGCTAATAGTTCAACAATCAGGTCTTCCACGTCACGGTCACTGCCGCTGATGGTTTTGCTCTCTTTAGCCTGGAACACGATGTTCTGGATGGCTTTCACTTTTGTCGGCGAACCGGACAGACCGCATTGTGCGAGATCACCGTTTACGTCGGCTACGCTCCATTCTGCCAGATTCAGATAATCGCGTTTGTCATACAAGTCTGTATAATCAAGATTGCCTTGTTGTTTTTCAGTAACAGTTTTGGCATGTTTGTATTTCTGAACCAATTTAGCGTTACGCGGACGGCAAGGAGCTGCAGAACCGTTGACAGTAATCACGATAGGCAACGGGCCTTCTACAGTTTCAACCCCACCGTCGATGTGGCGTTTCACCTTAATCTTACCATCGCCCACTTCCAGAATTTCTTCTGCGTATGTGATTTGCGTCAATCCCAGCTTTTCTGCTACCTGCGGACCTACCTGTGCCGTGTCACCATCGATTGCCTGGCGACCACCGATAATAATGTCACAGTCACCGATTTTGCGGATGGCAGTGGCAAGTGCGTAAGACGTAGCCAGTGTGTCTGCACCAGCAAAAGCACGGTCGGTTAATAAGTAACCGTTATCTGCACCACGGAAAAGTCCTTCACGAATAATGTCGGCTGCCCGTCCCGGTCCCATTGTCAGAACGGTTACGGTAGAGCCTGGATGAGCATCTTTCAATCGGAGAGCTTGCTCGAGAGCATTCAGGTCTTCGGGGTTGAAGATGGCGGGGAGTGCCGCACGGTTAATCGTTCCGTCGGCTTTCATGGCATCTTTCCCAACGTTACGTGTGTCGGGAACTTGTTTTGCCAATACAACAATTTTCAAACTCATGCTATAAATTTTAGTATTAGTATTTCTACAAGTTAGCAGCCAGTAGTCAAGTAGTAATCTCTTGCTATCCAAACTATCCGGTTAACTATCAGCTTGCAAATTTACTCAAACGCTTGGTTCTGACAAGAAATCCGAGTAAAAAATGCACAGGTTTAAGAATTTTGAGCAAAATAGGAGGGTTTTTATAGATTTAATTCAGGATTCCTCTTTAATAACTTATAATGAATGTGCATCCATAAACCTTTCATTCTTCTTCCTATTAAGTTGGTGATACTTTTACCCTCACACCCTCACCCTCTGGCTCAATCCATTTATTCATCGGGGTTGTAGGCGTGAGGGTAAAGGTGAGGGTAGGTGAGGGTAACTTTTTACCCTCACCCAAAACAATATTGGCATCACTTTATGTTTGTTTTAAAGTAACTGTTCTTGTTATGTATTCTCTTAGGTATTTATGCGTTAATGCTTAGTAGTTCTTTTGTTAAGCTCTAATGCTTTGCAAGGGCTCACCCATGTGAACAAAGCTGTTTACGTCTGTGAACGTTTTTGTTTACAACTGATAGCCTGTTTGTTCACAATGGTGAGCTCTTGACAACTATTAAGCAAAGACACATAAACAATAAGGGAAAAGCATATGAAATGCGAGTGTTTGTCAGATGAGATGCTTGCTTCCTGGAAGATGAATGTAAGAGTGATGATAACATGACTCAAACGTTTGGCTCTGATAAGAAAACCGAGTGCAAAATCCACAGGTTGAAGGATTTAGAATTATTTGATTAGTTCGTAATAATGTGCGTCTATGAAGTTCTCATTCTTGAAAATAGCCTTTCGCATCACTCCGGATTTTACAAATCCAGCTTTCTCCAATACGCGCATGGAAGCTGTGTTATGTTCGAAAACAAGTGCGAATATGCGTACTTTATCTGTATGCTCGAAATAATAACTGATTGCTTCTTTCAGGGCGTCAGTTACGATTCCCCGGTTCCAAAAAGGTTCTCCAATCCAGTAGCCTACTTCGGCATTAAAGCGTTCTACATCTGTACAAGGCATAAAACCAATGCTTCCGACTGCTTCTCCGTTTACTTCAATGCAAAAATCGTGAATACCTTCTTTGGCTTGTACTATAGCGAGAAAAGTTTGTGCATCTTCTTGAGCGTATGGATAGTGGAGGCCGTCACGACAGTTATCCCAAATCTTTTTATTATTGATGTATTGGGTTAATGACGCAGCATCTTCTGTTTGCCAGGTGCGGAGAGTATAGTTTTCCTTTTCTACAATGATTCTTGGTTCTTGCACCATATTGTCTGATATTTAAGGCTTTTATTAATGTATATTCAGCCATATTCTACTTTTAAGAGAAGTGCTTTACACCTCAAAAAAGAGGTAGAATGTGACTGAATCTATTTTATTGTTATCAATACTTTTATTGTATACCGATTTCGGCCAATCCCATTGGTTCTCCGTCATGGATCATCCGTGTTGCTTTCAATTGAACATAGCGGGCGTTAACCGGAGTAAAGTAAACCGATTGCAGAATCGGATTATTCTTTATATTGGAAAATTCATCTTTGGCTACTACCTGATTGACAGCATTACTCTCCGTGCCGACAGAGATTTCATAAGAACTGATTATTCCTTTATTATATTCACTCTGGTCGGGGAGATAATGGAATGAGGTGATTGTGCGTTCCTCTCCTAAATCAATCAATAATGTATTTCCGTTGACGAAGCAGGTGGTCTGATTGTTTTTATCCATACATTTCTGTGCTTCCTCCGCATTTACTCCGACGAGCGTGAACGGATAACTCTTCAACTCTTCTGCTTTTGCAGTATATGTATCGGAAGTCTCTCCTGCATAATAGGCTTCTATGTTATTGATACAGAGGCAAGCTCGCGAATCGGTAAAACGGACACGAATCTTATCTGTTGTGACTGTTTCGAAACGAAGAAGACGTTTATATCCGATAGTGGTAGTCTCCTCATTGAGCTTCACTGGGAGCCATTCGCCTGCCTGGTTATATTCTACAACGAATGATTTAACACGTTGTCCGAGAGGAATATACTCCTGCAACATTATGCGGTTAATCTTTTCCGTTTGAGGCAGGTCAAACTCGATTGTGGCAGAGTTGACGCCGTCATTGGTGGCCCAATAAGTATCATAATCACCATCGGTCACCGCTTTTGCAGAGAATGTTTTTCCCCGTTCGTCCGAGGCTTTGGGAGAAAGTCCTGCCAATAGGTTGTATGCCAGTTGCTTTTGTACGTTCTGGTAGAAGTTTACGGCGTTGGCGGAGTCTGTCGGATGGATCAGCCCGTCACGATCAACCGGGAAGTTGAGTAACAATGTTGCGTTATGACCTACGCTACGGTAATACAGATCGGTCAATGTATCTACTGTTTTCACACGGTCGTCTTCTTCCGGATGATAGAACCATCCTGGACGGATGGATACATCACATTCTGCGGCTACCCATTGGTTGCCGTCGGCATGCCCATATTGCAGTTCACGATATTTAGGGTAACCCGGATAAACTTCTCCGGCACGGAGAAAAGACCAGTTGGTAGCTCCTGCAAATCCGTTTTCGTTACCTACCCAACGGCAGCCCGGACCTCCATCCGAGAAGATAATAGCTTGTGGTTGCAACTCGTCGATCAATTTATAGGCTCGCGGATAATCGTAATAAGTTTTGCGGTCGATAGTACGGCTGTCTTTTGCTCCGCCATACCAGCCGTCTCCGCCATTGGCACCGTCAAACCAGATTTCAAAAACATCACCATAGTTGGTTAATAACTCGTTGAGCTGTTTATAGAAGTATTCTACGTATTCGGGAGAACCGTAGTTGGCTTGATGCCTGTCCCAAGGAGACAGATAAACTGCGAATTTAATGCCGTACTTCTTGCAGGCATCCGATAGTTCGCGAACGATGTCGCCTTTTCCGTCTTTATACGGGGTGTTACGGATGCAATATTCTGTCAGTTGAGTAGGCCAAAGGCAGAACCCGTCGTGATGTTTGGCTGTCAGGATCACTCCTTTCATTCCGGATTTCACAAAGGTTTGTACCCATTGCTCGCAATCCAGTCGGGTAGGATTGAATGTTTTAGGATCGGAATCACCGTATCCCCATTCGCGGTCGTTGAATGTGTTAAGTCCGAAGTGTACGAAAGCATACGTTTCCATTTTTTGCCATTCTACCTGCTTGGCTTCGGGAATGGGCAAGATAGCTTCCGGTGCTTTGACCGAATTACAGGCACTTAATAGAAGGAGGCCTGCTCCGAAAATGAGAAAGTGTTTTTTCATGGGGGTAATTTATTAGTTAATAAATGAATGTAAGAATCATCTACAACGTAATTCCGAATACAAAATAAAGTTGCTCTTCATAGGGGTTGGCTATTAGCTTTCCGAATATGGGCAGAGAGAAGTTGGACGTTATTTTGATTTCTTTCGTTGCGGATAATCCGATATTGACTACGTTGAATTTGTCGGAGTACATACTTTCCCAAGGGGTAAAACCTGCTTCGATACTCATGTTTACATCTTTCACGCTGAACGGATAACTCAATTCGCAATAGCTGGACCAGGCACGTTTTCCGTTTTCACGATAGTCGTTTCCGGCAAAGGTGGTGTACCAGCTGACTGATAATGGAAATTTCTCGCTAAGCATATATCCGGCTCCTACTTCAAAAGTATGTCCGGTGGAATGTGAATTGTAATTGAAGTATTTGAAAGGTTCTTCTTCTGTTTGGGTAAAATAGTTGTTGGCGTAAAGAGTCAGGTTTTTGTATTCGTACTCCAGTGATAAGTCTATTTCATTGTTCTTCTCACGAAATTCGGTAGAGCCCCATGCATAGACGGTCAGTCCTTTCCAGTTGAGGCCGAGCGAGGGTTGCACACTTGCATTGCCGCTGTCCATACCACGCCAGATATAGCTGCTCACAAAATCTGCGGTTACAAAAACTTCTTGTGCCTGTGCAAAGGCTGTACATAATAAGATGGCAATAAGTATTATCTGTTTTTTCATTTTATCGATTGTTTCTTCTCATTTTTGTTGCGCAAAGATACGTAATATATAGATAAATGATGACATATGAGGAAAAAAAGAAAGCGGTTGCAAATCTTGGATGGCATCATTGATTTATGCGGAAAAGTGTGGAGTTACTGCAGCACATTTCTCAAGTGCCATCCGCAGGGCAACCGGATACAGGCCGTTGGCAATCATTACAGAGATTCCCTGCCGTAAATTAGAACCGTTATGAGGACGGTTGATAAAAAATCGCTTAAATATGTATCAGGGAGATGTGAAAAGGCAACAGTTTACCGTTGAAATTACTGAATAACTATCTATTGGTTCCTTATTTCCTTTTTAAGAAAAGATATTGGCGATATACATTCTCTTTGGTTTTTGCAATAGGTATTATCTTTTTAGTCTTCCCATTTCCTGCGAAAGAGCGTTTCCAAAAAGAATTCAGGAGAGGACTTTCGCATCATACGTGTCGTTGTGCAGCAGGAAGAAGGAAACCGGTGCCAGCCTCCAAAAAATGGAAGAACGGCTTCCCACGCATTTCATGCGGGTCCACCGTTCTTATATTGTCAATCTTCGTAAGATTACTGAAATCTTCCGTCTCCGTATTATCTTTGATAAGAATACATATATTCCTGTCGGTGATAATTATAAAGAACGGTTTACGGAATATATCAGTAAACTAAGCTTTTCATAAATGATGAATGGGCGATGGCTCATTAATTATTTAATCCCCAGCTTTTTTGCGATTTCTTTGGGAAGGGCATCTTTGTGTACAAGAATATTCATAGTCTTGTAAGCAACGAAGGCTTTGGAAGCATACCAGATACCATTGTATTTGCCTGATTTACCCCAAGAATTCTTTACCATGAAGTATTCTTTTCCGTTTTGGTCTTTAGCGATACCGTAGATTACCATTCCGTGATCGTCTGTAGTTTCCCAATTGTCAAAAGCAACTTGGCGCATTTCTTGAGTGACGTCAATTTCCGGGCATGGTTTGGTTGTCATCATTTGACGTTTGTTAGCAGCAGACAGGCCGGTCCAGCGAGCCATATCCGAACCGGAAAGTTCAGATTCTTTGTTTACATCCGGCATAACGGCGATACCGTCACGTGTGAATCCCTGTTCGCTGACGTCGCTACCCCATGCAAAAGTATAACCTTTCTTTACAGCATTGTCCATCACAGCCATCAGTTCCTCGATAGGCAGGTTGTAGGACAATCCATTGCGCCAGTTATCCTGAATCTCGATTGCGAATTGAGAATAGAATGGATGGTGCGTGTAAGAAGTCAGTGATACATAGTCGTTATAATTCAATCCCAGTGATTCAGAAAAAGTCTTCGGAGTATATTCTTTGCCTTTGTATGTGAACTTCTCCGGACATGCTCCCAGATAAGTATCATAAATAGCGCTTAGTCCGTTTTTCCATACCGGAGTCAGTTTGCTCAACTTACCTTTCGCAATAGCATTGATGTAACCGGAAGCAACAGCATCCAGTTCGTTATGCACCGGCAACGTGTCACCGTACATGATACCCGGCATCACTTCTTGCGGAACAATACCATAATTCTTGATACAGTACATTACATCATAAAAACTTCCACCCGGAGAGAAAGAACTGTCACCATGATAACGTACGTAGTTTACTCCGCGATCTTGCATCGTTTTGTGTACGACAAACATTTCAGACAAGTCATACTCGCCTTTACCTAAACGAAGTAATTCTGATTCAACGAATCCGAGAGTTGAGAAACTCCAGCAAGTACTCGAACGATTTTGGTTCTTGATAGAAGTAATCGGGTTTTCTTTCACCGTCGTGAAAACAAAACCTTCTTCAGGTTTTGCATCTTGTGCCATGATGCTTAGGCTGAATAAGCCTAAAGCAGCAGTAAGGATTGTCTTTTTCATTCCTATGAAATTAATATTAAATTGTTTTGGCTACAAATATAGGAAAGTTTCGCCATAGATTACATAGGTTTACACAGATTAATTCACCACAGAGTACACAAAGGTTTTATATTTACCAGCGTGGAATAATCCGGCAACCGATACTCAAGTTATTCAGGTTTCCGGTGACGGAACGATTACTTGCTCCCCGTTGTGAGTATTTTTGATAAGCTCCCATAATACCGGCATCTATCTGGAAACGTTGTTCGGTCAATTCTGTAAGTGAAGCCGTCTTGGCACTGTTGTGCCAAGACGATGACACAAGGTAAAGCATGAAGTACAGGTTATTTCTTTTCTTCTTTCGGTGCTACTACATAATCTTCTTTGATAAACTCATCATACACACGTTTGGGATGATCGAATGGTGCGGTTCCATTCTTCTGTTCATTGAAGTTTTCCCGGCGGAATTGTTTCAGTTTCAGGTTATCTTCTGCATACTCTCTCAATTTCCTATGCTCATTTCCATAGAGCGAACTTTCAGTCACGTCAGAATTGAGCAGGTTTTCTTTGGGAGTAATAGTAGGTAGGAGCACTTGTTCCAACAGACCACGATAGGCACCGTTATATTCGCACCATACGATATCGTTGGTTACAAATATACGATAGGAGTACTTTGACCATGCGGTTTTGATTTCAATAGATGTAGCATAAATTTCAATGGTAGCTTCTGAACCATACGCCTGGTCACGGATCACAACGGTCGTCCGACCGCTCAGTTCTTCCTTCACGGAAGTTTGCCACTTATCAGAGTGTAAGATTTCTTCGATAATTTCCGGCAAATTTTCTTTAATCTCAAACTGTATTCTCATGGTGCTTGCCTGCGGGCAGGACTTTTTTGATTTTTTCCTCCTTAAACAATTAAGCTAGCCTAAAGTTACATAGATTGAAGCAAAAAAACAAGATTTTGTTTGAGAATTTGTTATTTCCGCCAAACTATCTGCCTTTTTCGTTTGTTTTTACTATAAATATGCACAAATCGTAAAAGTAAAGTTTATGCGGAACAGGGCCCGGAAGAATTATGTCATTTATGTACTGATGTTACTCCTGTTTGGAGGATTGATTTATGTTGCTATTGAAGAGGGTGACCGGTTTTCACACTATGCGATAAATGCGCAGAACATGGTACAGGGGAATCCATTCACTATGTTTCTCCAGTTTATACAGGACAATCTTCATCATCCGCTCACTACCTTATTGATTCAGATTATAGCCGTGCTGCTGATGGTGCGTCTTTTTGGCTATTTATTCAGCCTGATCGGGCAACCGGGAGTGATTGGAGAGATTGTTGCCGGTATTGTGTTAGGACCTTCCGTACTCGGCTTTTTCTTTCCGGATGCTTTTCATTTCCTTTTTCCGGCACATTCGCTTACCAATCTTGAGTTATTGAGTCAGGTGGGACTGATACTTTTTATGTTTGTCATCGGTATGGAGCTGGATTTCAGTGTGCTGAAAAATAAGATCAATGAAACACTGGTGATTAGTCATGCCGGAATTTTAGTCCCTTTCTTCCTGGGTATCTTGTCTTCTTACTGGGTGTACGAAGAATATGCAGCTGCCCAAACCCCGTTTCTCCCTTTTGCCCTGTTTATAGGTATTTCTATGAGCATCACCGCTTTTCCGGTATTGGCACGCATCATTCAGGAGCGGAATATGACGAAGACTTCTTTAGGAACGCTGACCATTGCTTCCGCTGCCAATGATGATGTGACAGCTTGGTGCCTGTTGGCAGTGGTGATTGCTATCTCCAAAGCAGGAAGTTTTGCCAGTGCACTTTATTCAGTGGGGCTGGCAGTTGTTTATATTGCGGTCATGTTTTTGGTCGTTCGCCCGTTTCTGAAGAAAGTAGGAGAAGTATATGCCAACCGGGAAGCAATCAATAAAACATTCGTGGCATTTATTCTGCTCATTCTTATTATTTCCTCTTGTCTGACCGAAATTATCGGTATTCATGCACTGTTCGGAGCCTTTATGGCAGGGGTAGTGATGCCGTCCAATCTGGGTTTCCGGAAGGTGATGATGGAAAAAGTGGAAGATATCTCATTAGTCTTCTTTTTACCTCTGTTCTTTGCCTTCACCGGATTGCGCACGGAAATCGGTTTGATAAACAGTCCGGAGTTGTGGATGGTATGTTTACTGTTGGTGACGGTTGCCATTGTCGGCAAGTTGGGTGGATGTGCCATTGCCGCCCGTTTGGTGGGTGAGTCGTGGAAGGATAGTCTGACGATAGGGACATTGATGAATACACGGGGATTGATGGAGCTTGTCGCTTTGAATATCGGTTATGAAATGGGAGTTCTTCCCCCGTCTATATTCGTAATTTTGGTCATTATGGCGCTAGTTACGACCTTTATGACTACTCCTTTGCTTCATTTGGTGGAACATATTTTCGTACGTCGGGAAGAAAAATTATCTTTGAAGCACAAATTGATATTTTGTTTCGGGCGTCCGGAATCCGGGCGTGTGTTGCTTTCCATTTATGATTTGTTATTTGGGAAGCAGTTGAAGAAAAATCATTTGATTGCAGCACACTATACGGTGGGCACGGATTTGAATCCGTTGAATGCCGAACATTATGCCAGCGAGAGTTTTGCTTTGCTCAATCAACAGGCAGCGAAATTGAATATCCAGGTAGATAACCATTATCGGGTGACAGACAAACTTGTACAGGAAATCATCCACTTTGTCCGTAAAGAACGTCCTGATATGCTGCTTTTGGGAGCCGGTAGTCATTATCGCTCGGATATGCCGGGAACTCCCGGGGCAATTTTATGGTTAACGCTCTTCCGGGATAAGATTGATGAGATTATGGAGCAGGTGAAATGTCCCGTGGCCGTATTTGTCAATCGTCAGTATCGGGTAGGCGCGGCGGTCAGTTTCGTACTTGGCGGAATGATTGATATGTTTCTTTTTTCCTATTTGGATAAGATGTTGCAGAACGGACATTCGGTACGCCTTTTCCTTTTTGATACGGATGATGAAGAGTTCCGTGGGCGCATTGACGATTTACAGGCGCGTTATCCGGAACAAACGATGATGGTGTGGTTTGTGGGAGTTGAAGATTTAGTGACTGAAGAGAAAGACGGGTTATTGATAATGAGCCATCTTTCTTATACGAAATTATCCGAGGATGAGGCTGTGATACGTGAATTGTCATCTTTGCTGGTAATCCGCCGGAATAAGAATACGGGAGATAAAAATGAAAGACTTGAAAATTGATGAATCTACGGGATTAGTGTTGGAAGGCGGGGGAATGCGTGGAGTATTCACCTGCGGTGTGCTTGATTATTTTATGGATCACGATATCCGGTTTCCCTATACGATAGGAGTGTCTGCCGGTGCGTGTAACGGGTTGTCGTATGCATCAAGGCAACGGGGACGTGCCAGGTACAGCAACATTGACTTGTTGGAGAAGTATGATTATATTGGTTTGAAACATTTGCTCAAAAAGCGTAATATACTCGACTTTGATCTATTATTCAATGAATTTCCCGAACATATTCTCCCTTATGATTATGAAACATATTTTGCTTCACCGGAACGTTTTGTGATGGTGACTACGAATTGCGTCACGGGAGAAGCCAACTATTTCGAAGAGAAAAAAGATAGGCACAGGGTAATTGATATTGTCCGCGCATCCAGCAGTCTTCCTTTTGTATGTCCTATTACTTATGTAGACGAGGTTCCCATGCTTGACGGAGGTATCGTAGATTCCATACCTCTGCAAAGGGCCATTGCGGATGGCTGCACGAAAAATGTCGTGGTACTCACCCGTAACCGGGGGTATCGGAAAGATTCGAAAGACATTCGTATCCCCTCGTTTGTATACCGTAAATATCCGAAGTTGCGTGAAGCGTTAAGTTGCCGGTGCGCTGTTTATAATGAACAACTGGAAATGGTGGAGCGTATGGAAGATGAAGGAAAGATTGTCGTAATCCGTCCTTTGAAACCTGTAGCCGTAGACCGCATCGAGAAAGATGTGCAAAAACTGACAGAGTTTTATCAGGAAGGATATGAATGTGCGAGAGCCTTACTTGAAGAATAAACAAGTCTTCATAGTTGAATAATAGATAGGCTCTCCATGCTTTTTTGTTTTTCTTGAATGTCAGATAAGATAATTGGACGTGTTCCCTTTTCATTTTGAATGGGTATATTGTTCAGCAGCCTTTTTTAGTTTTCTACCCATCAATTCTACCAGAGTCTTCGGATAAAGAATTTGTATTCCTTCGGCATATCCGAAGAATACTCGTTCTAACTCATGGTTGATGACGACTTCTATTTCCAGTATGACACTTCCGTCGGCCAATCTTTCCACCACTTGCTGGCTGCGATGTATAGGCTTGGTTATGATGTAAGGTGCTTCAGCAGCCGCTACCTTGAAACCTACTTTCTCCGCTATGCTTCCGGAGTTTTTAGTGACTCCTACCAGATCATCGAAGAACGTGTTTGGATCGAAGAACGTGTTTTTTATGTAATGTTCCTGTGGTAGAACTTCCAATGATTGTATTCTGTCCAAAGCTAAGTTTTGTAAGATCCGTCCGTTTCTTCTGACTCCATAAACGAACCACCGGTTGCGATATTCTTTTAATAGATAAGGATAAAAAATAAAGCTGTTGGCGGAGCGTGCCTTGAACGAACGATATTTGAGCTGTATCGGATGCTCGTTTACAATCGCGTGATAGATCGTATCCAGATAATCCAGTCCTTTCAATGATTCATTTTTTTCAAAGTCAATGACAGGAGTGGTTTTCATCCGGGCAGAAGCGACATGGTCTTCCAGGCGGTTGATAATATCGCTCATTTCCGTGAAATAGGAGAAACCCTTAAACTGCCGTAACACTTCCACTGCTTCCGACATCGTTTTCAGGTCTTGTTCATTCAGCGGGGTTTGTGTAATGCTGTATTCCGGATCTTCGTATTTATAATATTTATTTTCGTACACCACAATCGGAGCGTTATAACCCAGTTTCTCGCTACGCATCATCTGTATATCCATTTGTACCGTACGTTTGCTTATGCCTTTATCAATGCCTTCGTATTCATAAAGAGCATCTGAGCAAGCATCTACCAAATCTTCCAACGTCCAGCGTCGATAAGGATTACGCAGACAGTTATCAATTGTTTTATAACGGATTAAGGCATTTCTATTTGCTGGCATAAGTAGAAGAATAAAGATTTGCTTCAAAAGTAGAAAAATAAATTCAGGAAAACAAAGAGGTTACAGGTCTTTATTCTTGGATGATAAAAAGAAAATTCTTAGGATTTGTATCAAATTTGATATCCTTTGAAACAAAGTTTATAGACGAAGGCGAAGATACCCCCTATCTTTGCCTTCGTCTATTTTAGATTAAAAGCTTGTATAAACTAGGAATACTTTGTTGCCATGAAAACAAACCCTTGGATGAAACTATGTAAAGGTGCAATACTTGCGTTAGCAGTCTCTTACGGACTGACTTATTGCCACACAACTAAAAGCAAGTTGACCTTGGAACAGAAAAGCGATAGCCTGACTGTTATCCACATCACCAATCCTACTAATTATATATTGCTTCCTATAGAAGAGGAAGCTGCAGAAAGTCAGGTTCTGCTTGATACGGGAGAGGCTGCGGATACCGATATGGATATTCGTCTGGCGCAGACTCAAGTGGACTATTTCGTTCCATTTGCCTTGCCCGTCGGAGCGAAGACTGCCACCGTGCGTGTCCGTAATAAATCAAAAGACGCACTTTGCTGGAAAGAAATCAAACTATCTGATACTTTTGATACAGCCAATACGGAAAAGTTTCGTCCTGTTTATCATCATACTCCCCTTTATGGCTGGATGAATGATGCCAACGGATTGGTGTATAAAGATGGAGAATATCATTTGTATTTTCAATATAACCCTTATGGTTCCAAATGGGGAAATATGCATTGGGGGCACTCTGTCAGCAAAGACCTGATGCATTGGGAACATCTGGCCCCGGCTATTGCCCGTGACACATTGGGACATGTCTTTTCCGGCAGCTCTATTGTCGATCAAGAGAACGTAGCGGGGTATGGAGCAGGGAGTATTTTGGCTTTCTATACTTCTGCCAGTGATAAAAACGGGCAGATTCAATGTCTTGCTTTTAGCAAAGATAACGGACGAACATTTACTAAATATGAGAAGAACCCCATCTTGAGGCCAACTGATGGTTTGAAAGATTTCCGCGACCCGAAAGTGTTTCGTTATGAACCGGAAGATAAATGGGTGATGATTGTCTCCGCCGATAAAGAAATGCGTTTTTATGACTCTAAGAATCTGAAGGACTGGAATTATATGAGTAGCTTCGGAGAAGGATACGGGGTACAGCCTTGTCAGTTTGAATGTCCGGACATGGTGGAACTTCCGGTGGATGGAGATCTGAATCGTAAAAAATGGGCGTTGATAGTGAACGTCAATCCGGGATGTTATTTCGGAGGAAGTGCCACTCAATACTTTACAGGAGACTTTGATGGAACGAAATTCTGTTGTGACAGTCAACCGAATGTAACGAAATGGCTGGACTGGGGAAAGGATCATTATGCTACCGTTTGTTTCTCAAATACTGGAGAACGCACAATTGCCGTCCCTTGGATGAGTAACTGGCAATATTGTAACATTGTTCCGACAAAGCAATTCCGTAGTGCTAATGCTCTGCCGCGTGAGTTAAGTTTTTATACACAAGACGGTGAAATTTATCTTTCGGCAGCTCCGGTGCCGGAGATAAAGACTCTGCGAAAAGAAAAGAAAGAGATTCCGGCATTTATGGTTGGTAATGATTATCATATTGATTCTTTATTGGCTGATAATGAAGGTGCGTATGAACTGGCATTGGAGATTACCGCCGGGGAAGCGGAGATTATGGGATTCAGCCTCTTTAATGATAAAGGGGAAAAGGTGGATATCTATTTCAATCTTCCGGAAAAGAGATTGGTAATGGACCGGACGAAAAGTGGTATCGTAGATTTCGGAAAGAAGAGTGTACCTCATGAGATAGAGGTTCACGACCGTAGAAAGACGGCTTCTATCAATTATATAGATGATTTCGCATTAGCTACTTGGGCACCGATAAAGAAAGAGAATAAATATACGTTGGATGTTTTCGTTGATAAATGTTCTGTAGAAATATTCCTGAATGGAGGAAAGGTAGCTATGACTAATCTTATCTTTCCATCGGAACCATACAACCGTATGTGTTTTTATAGCAAAGGAGGTACATTCCATGTCGATTCATTCAATACGTATCGACTAGGTTTATAAGAGAAATAGAAGTTACGCAATAGATGTTTGCATCGATTTAGTGAAAGCAACAAGTAGTGATTGTTTTAAGGATTCATAGGTTAGATTTATAAGTTAGGTTTTGTAGATTAGAATTAGGTGTTTGGTAGCTGTCAGATGTGAAATCCGGCAGCTACTTATATTCATCAATTACTCATCAATTATTCATCAATTTCAATTGTATATCCCCCTTGGAATATCGCTCCCGGCTGTAAGTGTTGCATCCAGTCTTTATCTTTATATTCACCAGTATAATGTGCACGGTCGCAACGTCCGTACCAAGGCTCGATGCAGACAAAAGGAGCATTCTTTGCAGGTGGAGACCAGAGGCCGACTACCGGAGCATTAAAATGTAGACTTAGATAAGCCTGTTTCTCCTTATTATATAAGGTAACTTTACGGATCTGTTCATTTTCCAGTATCAAAGCATCTTTATCAAAAGTATGTGTGTTCAGTGGTAACAATCCGTCTGTCAACTCTAAAGAATATTCTGTAGAAGGATCAGCGCATCCCTTTTCTGAAATGAGAATATATTTCAAACCGTTTTCCTTGTCAAATCCGAAGAACCCTCTTTCAGAATTGCTTGCATCGAATTCTGGCCAATAGAAAGCAGGATGTGCACCAATCTGAAAATACATTTCCTTGTCGCCGGTATTCTTTACTTCCCACATAACCTCAATTTTCTTTCCCTGGATGCGATAGCCTATTTCCAGACAGAATAGAAACGGATATTTTCGCAAAGTCTCTTCATTACTAACAAGACGGTAACGTACTTCATCCTCTTTTTCAGTAACGAGTGTGAACTCCATATCACGGGCAAAACCATGTTGGGTAAGCGTATAAGAAATTCCTTCATTTCGATACTCATTCTCCCATACACTCCCAACAATAGGGAATAGGACAGGAGAGTGACGTTTCCAAAAAGCAGGATCGGCTTGCCACAGATATTCTTTTCCATTGGCGAAGATACTGCAAAGTTCAGCTCCATGAGGAGATACTTGAATCGTAAGTTGTTCGTTGGAGATTGTTTTCATATCGTTTATTTATTGGATTATTTTGAGGGTAATTTTTCATTCATCTTTCGGTTCATCTTTCAATCCGTCTTTCAATTCGTATTCAGATTTGCCTTTCAGTAGCATACCACTTTTTGCATTAAGAGGAGAGATTACTCTCTTGCCCGTTTTAGTCTCCAGTTCCAGTCGGGCATTGCGGGCTACTTCTCCACCTTGTTGAGCAATATCCATGTGGTCATTGAATGTTTCGGGATCGCTGATTTCGGATATTTCTTTAGTAGAAAGTTCGGCAAGCATATTTAATACCAATTCTTTATTGGTCATATTATCTCGTAGGTTTTCTTTTTTCAATCCTTTCAATTGTTTGTACTCTTTAGATGTCATATCCGACCAGGTCTGATAGATTACATCCGTTAATGTGGCAAATTGAACACCTTCTTGCAGACCTCGTTTTTTCCATTCGTCAGTAAGGTCCTTACGGATTTCAATTGATTTTAAACGTTGGTTAATCCAATTGTCGGAATATCCCAGACGTTTATAATCTTGTAGAGCCTGTTCGATGGATAATTCGGGGTCTTGTATTTGATTGAGCCGTTCACTGGCAACTTGAGCCATCCATAATTTGAAAGGTTCTGCTTTTGGGGAGGGTATGGATTGGATAAGGCGGAGAAGCTGTTCGGTGTCGGCGACATCGGTAAGGCGCATTTTGCCATCAACTGCCTGCATTTTCAACTGGTGACAATTTGTCACCGTTTCATTTCCCTCTTCTTTAAGTCTCTGTTTCAGCTTATTCCAATATTTACGTCCATCGGTACTTTCAGTTAAAATGCTAACTACATCTACTATCGAAAAATACCACTTCTCTTGTTCATCATCCCATACCGTACGTACTTTTTTTTCCTCAAAGAGCTTTAATGCTTGTTGTTTAGTCATGAATTCTGTTTTTAGAATCTTTAATTGGTTGTTATTTTAATGAAGAGTCTTCTCTATTTGGGGGCTCATATCACTACACAAAGATACCACTTTCAATCTACATAAGAGAATATGAACCTCATTTTTCTCATAGCAAGAAAAAGATCTTATAAAACCCTATAAAATAGCGTTCTATGCAACAAATGTTATAGCCTTTGAAACATTTTTTTTAGTCGTTTGATATAAATCAACCGTAATTTGCATCATCGATAAAGATAAAATTCGTACTTTTAATTTAATAACATCAAACTAATGCATCGTATTATGAAGAACAAAAAACTTCTTTGCAGCGTTTGTTTCCTGTTTACTTTCATGTCAGTCCTTTGGGGGCAAAACATTACGGTGAAAGGAAACGTTACTTCTAAAACGGACGGACAGCCGGTCATCGGTGCCTCTGTTGTTGAAGTTACAGCTACTACTAATGGAACAATTACTGATTTAGATGGTAATTTCACCCTTTCGGTTCCGGCTAACTCTACTTTAAAGATTACGTATATTGGTTATAAACCGGTGACCGTAAAATCGGCTGCTATCGTTAATGTATTATTGGAAGAAGACACTCAAATGGTAGATGAAGTGGTCGTAACAGGTTATACTACTCAACGTAAAGCCGACCTGACCGGTGCTGTTTCCGTAGTGAAAGTCGACGAAATCCAGAAGCAAGGGGAGAACAACCCGGTGAAAGCACTTCAAGGCCGCGTGCCCGGTATGAACATTACGGCGGATGGAAATCCGAGCGGATCGGCTACCGTACGTATTCGTGGTATCGGTACGCTGAACAACAACGATCCTCTTTATATTATCGATGGAGTTCCTACCAAAGCCGGTATGCACGAATTGAACGGAAACGACATTGAATCCATTCAAGTACTGAAAGATGCTGCTTCAGCATCCATCTACGGTTCGCGTGCTGCAAATGGCGTTATCGTCATTACTACCAAACAAGGAAAGAAAGGCCAGATTAAAATCAATTTTGATGCTTCGGTTTCAGCTTCCATGTATCAAAGTAAGATGGATGTGTTGAATACGGAACAGTACGGACGTGCCATGTGGCAAGCCTATGTAAACGATGGTGAGAACCCGAACGGCAATGCCTTGGGATATAACTACAATTGGGGTTACGATGCCAACGGAAATCCTGTACTATACGGTATGAGCCTTTCCAAATACCTGGACTCGAAGAATACAATGCCTGTGGCAGATACCGACTGGTTTGATGAGATTACCCGTACAGGTGTTATCCAGCAATACAATCTTTCTGTCAGCAACGGTTCGGAGAAAGGTTCTTCCTTCTTTTCTCTGGGATATTACAAAAACCTGGGTGTAATCAAAGATACGGACTTCGACCGTTTCTCTGCCCGTATGAACAGTGATTATAAATTAATCGATGATATATTGACTATCGGCCAGCATTTCACCTTAAACCGGACTTCGGAAGTACAAGCTCCCGGCGGAATTATCGAAACCGCTTTGGACATTCCTTCCGCTATCCCTGTTTATGCTTCGGATGGTTCATGGGGAGGACCGGTAGGCGGATGGCCGGACCGTCGTAATCCTCGTGCCGTACTCGAATACAACAAAGACAACCGATACACTTACTGGCGTATGTTCGGTGATGCTTATGTGAATCTAAGCCTCTTCAAAGGATTCAATGTTCGTTCTACTTTTGGTCTGGACTATGCAAACAAGCAAGCCCGTTACTTTACCTATCCTTATCAGGAAGGAACACAGACCAACAACGGCAAGAGTGCAGTGGAAGCCAAACAGGAACACTGGACCAAATGGATGTGGAATGCCATTGCCACTTACCAGTTGGAAATAGGCAAACATCGTGGAGACGTCATGGCAGGTATGGAGCTGAATCGGGAAGACGACAGCCATTTCTCCGGCTACAAAGAAGATTTCTCTATCCTTACTCCCGACTATATGTGGCCCGATGCAGGTAGCGGCACAGCCCAGGCTTACGGTGCCGGCGAAGGTTACTCGCTTGTCTCTTTCTTCGGCAAAATGAACTATTCTTATGCTGACAAATATCTGCTTTCATTGACTCTCCGTCGTGACGGTTCTTCCCGCTTCGGTAAAAATCATCGTTATGCCACTTTCCCTTCCGTTTCTTTGGGATGGCGCATCACACAAGAAAGCTTTATGAAGGAACTGACTTGGCTTGACGATCTGAAACTGCGTGCTTCATGGGGACAGACCGGTAATCAGGAAATCTCCAACCTTGCCCGTTACACTATCTACGCTCCTAATTATGGAACAACAGATTCATTTGGCGGTCAAAGCTACGGTACGGCATACGATATTACAGGTTCTAACGGAGGTGGTACTCTGCCTTCCGGATTCAAACGTAACCAGATCGGTAATGACAATATTAAATGGGAGACAACTACACAGACGAACGTCGGTATCGACTTCAGCCTGTTCAAGCAATCCTTGTACGGTTCATTGGAATACTATTACAAGAAAACAACCGATATCCTGACTGAAATGGCAGGTGTGGGAGTATTAGGAGAAGGTGGCAACCGTTGGATTAATTCGGGCGCAATGAAAAACCAGGGTTTTGAATTCAACTTGGGCTACCGCAACAAGACTGCCTTCGGACTGACTTACGACTTGAACGGAAACATCTCCACTTACCGGAATGAAATTCTTGAATTACCGGAGACAGTGGCTGCCAATGGAAAGTTTGGTGGTAATGGAGTAAAGAGTGTAGTCGGTCATACATACAATTCACAAGTGGGCTACATTGCCGACGGTATCTTCAAATCACAAGAAGAAGTGGACAATCACGCTACGCAGGAAGGTGCAGCCGTTGGCCGTATCCGCTATCGCGACATCGATCATAACGGTGTGATTGATGAAAAAGACCAGGAATGGATTTACGATCCGACTCCTGCTTTCAGCTACGGATTGAATATCTATCTGGAATATAAGAACTTCGACCTGACTATGTTTTGGCAAGGCGTTCAGGGAGTAGATATCATCAGTGACGTGAAGAAGAAAAGTGACTTCTGGAGTGCATCCAACGTCGGCTTCCTGAACAAGGGAACCCGCTTGCTCAATGCCTG
Source organism: Bacteroides sp. 1001136B_160425_E2 (assembly GCF_015559655.1). Classification (NCBI taxonomy): domain Bacteria; kingdom Pseudomonadati; phylum Bacteroidota; class Bacteroidia; order Bacteroidales; family Bacteroidaceae; genus Bacteroides; species Bacteroides sp. 1001136B_160425_E2. The sequence continues at coordinate 31,355 of NZ_JADMQH010000021.1, read as the reverse complement.
GTCGCCTACTAATCCGAACTCTACTATTCCGGCATTGACCCGCAGCGATACAAACAATGAACAGCGCGTCTCCACTTACTTTGTTGAAAACGGTTCCTTCCTGAAACTGCGTAATATCCAATTAGGTTATACGGTTCCGGCTGTAATCTCCAAGAAGTTGAGAATGGAACGTTTACGCTTCTATTGCAGCGCACAAAACCTGTTGACGATCAAGAGTAAAGACTTTACGGGAGAAGACCCGGAAAACCCGAACTTCTCTTATCCGATCCCTGTGAATATCACCTTCGGACTTAACATCGGATTTTAATTCACTTCATTTATAAAACGAACTATCATGAAAAAGATACTATACATAGCAACCATCGGATTTACCTTGCTGACAAGCAGTTGCAACGATTTTCTGGATCGTCAGGTTCCGCAGGGTATTGTGACCGGCGATCAGATCGCTTCTCCCGAATACGTGGATAACCTCGTGATTTCAGCCTACGCCATTTGGGCAACAGGTGACGACATCAACTCTTCCTTCTCGCTTTGGAATTATGACGTGCGTTCCGACGATTGTTATAAAGGCGGTTCCGGTACGGAAGACGGCGGTGTGTTCAACGCACTGGAGATTTCTAAAGGTATCAACACCACCGACTGGAACATCAACGATATATGGAAAAGACTGTATCAATGCATCACCCGTGCCAACACAGCCTTGCAGTCACTCGACCTGATGGATGAAAAGACTTATCCGCTGAAGAACCAGCGTATTGCTGAAATGAGGTTCCTGCGCGGACATGCTCACTTCATGTTGAAGCAACTGTTTAAGAAGATCGTTATAGTAGACGATGAAAACATGGAACCGGATGCTTACAACAAGCTTTCGAATACCACCTATACCAATGATGGACAATGGCAAAAGATAGCAGACGACTTCCAGTTTGCCTACGACAACCTGCCGGAAGTGCAAATAGAAAAAGGACGTCCTACACAGGCTGCCGCTGCTGCTTATCTGGCAAAGACTTACCTGTATAAGGCTTACCGTCAGGATGGAGTGAATAACAATCTTACCGGGATCAACGAAGAAGACTTGAAACAGGTAGTGAAATATACCGATCCTCTCATCATGGCCAAAGCCGGTTACGGATTGGAAAATGATTATAGTATGAACTTCCTGCCTCAATATGAAAATGGCGCGGAGTCTGTATGGGCGATTCAATATTCTATCAACGACGGAACATACAACGGTAACCTGAACTGGGGAATGGGACTGACAACTCCGCAGATACTAGGTTGCTGTGACTTCCACAAACCGAGCCAAAATCTGGTGAACGCTTTCAAAACCGACTCGCAGGGAAAACCGTTGTTCAGCACCTATGATAATGAGAACTACGAGGTTACAACGGACAATGTAGACCCCCGTTTATTCCACACGGTAGGTATGCCGGGCTTCCCTTATAAATACAACGAAGGCTACCTGATTCAGAAGAATGATGACTGGAGCCGTAGCAAGGGACTTTACGGATATTATGTTTCGCTCAAAGAGAATGTAGACCCGGACTGTGACTGCCTGAAGAAAGGCTCTTATTGGGCTAGTTCTCTGAATCATATCGTCATCCGTTATGCAGATGTATTGCTGATGCGTGCCGAGGCCCTGATACAGTTGAACGACGGACGTATTGCCGACGCCATCTCACTCATCAATGATGTACGCAGTCGTGCGGCCGGAAGTACAATGCTGATCTTCAATTATAAAGAAGAGTACGGAGTGAACTTCAAAGTAACCCCTTATGAACAGAAAGCTTATGCACAGGACGAAGCCATGAAAATGTTGAAATGGGAACGCCGTATAGAATTTGGAATGGAAAGCTCACGCTTTTTTGACCTCGTCAGATGGGGAGAAGCCAAAGACGTTATCAATGCTTATTATGTGACCGAAGCAGCCCGTTGTTCTATTTACAAGAATGCAGGCTTCACGGAAAATAAGAACGAATACCTCCCAATTCCATTCGAACAGATCAGTGCCAGTAACGGAAATTATACACAGAATTTCGGTTGGTAATCATCAATCTTAAAACAAAGAATAAAATGAAATCAATCATAAAACAACTCTATACCATCCTGTTGGTGACTGTAGTATGCATAACAGTTGCGGGATGTAGCGATGACTTCAAATCCAATCTTCGTTTGGACGGAGATGTATGGGTAAACTCTATCAAACTGGATGAATACGCAGGAACGATCGATTATCAAAATAAGACAATCGTAGTGGGAGTACCTTACGATTATGACGTTACCCGGATGGCCGTCAGCGAAATCGACCTTTCCGAAGGCGCTACGGCGAGCATCGCTGTCGGTGAAACAATCGACTTTTCTCTTCCCGTATCTTTGATTGTGAAGAATGGTGACGTACAAATGAGCTATACGATTACCGTGAAGAGGGACGAGGCGAAGATACTGACCTTTAAGTTGAATGATACTTATGTAGGAAAAGTAGACCAGCTATCAAAAACAATCTCCGTAGTTGTTCCGCTGACAGTGGATATCACCCAGTTGAAAGGTACGTTCACCGTGACAGATGGAGCTACTGTGACTCCGGCATCCGGCAGCATCCAGGACTTTACCAATCCTGTCACCTATACGGCAACTTACCGTTCGGCAGTGACTCCTTATGTAGTAACGGTTACTCAAGGAAACGTGATTCCGACGGCCTTTGTCGGCACAGCTTCTTCTGTAAGCCAACTTACAAGTCCTGAAGAAAAAGCCGCTGCCCAGTGGATGATGGATAATATATCAATGTCCGAATACATCTCATTCAAAGATGTAGTAGACGGAAAAGTGGATTTAGGCAAATATACTGCAATCTGGTGGCATTTCCATGCAGACAATGGTGACAATCCTCCTTTGCCGGATGATGCAAAAGCTGCCGTAGAGAAATTTAAAGTCTACTATCAAAACGGTGGTAACCTGTTGCTGACCCGCTACGCAACTTTCTATATTAAGGATCTTAGCATTGCAAAAGACGAGCGTGTACCAAACAACAGTTGGGGAAGAAGTGAGGATTCACCTGAAATTGTTGATGGACCGTGGAGCTTTCCGATTACTGGCAACGAGTCGCATCCGTTATTTCAGGATTTAAAATGGAAAGATGGTGACAAAACAAGAGTCTATACCTTTGATGCTGGTTACGCAGTAACCAATAGCACAGCCCAATGGCACATCGGAACAAACTGGGGAGGTTATGAGGACCTGAACGCATGGCGTAACTTGACAGGAGGAATCGATGTGGCATGCGGAGACGACGGTGCAGTAATCATAGCCGAATTCGAGCCGCGCTCCAATAGCGGACGTACGATCTGTATCGGCTACGGTGGTTACGATTGGTACGGTAAAGGAGTAGACGCTTCTGCCGATGACTACCACTACAACGTAGAGCAAATGACTCTGAATGCAATCAACTACTTATGTAAATAAAAGAATAAGCAATAATTATGAAAAATATGATCTTACATATAGCAATCACCACACTGTTGGCCTCAATGACCGCTTGCAGTGATGAGCTTGATCCCGTATTGACTCAAAGAGACTGGGACGGTACAGCCACTTACTTCCAATCGACCGACGAGCATGGCTTCTCGATGTACTATAAACCGCAGGTAGGCTTTGTCGGTGACCCGATGCCATTCTATGATCCGGTTGCCAAAGACTTTAAAGTGATGTACCTGCAAGACTATCGTCCGAACCCCGAAGCTACTTACCACCCCATTTTCGGGGTGGCCACCAAAGACGGTGCTACTTATGAATCTCTCGGCGAACTGATTCCCTGCGGAGGTCGTGACGAACAGGATGCCGCCATCGGTACAGGAGGTACCATCTATAATCCGGTTGATAAACTCTACTACACTTTCTACACCGGCAATAAATTCAAACCTTCTTCCGACCAGAATGCGCAAGTAGTCATGGTAGCTACCTCTCCTGACTTTAAAACATGGACCAAGAACCGCACTTTCTATCTGAAAGGAGATACGTATGGCTATGACAAGAATGACTTCCGCGATCCGTTCCTGTTCCAGACCGAAGACGGTGTCTATCACATGCTGATTGCCACCCGTAAAAATGGAAAAGGACACATTGCCGAATTTACTTCTACTGACCTGAAAGAGTGGGAGTCTGCCGGAACATTTATGACCATGATGTGGGATCGTTTCTATGAATGTCCGGACGTATTCAAGATGGGAGAATGGTGGTATCTGGTCTATTCGGAGCAAGCTTCCTTCATGCGCAAGGTACAATACTTCAAAGGCAGAACACTTGAAGAACTGAAAGCGACTACCGCCAATGATGCCGGAATATGGCCGGACAATCGGGAAGGTATGCTGGACAGCCGCGCATTCTATGCAGGAAAGACCGCTTCCGATGGAACCAACCGTTACATCTGGGGTTGGTGTCCTACCCGCGCCGGCAATGATAATGGAAACGTAGGAGATGTAGAACCTGAATGGGCTGGAAACCTGGTAGCGCAACGCCTCATTCAGCACGAAGACGGTACGTTGACTCTTGGAGTTCCGGAGGCAATCGACCGTAAATACACTTCTGCACAAGAAGTAAAAGTAATGGCTAAAGATGGAAACGTAACAGAAAGCGGTAAAACCTATACGTTGGCCGAAGGAGCTTCCGTCATCTTCAACCGGTTGAAAGTGCACAACAAGATTTCCTTTACCGTAAAAGCATCCTCGAATACAGATCGTTTTGGGATCTCTTTCGTTCGTGGAACGGACTCCAAATCATGGTATAGCATCCATGTCAACGCTGACGAAGGTAAAGCCAATTTCGAGAAAGACGGTGACAATGCCAAATACTTGTTTGATAACAAATTCAACATCCCGACGGATAATGAATACCGTGTGACGATTTACAGTGACCAGTCAGTTTGTGTGACCTACATCAATGACCAGTTATCTTTCACGAACCGCATTTATCAAATGCAGAAGAACCCGTGGTCACTCTGCTGTTATAAAGGTGAAATCACTGTATCAGATATTCAAGTGAGCACATATTAATAGAAAAGTAACATCTTTTACAGTGTTTGAAACAAAAGTGATAGGCGTTTCATCCCGGAGCGCCTATCTTTGCACTGTAACAACCTTAATACCATAAAGCATGAATTTAAGACTCTCTTCCAAACAAATTCGAACCTTCGCGGTTTTATTTTGTATGATTGTGATGAATATCTCTCTATCCGCCCGTGCGGACAACTCTCCTCTATTAATTAAAGATTTAGGAGAAGGACATTGCCTCGTACGCGTCAACACTAACCAGAAGTATCTGTTGTTGCCCGTAGAAGATGCGTCGCCCGATGTGCGTATCAGCATGATTGTCAATAATAAAGAGGTAAAGAGCTTCGATGTCCGTCTGGCCATCCATAAAGTCGATTACTTTGTCCCGGTAGACCTTTCCGATTATTCCGGCAAACTAATCTCTTTCAAATTTAAAATGAACTCCAACGACCCGGTGCGTGTCAACCTTTCACCGGACAACACTGCTTGCTGCAAGGAAATGAAATTGTCCGATACGTTCGATACAAGCAACCGTGAAAAGTTCCGTCCCATTTATCATTTCTCTCCCCTTTACGGATGGATGAACGACCCGAACGGAATGGTCTACAAAGACGGTGAATACCACCTTTTCTACCAATACAACCCTTACGGCTCCAAATGGGGAAATATGAACTGGGGACATGCCATCAGCAAAGACCTCGTAAACTGGGAACATCGCCCCGTAGCAATCGCCCCGGATGCATTCGGCACTATCTTCAGTGGATCCGCCGTGATAGATCATCACAATACTGCCGGCTTCGGTGCAGGTGCTATCGTCGCCATCTATACACAGAATAGTGACCGTCAGGTGCAAAGCATTGCTTATAGCACCGACAACGGACGTACTTTCACCAAATACGAAAACAATCCCGTATTAGTATCTGAAGCGCGTGATTTCCGCGACCCGAAAGTATTCTGGTACGAAGGTACCAAACGTTGGATCATGGTATTGGCGGTAGGGCAGGAAATGCAATTCTTCTCTTCCCCCAACCTGAAAGACTGGACATTTGAAAGCAGCTTCGGCAAAGGACACGGTGCACACGGAAACGTTTGGGAATGTCCCGACTTATTCGAACTCCCGGTAGAAGGAACGAATGAAAAGAAGTGGGTACTGCTTTGCAGCCTCGGCGACGGTCCTTTCGGTGACTCGGCTACTCAATATTTTATAGGCTCCTTCAACGGAAAAGAGTTTGTAAATGAATCACCCTCCAAAACCAAATGGATGGACTGGGGAAAAGACCATTATGCCACCGTGACTTGGAGTGATGCTCCCGACAACCGTCGTATTGCTATCGCTTGGATGAGCAACTGGCAATATGCAAACGACGTTCCTACTTCCCAATACCGTAGCCCGAACTCCGTTCCCCGCGACTTGAGCCTGTTTACCGTAGATGGTGAGACTTACCTCCAATCAGCTCCCTCTCCCGAGCTGCTGGCTTTGCGTGATGCTTCAAAGAAGCGTTCGTTCAGGGTAAACGGAACACGCACAATCAAAGAAATGATTTCCGGCAATGACGGTGCATACGAAATAGAACTGACGATTGAAAATCAACATGCAGACGTAATCGGCTTCCGTCTCTACAATGATAAAGGCGAAGAAGTGGATATGCAGTATGACATGAAAGAAAAGAAATTCTCGATGGATCGCCGCAAGAGCGGAGAGGTCAGCTTCAATGAGAACTTCCCGATGTTGACCTGGACAGCTATTGAAAGCGGAAAAGATGCATTAAAACTTCGCCTGTTTGTTGATAAATCCAGCGTTGAGGCCTTTGGAGACGGTGGACGCTTTGCGATGACTAATCAGGTATTCCCTTCGGAACCTTACAACCATATCGACTTTTACAGCAAAGGAGGAGCTTATAAGGTAGACTCATTTGTAGTTTATAAGTTGAAACCGTAAGCTGCTCTATTCCGCTCCATACGTTCTTTCCCTGTTTCCTTATGACAGAGTTCCTCTTTCCCGGTGAGAGAGTATCCATAAAGTGGGGATATAGTTGCTCTAAACTTACGTTATTGGTAGTTCTTCACGGCCGTGACGAGATCCTACCACGGCCGTGGTAGCTTCTTCCCACAGCCATGAAGAGAAGTCACCACGGCCGTGGGAAGGTAACAATACCGTAGCTTTAGCACAACAAGGAACGGGAGATACACCAACTACATAAAGGGCTGACGTGTACATTGCCGTAAGGTTGTGTGCTTCCCGCCCTATGGAAACAGAATTCATCATATAAAAGATAAAACAATGGAAAATAGTAAAAACTCTTCTCTTTCCAAACTGATCCCGGTGATGCTTTGCTTCTTTGCCATGGGATTTGTTGACCTGGTAGGCATTGCCTCCAATTATGTAAAGGCAGACCTCGGTCTGTCGGACTCGCAGGCGAATATCTTCCCTTCACTGGTATTCTTCTGGTTTCTGATTTTCTCCGTACCCACAGGCATGTTAATGAGCCGTATCGGTCAGAAGAAAACCGTGTTGCTTAGTTTGCTTGTGACTTTTGCTTCTTTGTTATTGCCGGTTTTCGGAGACAGCTATATGCTGATGCTGATTTCTTTCTCCCTTTTGGGTATCGGAAATGCGTTGATGCAGACCTCCCTGAATCCGTTGCTTTCTAACATCGTACGTGGCGACCGTCTGGCAAGTAGCCTGACTTTCGGCCAGTTTGTGAAAGCCATTGCCTCTTTCCTTGCACCTTACATTGCCATGTGGGGAGCGACACAGGCCATCCCGACTTTCGATTTAGGCTGGCGCATCTTGTTCCCGATTTATATGATTGTAGCCGTCATTGCTATCCTGTTGCTTAATGTCACGCAGATTAAAGAGGAAAAAGAAGAAGGCAAACCGTCTACGTTAGGACAATGTCTCGCCTTGCTTGGCAAACCGTTTATCTTGCTTTCTTTCATTGGTATCATGTGTCATGTCGGAATTGATGTGGGTACAAACACTACCGCCCCCAAGATTTTGATGGAACGTCTTGGCATGGGTCTTGATGATGCAGCTTTTGCGACAAGCCTTTATTTTATCTTCCGTACGGCAGGCTGCTTTCTGGGTTCTTTCATTTTGCGTAAGATGTCGGCGAAATCGTTCTTCGGCATTAGCGTTGTGATGATGCTGATAGCGATGGCAGGTTTGTTTATATTCCATGACAAGACAATGATTTATGTATGTATCGGCCTGATCGGTTTCGGCAACTCCAATGTGTTCTCCGTAGTCTTCTCGCAGGCATTGCTTTACCTGCCGGGTAAGAAGAATGAAGTTTCCGGTCTGATGATTATGGGACTCTTCGGCGGTACGGTATTTCCGTTGGCTATGGGAGTAGCATCCGATGCGATGGGACAGAGTGGGGCAGTAGCCGTAATGACGGTGGGCGTGCTTTATCTCTTGTTCTATACGTTCCGTATTAAAAAATAATTTTATAACTTTGGAAACAATAAAATCCGTAGATCATGAATAATATAATTGTAGGAATGGGCGAGGCACTTTGGGATGTGTTGCCCGAAGGAAAGAAAATAGGTGGTGCTCCGGCAAACTTTGCCTATCATGTATCACAGTTTGGTTTTGACAGTCGCGTGGTGAGTGCCGTGGGCAAAGATGAGTTGGGAGACGAGATTCTGAACGTATTCAACGAGAAGAAACTGAAAACGCAGATTGAACAAGTGGATTATCCTACCGGTACGGTACAGGTGACATTGGATGACGAGGGTGTGCCTTGTTACGAAATCAAAGAAGGCGTGGCATGGGATAACATACCTTTCACGGATGAGCTGAAACGTTTGGCATTGAGTACGCGTGCCGTTTGCTTCGGTTCCCTGGCTCAACGTAATGAAGTGAGCCGTGCCACTATCAACCGTTTTCTGGATACGATGCCCGACATAGACGGACAACTGAAAATCTTTGATATTAATCTCCGTCAGGACTTCTACACCAAAGAGGTGTTGCGCGAATCTTTCCGCCGTTGCAACATTCTGAAGATAAACGACGAAGAACTGGTGACCATCAGCCGTCTGTTTGGCTATCCCGGCATCGACTTGCAGGATAAATGCTGGATTCTGTTGGCGAAATACAACCTGAAGATGTTGATTCTGACTTGTGGAATTAATGGCAGTTATGTGTTTACTCCGGGTGTTGTCTCTTTCCAGGAAACGCCCAAAGTGCCGGTTGCCGATACGGTGGGAGCAGGTGATTCCTTTACGGCTGCTTTCTGTGCTTCCATTCTTAATGGAAAGCCGGTTCCCGAAGCTCACAAACTTGCCGTTGAAGTTTCTGCTTATGTCTGCACGCAAAGCGGTGCAATGCCTGAACTTCCGCAGGTATTAAAAGACAGATTGATGTAATTGTTTGATGGAAAGTAAGTATAGAGGTATATCTCATTCTGTGGGAATATACCTCTTTTTTCTTTTTGCATGATTCGCATGATATAAGAGGTACGGGCATAAAAAAAGGAGCAACGCCTTGCTCCAACCTTTGTTAACCTTAAATCTAATACTATGAAAAACACATTGCAAAGATACGGACTTCTGCTAAATCTGCAAATAATCCAAATAAAAAGAGATGTTTTATAACATTGATTAAGCGTTTGTGTTACGCTTTATACTTTTGTTAATAGTTTCCGGTTGAATATTGGGGAACCATTTTTGCATTTCTTTGGAGGATAATGATGAGAATAATCCGGTGATAAATAGCATACTCACAGTTTTATTTCTTATTTTTGTTCTCAATCAATCTATTGAAAACTATGGACACGATACTATTTCGGATGAAAAGCTTACTATTACTGGGACTGTTATTTCTTTCTAGTGAGGTATTCGGACAACCGATGATCGGAAACGATGCTTCTCCCGAGACTCTTGTTTTCGAATTGACCAATAAAGAGGCTTTGAAACTTCTAAAAGGTAAACTTCGGCAGAAACAGTGGGATAAGATACAACAGGCTCCCTTTGCCCGCTTCACAGATACATGGACTAACCCTCCTGTAAAGGGACATTTCCTGCTGGCTGATGTAGAACGGAATGAAGTCCATTACCGGTATGCTCCGGTGATTCCTTTTCATGTTTTTCTTTTCAAAGAGTATGGTGTATTGACTTTGCAAGTGGTTGATGCCGAAGGAGCAATCAGGAAAGATGCTAAAGTACGTGTGGGCAGTAAGGCTGTATATTACGATGAGGACAGTCAAACGTATACGGATGACAACTGGTCGCAGAAGGAGCAACATATCCTGACTGTTGAATTGGATAAGTTTCGTGCCGTATTTGATTTGACAAAACATCTGGTGTCGCCCTGGTATCAGAATGACTATGGGAGACAAGATGGACCGGAGTTTTATAGTTATCTGATTACTGACAAGAACAAATATAAACCGGGTGAGACGGTTCGTTTCAAATCGTATGCTCTCTCCGAGCATAAACGCCCTCTGAAACAGGAACTTTCATTATGGATGCGTGTCGGCTCTTCCTGGCGTGACTATAAGAAGATAATGCCGGTTGTCCCTTACCATCCGGGAGGCTTTGCCGGAGAATTTGAATTGAATGATTCGTTGAATTTGAAGTTAGACCAAAGATATTCCATTCAACTTCGTGACAAGCGGGGACGCATCGTTGCTTCCACCCATTTCAACTATGAGGACTATGAACTGAATGGCAATAAGTTGCTTGCGACGTTGGCTTCGAATGTGCAATATGCACCGCAGAGCAACCGCGTCGATATCAGTGCAACGGATGCCAACGGTCTTCCTTTGCGGGAAGTAAATGTAGAAGTGACTATTGGCAGAGAACAAGTGTTTAAATCGTATACCGAAATACTTTCTTTGCCCGATACGCTGATGTCTGTGCAGGCGGAACTGGATGTCTCCGGAAAAGCTTCGGTAGATATTCCTTCTCAAATATTCGGTGCTTCCGATTGTTTCTATCGTGTGAGTGTTGTCTTACTAACAGCGGATAACAACCGCTTGGAACAGCAGGACAAGGCGACTTTTTACTATTCTTGTTACAATGTGCAGTGTACCACGCAAGCTGATACAGTCTGTTTTTCATTCTTCGACTTAGGTGTGGAGCGTCCCTTAGAAGCGGAACTGACTTATGGGGATAAGAAAGAAGTGAAAAAAGTCCGTTTACCTTATCGGGAACCTTTCAATCAGACCATTTCGGATTATCGGTTCAAAATACCGGAAATAGGATATGAAACAATCATTACTCCCGCCGGACTGGATCCCAAACTGGAACTGAATGGCGGAATAGAGAAAGACTCATTCTGTGTCTCCCTCTCCAATCCTTTGCAACTGGAGCTTTCATGGTATGTATATCAGGGCAACCGATTATTGCAGAAAGGTTCGGGAAAGGAGATGGAACATAAATCCGGAGAGATTGACCCTTCTTCGGTCTATTACGTGGAGGTATTCTATGTCATGGGAAATAAGGAATGTATGATGAAACGCTCATACACTTCGCCTTCCGAACGATTGGTGATTGAATCTGATCTGCCGGAACGGATATATCCCGGGCAGACTGTGACCACAAAACTGAATGTGACGAATATTCAGGGACGTCCGGTATCTAACGTCGATCTCACGGCTTTCGCAGTCAACAGCCAACTGAATTATCAGATTCCGGACTTGCCTTATTACGGGAGTGCGCCCCGTCCCCGTGAACAGCGTGCTTCCTATTCGATGAAGCAAAAAGAATACCTGCATACGGCTACGTTAGATTATAAACGTTGGAATGAACTGCTTCATTTAGAAGAATTACCTTATTATCGGTTTGCTTATCCTTCGGGAAACCTGTATCGTCAGACGGTGGATACACCGGATGGAACCACTCAATTTGCCCCTTATGTGATGTTGGACGGGAAAGCGGTAAATATCTATGTGATTGAACAGAATGATATCCCCTGTTATTTTTCATGGACAGAACAGCCTCAAGAGTACTCTTTTCCTGTACTTCGTCCGGCAGGGAAGCAGAAAATAACATTGCGAATGCATGACAGGGCTTTTATCATCGACTCTCTGGCCTTCGAACGTGGCAAGAAAACGATTTTAAGCTTTGATATGAATCAGTTGCCGCAAGGAGTGGAAATGGTCTGGCTGCGCCAAAAGAAAGGAAAATACTACGAATACCAATTTACTAAGGAAGAAAAGAAGCGATACGAACGGTATCTTTGCCGCCTTCCTGTGGTGGACGGGGCGATATGTACTTCTTTGGAACATAATGGAAAATTGTTTCCGGTTTCGCTTTCGGAGTTGTCCCGTTATAAAAAGAATATATTGGCAGGTCCCGTAGAGCCGGGGCTTTGGAAGTATATGAATGGCGTATTATATCGGCATGAGGGAGGTTTCTCTTATGAATTTGATGGAAATGTTGTCTATAAATATAAGGACAATGAACTATGTCCGCGGTATTTGCATTTTTCGTCTGTGGCGAAGATTGCTACTTTGAATGATTATTATTTATCACCGGAAAGATTCCGTAACCTGGTGTCTGAACTCCGGAAGGGAAAGAGTTGGCATCCTACCCGGATTTATTTTTCTTTGCCGGATAAGAAGTTGAATTTCCGGCTCCCCGAAGAAAAAGATTCTACCGGAGTGGCAAACCTGTTCTTTAAAGATTGTACGACCGGTGAATTGATTTATCCGGATACATTGGTGCGCATGAACCGGATTTATTCCAGACTTCCTGCCGGTACGTATGATGCGATTTTACTTTATAATAACGGGAAATACCTGAAACAGGAGGCTTTGCCTGTAAAGTCATATAGCTATCTGGATGTAAATATGGAGTCTCTGCCCTTGCACGAAGCTGATTCGCTATCTGCTGGGTGGCTTTTGTTGGGAGGAAGAGGGACGATCGGTACGAATCAGCCCAGTTATAAGGAGATGAGAATCACGCAGTACGTGCGCAGTTATGGTGGCAAAGTCTGTGGCTATGTGACAGATGCTACCGGAGAGGCGTTGATAGGATGCAGCGTGTTGATCAAAGGAACAACAGAAGGAACAATAACTAATTTGGATGGATATTTCGAAATGGATTGTGACAGGAGAGGGGAACAACTGCTGTTTAGCTATGTCGGCTTTAAGCAGCAAGAGGTGAGAGCAATGCCCGGTTCGAACCTGTTGGTTACGCTGGAGGAAGATAGCCGGGCATTAGATGAAGTGGTAGTGGTTGGATACGGGATGAGTAGAAGACATTCGTTGACGGGGTCTATTGCCGGAGTGAGGGTGGATCAGTCTTCCTCTGCTACAACTCCTTTGGAGGAATTGGACGGACAGGATAAGGAAGAGAAAGCGAAGGAGGAAGTAGATGCTAATCGGTTGTATACTGAACTGTTGCAACTGAACGGGTTACGCCGGAATTTCTCCGATGTAGCTTTCTGGCAACCTCGTTTGTTTACGGATAAAACCGGGACTGTCCGGTTTGAGACTACTTTCCCCGACAACGTGACGAAATGGGAGACGGTGGTTTATGCCATGAACCGACGTTTGCAGACAGGAACTTTCCGTCGTTCCATTCGCTCTTACAAGCCATTGATGGCGGAACTGAAAACTCCCCGTTTCTTGGTGGAAGGAGATCTGAGTACATTGGTCGGGACCATCCGTAATTATCTGGATGGACAGCGTATAGAAGGAACCACACAGTTTTGTGTCGGAACGGATACGTTGAAACAGCGGGAAGTCAATCTGACAGAAGGATTTCATGAAACATTGCCGATGCAGGCTGCAAATACTGACAGTGTGGCCATCAGTTATCTTTTTACCCGGGAGGACGGGTATAAGGATGGGGAGGAATATACAATTCCGGTATTGCCGCGGGGGACAGAATTGGCACAGGGCACATTAGGTATCTTGTCTGATGCGGAGACAGTCAGCATACAATCCGGTGAGGATGAAGAAGTGATGGTCAGCATCACGGACAATCAGTTGGATATTTATAAGGAATCTGTGAATTTCCTGACCGGATATCGATATTTGTGTAACGAGCAATTAGCTTCCAAGCTGATCGGTCTACTGGCCTATCAACAGTATATGCAGGGGATAGGCGAGAAGGCGAAGGGGGATAAAGCGATCCGGACTATCATTCGCCGGCTGACGAATCATCAGAATAAGCATCAGTTATGGTCATGGTGGGGTAACTCTGAAAATACTTCTTTCTGGATGTCGGCACATATCTTACGGGCTTTGAAGATGGCAAAAGACGCAGGTTATCCTGTCCATTTGAATCTGAATGGATTGAAAGTGGAGTATGCCCATGTACATCCTTACCGGGGAATGAAACTGGAGGATATAGAAATACTTCATGCCTTGCATGACTGGAAGGTGGAAGCTGATTATTCTGCAGCTGTCAGATTATTGGAACCATTTGTCCGGCAGTTGGAACAGAAGGAAGATTCGTTGGCAAGCAGGAACAAGCATTATCGTCCTCTTTCTTATTTGAAGGAAAAGTTGCTTCTTTGGGAAATCAAACAACAGGTAGATTCTGTCAATGTCGGTGATAGCGTGCGGCATTATCTGAAAAAGGATATGTTGGGAGGCGTTTATTGTGACGATGGTCGTCGCACTCATTATTGGGAAGGAAATCATATGATTAATACGTTGATTGCTTACCGGGTGATTAAGAATGATTCTTCTTTGTGCAAGTTGAAAGAGAATATGCAACTGTATATTCTGCGGACTAAAGAGCGTGGTTGGAATACCTATCAGGCTTCTGCTGCGGTAGCAACTGTTTTGACTGATTTGCTGACAGGAGCGGATCGCAACGGGGTAGGGACGTCAGTATCCGTCAGAGGAAAGGAGAATAAGCGGATTATGGAATTTCCTTATCATGCCCGATTGACGGCAGGAGATAGTCTGTTTATCTCAAAAACAGGTAAGGAGCCTTTATTGTACAGTGTTTATTCAACGAAGCGAGTGATGGATGCTCGCGAAAGTGATGCTTTCAAGGTAGAGGCGGCCTTGGAGAAAGATTCTCTGGTAGCGGGTATGCCTGTTACACTGTCGGTCACCTTGCAGGTGAAACAGGAAGGTGCGCAATATGTGATGCTCGAAGTTCCTGTTCCGGCCGGTTGCAGTTATGCCTCAAAACCTGTTAATTTCTCCTGTTCTGAAGTATATCGTGAATATTTTAAGGAGAAAACTGTTATCTTTAGCGAAAAATTACCGGTAGGTACTTATCAGTTTACTATCCCTTTGCTTCCACGCTTTACAGGAAAATACACGCTGAATCCTGTGAAAGTGGAGTTGATGTATTTCCCGGTAGTGAATGCTAATAATGAAGGGAGAAAAATTTGGATTACAGAAAGAAATACGAAAGAATGAGAATGATTAGAGCGATGAGGTATACAAAGTGGATAGCGGTCTTGCTTTGTTTTCTTGGCATGACGGCTTGTCGGCAGGATGCACCGCGTTTCCGTATCGGGGTGGCGCAATGTAGTGATGACTCCTGGCGGCATAAGATGAATGATGAGATTCTTCGTGAAGCAATGTTTTACGATGGAGTATCGGTTGAAATCCGGTCGGCTGCGGATGATAATCGCAAACAGGCGGAAGACGTTCATTATTTTATAGATGAAGGGGTTGACTTATTGATTATCTCTGCCAACGAAGCGGCCCCCATGACTCCGATTGTAGAGGAAGCCTATCAAAAGGGAATACCTGTCATCTTGGTAGACCGGAAGATTCTTTCTGATAAATATACTGCCTATATCGGTGCCGACAATTATGAAATAGGACGTGCGGTAGGTAATTATATTGCGTCAAGCCTGAAAGGAAAAGGGAATGTGGTGGAACTTACCGGACTGGGTGGCTCAACTCCAGCCATGGAACGCCATCAGGGATTTATGGCTGCTATCAGTAACTTTCCGGATATCAAACTGATTGATAAAGCAGATGCTGCGTGGGAGCGTGAACCGGCGGAAGTGGAAATGGATAGTATGCTCCGTCGGCATCCGAAGATAGATGCCGTGTATGCGCATAATGACCGTATCGCTCCGGGAGCTTATCAGGCTGCAAAGAAAGTGGGACGGGAGAAGGAAATGATTTTTGTCGGTATTGATGCTCTTCCCGGCAAAGGCAACGGATTGGAAATGGTGCTTGACAGTGTGTTGAATGCTACTTTTATTTATCCTACCAATGGCGACAAAGTGATGCAACTGGCAATGAATATCCTTGAGAAAAAGCCTTATCCCCGGGAAACGGTCATGAACACTGCGGTGGTTGACCGTACGAATGCTCATGTCATGCAACTGCAGACGACTCATATCTCGGAACTGGATCAGAAGATTGAAACATTGAACGGACGTATCGGCGGATATTTGTCTCGCGTTGCTACACAGCAGGTGGTGATGTATGGAGGTTTGGCCATTCTTCTATTGGTGGCAGGCTTATTATTGGTAGTCTATAAATCTCTCCGTGCTAAAAATCGTTTGAATAAGGAACTTTCCGAGCAGAAGAAACAGCTGGAAGAGCAACGGGACAAGTTAGAGGAACAACGTGACCAATTAGAAGAACAGCGGGATAAACTGGAAGAACAGCGGGATCAACTCATCCAGCTTTCTCATCAACTGGAAGAGGCAACGCATGCCAAACTGGTTTTCTTCACAAATATATCTCACGATTTCCGTACTCCGCTGACATTGGTTGCCGATCCGGTAGAACATTTATTGGCCGATCATACACTAAGTGGAGATCAGCATCGAATGTTGATGCTGATTCAACGAAACGTGAATATCCTTTTGCGTCTTGTCAATCAGATTCTGGATTTCCGTAAATACGAGAACGGTAAGATGGAATATACACCTGTTCAGGTAGATGTTCTTTCTTCTTTTGAGGGTTGGAACGAATCATTCCTTGCAGCCGCCCGGAAGAAACATATTCATTTCTCTTTTGATAATATGCCGGATACGGATTACCATACATTGGCAGATATGGAAAAGTTGGAACGTATCTATTTTAATCTTCTTTCCAACGCGTTCAAGTTCACTCCGGAAAATGGAAAGATAACGGTTCGTTTGTCTTCCTTGACGAAAGAGGAAACTCGCTGGATTCGTTTTACTGTAGCCAATACCGGTTCAATGATTTCCGCTGAACATATCCGGAGCATTTTCGATCGTTTTTATAAAATAGACATGCACCATGCCGGTTCGGGAATCGGGCTTGCATTGGTCAAAGCTTTCGTTGAATTGCATAAAGGTACAATTTCTGTGGAAAGTGACGAAAAGCAGGGCACTGTCTTTACTGTTGATTTACCGGTACATACTTGTGAGACTATTCTGGCTGAAGATTCTCTGATGTCATCAATCTCTGCAGTTCCTTTAAGTCCTGCTTCTCCCGGCTCTTCCAACCTGAATGAAACTTTAGCTGTCGAAGAAGAGGAACTGGAAAAAGGCTATGATTCTTCCAAGCCTTCCGTTTTGGTAATTGATGATAATGCGGATATTCGCTTGTATGTACGCGGATTACTCCATACCGATTATACTGTTATTGAAGCTGCAGACGGTTCGGAGGGCATCCGCAAAGCAATGAAATATGTCCCGGACTTGATAATCTCTGATGTGATGATGCCCGGTATTGATGGAATAGAGTGTTGCCGTCGTCTGAAGAGCGAACTGCAAACCTGCCATATCCCTGTCATCCTATTGACAGCTTGTTCTTTGGATGAACAACGGATTCAGGGATATGACGGAGGTGCGGATTCTTATATCTCCAAGCCCTTCAGTTCGCAATTGCTGTTGGCACGCGTTCGTAATCTGATAGATTCACATCGCCGCCTGAAACAGTTTTTTGGCGACGGACAAACATTGGCGAAAGAGGATGTCTGTGATATGGATAAAGACTTTGTGGAAAAATTCAAGGCTTTGATTGAAGCAAAGATGGGAGATTCAAATTTGAATGTAGAAGATTTGGGTAAGGATATGGGATTAAGTCGTGTGCAGCTCTATCGCAAAATAAAGTCCCTGACTAATTATTCTCCGAATGAATTGCTTCGCATCGCCCGCTTGAAGAAAGCGGCTTCCCTGCTTGCTTCGTCGGATATGACAGTGGCAGAGGTTGGTTATGAAGTCGGTTTCAGCTCTCCTTCTTATTTTACCAAATGCTATAAAGAACAGTTTGGCGAGAGTCCGACAGATTTGTTGAAGAGGAAAGGATAGAATCAAAACTATTCACGTCAGAATACAATAAATCCCGATAACTTGAATTTTCAATGTTTACCGGGATTTATTTATATGTGTTAGTTCTGAATCAACAAACTTTTATCTGCGTTTCCTTGATTATACCAGTTCTGTTCGTTTTTGCCATTACTTTGCGCCCATTTCGCGAATCCTTTATAGGCTTCCAAGAAATTAGCTTTTTCAATAGCATGCGCTGCGTTGCCCGGTACTCTTAATCCCCAAATCAGGCGTCCTGCACTAAAATAGTAGTTATCATCTTCTTCGTCCCCGTTTGTATATACCGGTAGCAGGTTTTTATCATTGAATGGATATTGGTAAGTTATCGGTTCAATACCATTCATATGGATCTCTGTTCCGCTATCATTACGTTTTAAATATAAGTCGAATTCATCGCCTTCTAATATTTCCTTTACTTCTTTTCTCTTCTTTAGGGTGATCAGAATATTGATCTCCGGTAAATCACTTGTTGTTACCAAAGCACTCTTTTCTGTATTATAATATTGGCTGCCTGCAGGTTTAGCCAGATTCTTAATTAAAGGGCTGTAATCAATGATAAGATGCTTGTTGGGGACAAGTTCTACTCCGTCAACCGCAGGATTCATATTTTTAGTTTCATAAACCTCAATATTTTCCACTTCGTCGGAGTCTATTTCTTTCAGTCTTAAATATGGAGAATAAGGGAATATTCCTCCAATAGCTTTTAGACGTAATTCTATTTGTATATACTGCGCAGTGTATTTTTTGTCAACCTTTTTAATACCTTGGAACTGCACCTTATAATTGACTACAAAATCATTAAAGTCATAATCTCCTAATGATGGGAATTGGTCTTCAAACATGATTGTTCCCCAACCATCTTTGGGATGAAAAATGACTCCTTTTGCCAATTGGATGTCATCTTCTATATCATGCCCACGAGTGATTGACCGGGTGGTGTTAGATTTGGATTTGGCATCATTAGCAATGTTCAGTGAGAAACTTTTATCTGCATTTACAGGTATGGCCACTTTTTTTGTTTCATTGGTGCCGGTTTTGTACTGGGCATACAATGTATTTACGTAGGTTGGGATGCTCAAAGGGAGACTTGAAATTTCTGTATCTACAGGAATGTCGGCTATTTTCTCTTCTTTACTACATGCTTCATCCAAAAAGAAGGAAACCATAGTGGGGGTAGTAGCAGCTACTGTTCCTGCGGCTACTTGAGTTAATTTCCACTGAAAACCTGCGGGTATATCCAGGTCTTTTACTTGAATTTCTTTTTCAGGTTGTTTGTTTTCATCATAAAGGTTCTTCTCACAGGAGCTGAAAGCGAATGCTCCAAACAAACAAGAAGTGAATAGAATTGTTTTCTTTTTCATAACAGCAGTGCTTGTTTTGTTAATAATAGGTTGCTTATATGACTGCAAAGGTCGATATTATTTGTATAAAAAGCAAGTAAAGTTGCATATTTTGTTTGGAGTGATCTTATTATTTGCAAATTCTCTTCTTTTTATCTAGCTTTGGGAGTGAAATAAGTGAAGTCCAGGCAATGAAAGATTATAAAGTAGATAAGGCGAGTCTCTCCGCATCCTTTTGTCAAGAGGTATATCAGGTTGTTCGGGAAATTCCGGTAGGTAAAGTTTCTACTTATGGGGGAATTGCCGCATTATTGGGAATGCCTCAATGTTCCCGTATGGTGGGGCGTGCTTTGAAACAGGTTCCGGATGATTTATCTGCGCCTTGTCACCGGGTTGTCAATGCGTCGGGACGTCTTGTTCCCGGTTGGACAGAGCAAAAGCAACTCTTGTTGGAAGAAGGGATCTCTTTTAAGCAAAATGGGTGTGTAGACCTGAAAAAGCATCTTTGGAATTACTCTGTATCTGAATAAAATTTGCATATTTAATCTATTTTCCTTACCTTTGTGCCAACAATATGCAAGAACAGACTGTTATTTATTTATGAAAATACTGTTTTCTACTGTTCATTGAGAGGATAATCTTATCAAATTCTCTTCCTTTTAAACTACTCAGTCTGTTTTTTTTAACCATTTAAAAAACGTCGGATCGTCATGTTGTCATGTGACATGACTGAACCATGCGAACATTCAACTTGTTTATCGTAAGTGAGAATGAGGAACGCGGCAGTTGAAAACAAAACAACTATTATAATCTAAACCAATATATTATATGAGTAAAATAGAAATAAAGGATTTGTACCTTATCTTTGGAAACGAGAAGCAGAAAGCCCTCAAGATGTTGAAAAAAGATAAGAGTAAAGAGGAAATTCTGAAAGATACCGGTTGTACGGTAGGAGTGAAAGATGCCAATCTTTCAATTAATGAAGGAGAGTTTTTTGTGATAATGGGACTCTCGGGAAGTGGAAAATCAACATTGCTGCGTTGTATCAATCGTCTGATACGTCCTACTGCCGGGCAAGTGCTTGTAAACGGAGTAGATATATCTAAAATATCCGAAAAAGAATTATTGCAGGTTCGCCGGAAAGAGCTGGCGATGGTTTTCCAGAATTTCGGTCTGTTGCCTCACCGTTCCGTATTGAGTAATATTGCATTCGGTCTCGAACTTCAGGGAGTGAAGAAAGAGGAACGTGAGAAGAAAGCTATGGAAAGCATGATGCTTGTCGGATTGAAAGGATATGAAAATCAGATGGTGGGTGAGCTTTCCGGTGGGATGCAACAACGTGTCGGACTGGCCCGTGCCTTGGCTAATAATCCCGAAGTACTTCTAATGGATGAGGCCTTTTCTGCTCTCGATCCTCTAATTCGTGTGCAAATGCAGGATGAATTGCTGGCTTTGCAGTCGAAGATGAAAAAAACAATTGTCTTTATTACCCATGACTTGAGTGAAGCGATTAAACTGGGCGACCGTATTGCCATTATGAAAGATGGAGAGGTGGTGCAGGTAGGTACGTCAGAAGAAATACTGACTGAACCGGCTAACGAGTATGTAGCCCGTTTTGTTGAAAACGTGGACAGGAGTAAAATTATCACCGCTTCTTCTTTAATGATTGACAAACCGCTGGTGGCCCGTCTGAAGAAAGAAGGTCCCGAAGTTTTGATTCGTAAGATGCGTGCGAAGAATATTACTGTATTACCTGTAATAGACGCCGATGATAAACTGGTCGGAGAAGTACGTCTGAACGACCTGCTTAAGTTACGTAGCAGGCAGGAAAAATCCATTGAAACGATTGTGCGTACAGAAGTACATTCTGTGTTGGAGGATACAGTGTTGGAGGATATACTTCCTTTAATGACAAAGACTAATTCGCCGGTATGGGTGATTGATGAGACGCGCGAGTTTTTAGGAACAATCCCGCTTTCCTCCTTAATCATCGAAGTGACCGGGAAAGATAAAGAAGAAATAAACGAAATAATTCAAAACGCAATAGATTTATGATAAATATAGGACAATATATAGAGATGGCCATCAATTGGATGATGGTACATTTTTCCACTTTCTTTGATGCCGTGAATGCGGGCATCGGTAGTTTTATTATAGGATTCCAACACATACTTTTCGGAATACCTTTTTATATAACCATCCTGGTACTTGCTGCACTCGCATGGATGAAAGCAGGACGTGGTACGGCAATTTTCACCGCATTGGGATTATTACTAATCTATGGAATGGGATTTTGGGAGGCTACTATGCAAACCCTGGCTCTCGTTTTTTCATCTACCTGTCTGGCCCTGATTGTTGGTGTACCTTTAGGAGTGTGGACGGCAAACAGTCCGCGTGCAGAGAAAATACTCCGTCCTATTCTCGACTTGATGCAGACGATGCCTGCTTTTGTTTATCTGATTCCTGCCGTTTTGTTTTTCGGATTGGGAGCAGTGCCGGGAGTGTTTGCCACCATTATCTTTGCTATGCCTCCTGTAGTCCGCCTTACCGGATTGGGAATACGGCAGGTCCCTAAAAATGTAGTGGAAGCTTCCCGTTCGTTCGGGGCTACCCGTTGGCAGTTATTGTATAAAGTGCAGCTTCCTTTGGCGTTGCCCACCATCCTGACTGGTGTCAACCAGACAATAATGATGTCGCTTTCTATGGTGGTAATTGCTGCCATGATTGCTGCCGGTGGTCTGGGAGAAATTGTGTTGAAAGGTATTACCCAAATGAAAATCGGACTTGGGTTTGAAGGTGGTATAGCAGTGGTTATTTTAGCTATCATCTTAGACCGTATCACGCAAGGAATGGCAGGACGAAAAAATAAGAACTAAACGGAAAGGATAAAATACGTATGAGAATATATAAAATAGTTGGAATAGTATTGTCAGCTATGCTTTTGCTAGCTTCCTGTACTAATTCAGACTTAGAGAAAAAGAAAGTAAAAATAGCCTATGCCAATTGGTTGGAAGGTATTGCCATGAGTCATTTGGCCAAGGTGGTGTTGGAAGAACATGGATATGAGGTTGAATTGCAAAATGCTGATCTTGCCCCTATCTTTGTATCTATGTCAGGAAAGAAATCGGATGTGTTTCTGGATGCCTGGCTACCAATAACGATGAAAGATTATATGGATCAGTATGGAGACAGCATCGAATTCTTGGGGGAGGTATATGGAGAAGCTCGCGTCGGACTGGTTGTTCCTCAATATGTTACGATTCAGTCTATTAGTGAACTGGCAGATAACAAAGACCGTTTTTCTTCGGAAATAGTGGGAATTGATGCCGGAGCAGGAATTATGAAGACGACCGATAAAGCTATTGCTGCTTATGGACTTGATGGGTATACCCTTATGACTTCAAGTAGCTCCACCATGCTGGCCTCTTTGAAAAAAGCGATGGATAAAGGAGAATGGATTGTCATCACAGGTTGGACGCCACATTGGATGTTTGACCAGTTTGACTTGAAATTCTTGGATGATCCGAAGAAAGTATATGGAGACTTGGAAGAAATACATGCTATTGCATGGAAAGGTTTTAGTGAGAAGGATCCGTTTGCTGCCGAATTCTTTGGCAACATCAAACTAACGACAGAAGAACTTAGCTCTTTTATGACAGCTATGAAGGATGCCCGGATGGATGAAGAAGAAATAGCCCGTAAATGGAGGGATGAACATCGGCAGTTGGTGGATAGTTGGATTCCGGAATCAGAGAATAAATAGATTGGGTCATTGTTATTCTTTATTCGGAAAGAAGAAACAGGGAATTGTTTATGTTGGACAGAGTTCATACAATAAAAAAACGGTAATCTTCTACAAGATTACCGTTTTATATTTATAGGGTATTACTATTATTCAGCACCCCAGTTTTCTTTAGCCAAACGTTTGTAGCTGTTGTAACGCCATTTAGCGTTTTCTTCAGCAGCTTTGAACAGTTCTTCAGCTTCAGCAGGATATTGTTTCATTACAGAAGCGTAACGAACTTCACCCTTCAAGAAACCTTGGAAATCTTCCCAGTTCGGTTCTTTGCTATCCAATTGGAATGGGTTCTTGCCTTCTTCTTCCAAAGCCGGGTTGTAACGCCACAAGTGCCAGTAACCGCACTTAACAGCCTTTTCTTCTTCTTCCTGGCTCTTACCCATACCGGCTTTCAGACCGTGGTTGATACATGGAGCGTAAGCGATAATCAAAGATGGTCCAGGATATGCTTCAGCTTCACGGATAGCTTTCAAAGTTTGAGCTTGGTCAGCACCCATAGCGATTTGTGCAACATATACATAACCGTAAGTAGTAGCCATCAGACCGAGGTCTTTCTTACGTACGCGCTTACCGGCAGCAGCGAACTTAGCGATAGCACCTACTGGAGTAGCCTTAGAAGACTGACCACCTGTGTTAGAGTAAACTTCAGTATCCAGAACGAGGATGTTAACGTCCTTACCAGAAGCGATTACATGGTCAAGACCACCGTAACCGATATCATAAGAAGCACCGTCACCACCAATGATCCACTGGCTGCGTTTTACAAGATATTGTTGCAGTTCAGCGATTTGTTTGCAGTGGTTACATTTATCCTTGTTAGCTTCAACAACCGGAATGATCTTAGCAGCCAATTCCTTAGTCTTATCTGCATCCAGCATATTGTTGATCCATTCGGCGAACAGTTCTTTTACTTCGGCAGGAGTGCAGTCAGCAGCAATAGCTTCGTTCATCACTTTCACGAGACGAGCACGCATCTTTTCGTTAGCCAATTCCATACCCAAACCGAATTCACAGAAGTCTTCGAACAGTGAGTTAGCCCAAGCAGGACCGTGTCCGTTTTCGTTTGTAGTATACGGAGTAGAAGGAACAGAACCAGAGTAGATAGAAGAACATCCGGTAGCGTTAGCAACCATTTCACGGTCACCGAACAATTGAGAAATCAATTTCACGTACGGAGTTTCACCACAACCTGAGCAAGCGCCGGAGAACTCAAACAACGGAGTAGCGAACTGTGAGTTCTTCACGTTAGCCTTGATGTCAACAAGATGTTGTTTAGTCTTCACGTTTTCAGCACAGTAAGTCCAGTTTTCAGCTTGAGCCAATTGGCTTTCGAGGTGTTTCATTGTCAATGCTTTGCCACCCTTCTTCGGATTACCCGGACAGATGTCTGCACAGTTACCGCAACCCAGACAGTCGAGAACGTCAACCTGGATACGGAATGTCATACCGTCGAATGCTTTACCTACAGCTTTCAGTTGTTCGAACTTAGCACCCTTCTGCTCTTCAGCATCGAGTACGAACGGACGGATAGAAGCGTGAGGACAAACATACGCACACTTGTTACACTGGATACAGTTTTCAGCATTCCATTCAGGAACGAATGCAGCTACACCACGTTTTTCGTATTTCGCAGTACCTTGATACCAAGTACCGTCTTCGATGCCCTTGAATGCAGATACTGGCAACAAGTCACCGTCTTGTGCATTGATCGGACGAACTACTTCGTTGATGAATGCAGGATCGTTGTTTTCAGCTTTTGCGTCATCCGGCAGGTTAGCCCAAGCAGGATCAACAGGCAAAGTTTTGTATTCGCCACCGCGGTCTACAGCAGCATAGTTCTTGTTGACAACGTCTTCACCCTTCTTACCGTAAGACTTAACGATGAATTTCTTCATCTGCTCAACAGCTTGTTCTACAGGAATAACGCCTGTGATACGGAAGAATGCAGATTGAAGGATAGTATTGGTACGGTTACCCAAACCAATTTCCAGTGCAATCTGTGTTGCGTTGATATAGTATACAGAAATGTTGTTCTGTGCAAAATACTTCTTAACCTTGTTAGGTAGGTTCTTAGCCAGTTCTTCACCTTCCCAGATTGTGTTCAGTAAGAAAGAACCGTTTTTACGCAAACCACGAGTTACATCGTACATGTGCAGGTAAGCCTGAACGTGACAAGCAACGAAGTTCGGAGTATTTACCAGATAAGTAGAACGGATTGGATTGTCACCGAAACGCAAGTGAGAACAAGTGAAACCACCTGACTTCTTAGAGTCATAAGAGAAGTAAGCCTGGCAGTGTTTGTCAGTGTTGTCACCGATAATCTTTACAGAGTTCTTGTTAGCACCTACTGTACCGTCAGCACCCAAACCGTAGAATTTAGCTTCGAACATACCTTCGCCGCCTAAAGCGATTTCTTCTTTTTGAGGAAGAGAAGTGAAAGTAACGTCGTCTACGATACCGATAGTGAAGTGGTTCTTCGGCATTGGCATAGCCAAGTTTTCGAATACTGAAAGGATTTGAGCAGGAGTAGTATCTTTTGAACCCAAACCGTAGCGACCGCCAACGATAACCGGAGCATTTTCTGCGCCATAGAAGCAGTCTTTAACGTCAAGGTAAAGAGGTTCGCCGTTAGCGCCCGGTTCTTTAGTACGGTCAAGAACTGCGATAGTCTTAGCAGTCTTAGGTACAGCAGCCAGGAAGTGCTTAGCAGAGAACGGACGATACAGGTGTACGGCAACCATACCCACTTTTTCGCCGTTTGCTACCAGGTAGTCGATAGCTTCGCGGGCAGCTTCTGTTACAGAACCCATAGCGATAATTACGCGTTCTGCATCTTCTGCACCATAGTAATCGAACAAACCGTATTTACGACCTGTGATCTTAGAAATTTCATTCATATATTCTTCTACGATAGCAGGAACTGCTTCATAGTAGTTATTGCATGATTCACGATGTTGGAAGAAGTGGTCAGGATTTTCAGCCATACCACGAGCTACCGGATTCATCGGATTCAGTGCGCGGGCACGGAATTCAGCCAAAGCTTTCTGATCAATCAGCGGAGCTAGATCATCGTTTTCCAACATTTCGACCTTCTGGATTTCGTGAGATGTACGGAAACCGTCGAAGAAGTTCATAAACGGAACACGAGCTTTGATTGTAGCCAGGTGGGCAACACCTGCCAAATCCATAACTTCCTGTACAGAACCTTCAGCCAACATTGCAAAGCCAGTCTGACGAGCTGACATTACGTCTTGGTGGTCACCGAAGATACACAATGCGTGAGAAGCCAATGTACGAGCAGATACATGGAATACGCAAGGCAAGAACTCACCGGCAATTTTGTACATGTTAGGGATCATCAGGAGAAGACCCTGGGAAGCAGTGTAAGTAGTAGTCAACGCACCAGCCTGAAGAGAACCGTGAACTGCACCGGCAGCACCACCTTCAGATTGCATTTCCTGTACCAATACTGTTTCGCCGAAGATGTTCTTACGTCCTGCGGCAGCCCATTCGTCTACGTACTCAGCCATAGTCGAAGAAGGAGTGATGGGATAGATAGCTGCTACTTCAGAGAACATATACGAGATATGTGCTGCAGCCTGGTTACCATCACAAGTGATGAATTTCTTCTGTTTAGTCATAACTAAATTAAATATTTAAGTAAATAAATCTTTTAATATAAAAAGCCGAACATCCAGAGAGGTATCTGGTTGCCCCGACCTATTTCAGCCTTATGCAACGCATACGTTACATTCGGATTGTTCTTGATCTTTGCGCCTTCCTGGCAAATTTTGAACGGCATTACTTCGTCCACCATAAAAGAGACGTTTTTATCTCCTTTATGTACTTTATGGTCTTTCCATAAAGAATTTGCAAAGAATGTGTCGAGCACATCCAGCTCCTCCACTTTCACCGGATAGATGGAATACATCAGGTTGGAATTGTGCATCATTATCTTCGACGGTTTTTTAGGGAATTCTTCCCCTTTCGGATAAACCAGATTAATGAGTCGCGCATCTGCCAGATACTTGATATAGTTCATCACCGTGGCGCGAGATGTCTGTATGTCGCTTGCCAGTTGGCTCACATTTGGAGCCTTCGGCCCGTCGACAGCGAGCAAATATAGTAATTTTTTTATCTTTGAAAGATATTTCAGTTCAATTTGTTTGATGAGCAGGATATCTACTTCTACCATCATGTTCATTGTTTTCAGCAAATTCTCCGAAAAGTTACGTTTTTCGAGGAAGAACGGATAGAATCCGTGGTGCAGGTAATCCTGAAAATAATCGAGAGGACGAACTTTGGAGAGCACTCCTTTGGCAATCTGTTCGTGAGTGCTAAGAATTTCTTCGAGGCTGTATGCCCTGAATTTCATGCCTGTTTGTAAGTTTAGGAATTCACGGAAAGAGAATCCACGCAGGTTATAGCTCTTTGCAATATCACGCAATTCAAGATTTTCTTCTTTCAGTCGCATCACGGATGAGCCGGTGAAGACAATTTTCAGATTAGGAAAACGGTCGTAACACATGCGCAACTCTTTGCTCCATTCAGGATGTTTGAACACTTGGTCGATCAACAATACTTTTCCGCCGCGTTTCTGAAATTCGTTAGCGAAGTCTACAATGCTGTGACCCGAGAAGTAGAAATTGTTCATGTTGATGAACAGACAGGAACGGTCGTTCCCGAATTTCTCTTTGGCGTATTGGAGAAGGAAAGTGGTTTTTCCTACGCCACGTGTCCCTTTGATACCAATCAGGCGGTCGCTCCAGTCGATCTCGTCCATGAGATCGCGGCGGACGGGGGCATTGGTGTGCTCAACGAGGTAGGCGTGTGTGCGGTAGAATGATTCCATTTCAGTTCTTTGTTTTTCGGGTGGCAAATATACTGCTTTTTTTAGGATTTGCAAAGTAGAGATGGCAAAATTGTGCTTTTAATTCCAACTTTATGTTTATTGTTGTCATTCCTGACTATTTCCTGTATATATTTGCAGAATAAAGTTTTGAATTCATTTGAAATGACAAAAAAGGCTCTTTATATATTCAATCCGGAACATGACTTGGCGTTGGCCAGCGGTGAAACTAATTATATGGCTCCGGCTTCGGCCAGACGTATGGCTTCCGAGTTGGCTTTGCTTCCGATGTGGTATGCAGAGGAGGGGAGTGCTGTATTAGCTCCTTCCGCTTATAATCTGGATTATTTGAAGCAAATGCAGGAATTGCTGGGAGTTTCGATTCATTTGATGACTGAACCGGAACTTGCTGTCGGACCGGATTTGGATATTCGTCCTTGGGGGTGGGATGTAGCTTTGCGGAAACGGCTTTTAGGGCTGGGCGTGGATGAAGCCCTGCTTCCTTCTATGGAGCAATTAAACGGTTTGCGGGAATACTCCCATCGTTCTAAAGCCGTCTCGTTACTTCCGGAATTACAACTGAATGAATATTTCTGCGGAGAATCTTATTATTTGAAGGCACTGGAAGAATGGAAAACTTTTGTGGAAGAGCGGGAATGCTGCCTGTTGAAAGCTCCGCTTTCGGGAAGCGGTAAAGGCTTGAACTGGTGTAAAGGCATATTTACTCCTTTTATTTCCGGTTGGTGTACGCGTGTGGCTGCTTCGCAGGGTGGAATCATTGCGGAACCTATATATAATAAGGTAGAGGATTTTGCCATGGAGTTTTATTCCGATGGTACAGGTGAAGTGACATTTATGGGATATTCCCTCTTTCATACCGGAAAGAGTGGAATGTATGAAGGGAATCGTTTGCTTTCTAATGAGGCAATCTGGAAACAACTTTCGCAATATGTCCTTTCAGAGGTTCTGACGGATTTGGAGAACTGTTTGAAATATAGGCTTTCTGCGTTGGTAGGAACCGTTTATAAAGGTTATCTTGGAGTTGATATGATGATTTGTCGGTTCCCGGAAAATGAAAAGCCGGTTTTTCGGATTCATCCCTGTGTGGAAATCAATCTGCGCATGAATATGGGAGTTGTTGCGCGTTTTTTATATGACCGTTATGTACATCCTGGTTCAATAGGGCGTTTTGTGATTGATTATCATCCTTCGGAAGGTGAAGCCTGGCAGGAACATGAACGAATGTCCGCAACTAATCCGTTGGAAATCAGGGAAGGTAGAGTGTGCTCCGGTTATTTACCTTTGGTTCCTGTTCATAGGAGAAGTTGCTATCGGTCGTGGATATGGGTAACTCCTGATTATATTTAACTTTATCTGTTCACACCAGCCAGCGACTGATATTGCGTTTTTCCGCACTGAACTCCACCCCGATCTTTATCACTTCACGTCCGTCTGCCTGATACGGTATCAGATAGCCTTTATCGTCGATCTGCTTCAATGCCGCTTCTGCCGTGTCATGCAGCTTGAATTCGAAGACATAGATATATTTAGGTGTTTTCACTACGGCATCTGCACGACCGCGGGCGCTGCGTACTTCGGCATCGGTGAACTGTCCCATAAGTTTGAAAACAATATAGAAAACCACTTGGTAGTGACGCTCTGTTTGCTCGTTCAATTCGTAGTTGAAATCGGCAAAGAAGGCTTGCAGGCGGGTGAGAAAGGCATCGTAGTCTCCCGAACGAAGTTCTTGTACAAACTTGCCGATGTAAAATCCTTGGTCACTGTTTCTCACTCCGGTGTAAAATGGAACCAGGAAATTTATGAAGCCGTAGCGGACTTCATCATTAGGAAATTGCAATAGATAGTTACCAAATTCCCTATCGAAATCTTTTATCGTCAGATATCCACTTTGGTAAATCAACGGAATCGGGTTATTGGAATCTACACGATATTCGGAGAACATGGAAGACGGTGCTTCGATCCCGTCAAGCAAAGTACGCAGGTCGTATTCGGTTTCTTGCAGCATCTCGACGAGGAAAGTCGGTGTGCCGGTCTGGAACCAGTAATTGTCGAACACTTTTGATTTCAGGACATTCAGTACACTGAACGGGTTGAAGATACCTACTGAATTAATGCAAAAATGATAGCCATCGTAGAGACGTGTCATTCGTTGTACCGCGTCATCATAAGAAATGGAATTATTGGCTGCAAGTATCTTGATTTCCGGCTGAAAGGTATCCAATAATTCTTGAAGAGTGATGCCGCAAAGGGTTCCGTAATCGGGCCACAAAGTGATGTCCTGCAACTGGTTGAGGTCACTGAATACACTTACTTGTGAGAATTTCGTTACTCCTGTGAGGAAGACGAAACGTAGGTAGCGGTCGGCACTTTTCAATACTCCGTAAAAGGCTTTCAGGGTTTTACGGTATTCATCCAGTAAGACATCATTGCCTAAAGCTTGCAACAGAGGTTTGTCGTATTCGTCTACCAGAACTACGACGCTGCTACCGGTTTGTTCGTAGGCACGACGGATGACGCCGGAGAAACGACCGGAAAGAGTGTTCTCGTCTATTCCTTTGCCATATTGGATTTCCCATAAGGTGAGTTGACGGCTGAGGATATCATAAAGTCTTTCTGGGGAATCGTACTTCTCGGCATTTAAATCCAGATGCAGCACAGGATGCTTTTCCCATTTCGTTTCCAGTTTTTCAATGGCAAGCCCTTCGAAGAGTTCCTTCTTTCCTTCAAAGTAGGCTTCAAAGGTAGAGAGAAGAAGACTTTTACCGAAACGGCGTGGACGGCTCAGGAAGTATGGAGTAGATGTATAAGCTATTTTCCATACAAGTTCTGTCTTATCTACATATAGATAATCGCCCTTACGAAGTTTCTCAAAGGTCTGTATCCCGATAGGGAGTTTACGAAGCAGGTCATTCATTGTTATTTTCCTTTTAGTGGTTCAAAGATAATCATTATTTTCGTAATATTTCGTTTTCAATATCTCAAAGAACGGGCGTTATAATTTTGTTTAACTGGAAAATTATCATTTAGCTCATTCTTGCACGGTTTTGAATAAAATAATGGAGTATTCTGGAAACGTTGTGGTAAATCTGAAAAAGATGATTGAGTTTTTAAGATTCCC